>NZ_CP171131.1:1253393-1566742 GCF_043187535.1 Luteimonas sp. WGS1318
AGGCGGGAGGGACGGCGCACGTGCATTGACGCGCCGGCACTCGCCCGGGGTAGCGCGCGGCGTTCGCGGCACGACACGGAGTGCAACGCCGAGGAATCATCCGGGCCTGTTCAGAGAGACGGCCACCGGTGACAGGACGCGCCTGTCCTCGACCGCACCCGGGACCAATCGGCGACCGCTTCGACGCCTGGAACTGCATGCCGGCGCTGCGCACCCGCGCGCGCCGGCGTTGCGTCAGGCCGCCGTGCGCCGGGCCAGTGCCTGGCCGAGCCGCACCGGTGATTCCGCGTGCAGGGACGGGTCGAGCTCGGCCACGCCCCTGGGCAGCAACACCACGACCGTCGAGCCGTAGTTGAAGCGCGCCATCTCCTCGAACCGCTGCAGCGTGATGGCGCGGCCGCGGTAGTCCTTGCGCTGGATGCGGTCGCCGTAGGCGGGAATCTCCTCGCCGCTCCACACCGTTTCCACACCCGAGACCAGCAGCGCGCCGACCATCACCTGGACCATCGGGCCGAAGTCGGTGTCGAAATGGCAGACCAGGCGCTCGTTGCGTGCGAACAGCCGCGGCACCTTCGCCACCGCCGCGGTGCCCACGCTGAAGAGACGGCCCGGCACGTGCACGGTTTCCCGCAGGGTGCCGGTCCAGGGCATGTGCACGCGGTGGTAGTCGCGCGGGGAGAGGTAGACCGTGGCGAAACTGCCGTCGAGATACGGCGCCGCGTCAGCCGCGTCGCCGAGCAGCTCGGCCACGGTGAACGACTGGCCCTTGGCCTGGAAGATGCGGCCGGCCTCGATCGGGCCGCACTGGCTGATGTGGCCGTCGGCCGGCATCAGCAGCGCGCTGGGATCGGGATCGGGCACACGCGCGCCCTCGCGCAGTGCGCGGGTGAAGAAGGCATTGAAGCTGGCGTAGGACGCGGGGTCGGCATCCGCCGCTTCCGACAGGTCCACGCCGAAGCGGCGCACGACGGTGTCGATCAGCCAGCGCCGCGTGCGCGGGTTCTGCGAGTACGCCAGCCGCCGCGCCAGCGACGACAGGGTGCGGTGCGGCAGCGCGTAGGTCAGCGTGGTGACGAGGCTCATGGGCGCGACTCCGCGGTCAGCCGGGCCAGATCGGCGGCGATCGCCTCCGGCTGCGGCGTTTCGGCGTTGAGCACCCGGCCCGAGACCACGCCGGCCATGCGGCCCTGCGGGTCGAGCACTGCCAGCGACGCGCTGTGGTCGATGGTGTAGGCGCCTTCGGGCGCGGCGTCGTCCAGCGGCACACGGGCGAACACCATCGACAGCGAACGCGTGAAGGCCTCCAGCGCGGGCACGTCGGCCGTCGCGGCCAGCGTGTCGCGATGGAACGCGTGGGCGTAGTCGCCGAGGCGCTCCGGCGTGTCGCGTTCGGGATCGACGGAGACGAACAGCACGCGCGGGCGGGTCGCCTCGGGCAGCGCTTCCCACGTGCGCTGGGCCTGCGCCAGATGGGTCAGCGTCATCGGACAGATGTCCGGGCAATGGGTGAAGCCGATGAACACCAGTGTCCAGTGGCCGGCGAGTTCGCCGGGCAGCAGCTGCGTGCCGTCGGACTGCTGAAGCGCGAAGCCGGGAATCTCGCGCGGCTGCGGATACAGCTGCACGGCCTCGAGTTCGGGCTGCGCGCCGGCGGGCGCGGCGACGAAATACCGCTGGGCCGCGAGCAGGCCGAGGCCGCCGGCCAGTGCGATGCAGAGAATGACGAGCGTGGTGCGGTTGAACATCGCCGGTTCCGTGTCGGGTGCCGGCCATGATACCCGGCGTGCCGGCACCGCCCGTGGCCCGGCGACCTCGGACGCCGTGTGACGGTCGCTGGAGGCGGTTGCCGCCGACGGCGGCGGGCTGGCCGCGACGCGCGCGACACCGGGATACGCGTGGTCATCGGCGGATCCGCGCGTGACGCACCGTCGAAGCCAGCGCGCGATGCCCGATCCGGAGCAGTTTCCGGCGCTGACCTATAATCCGCGGCCAACACGCCGTCCCCGAGCCCGCGCGCGCCATGACCGAAGAACTGCAGACCATCGTCGACCTGATCCGCTACGGCGCCAGCCGCTTCAACGCCGCCGGGCTGACCTTCGGCCACAGCTACGACAACGCGATCGACGAGGCCACCCAGCTCACCCTGCACGCGCTGCACCTGCCGCACGACCTGAGCCCGGTGTACGGCCAGTCGCGCGTCACGCTGGCGGAGAAGGAAGACGTGCTGGGCCTGTTCCTGCGCCGCATCGAGGAACGCGTGCCGGCGGCGTATCTGACCGGCGAGGCCTGGTTCGCCGGCCTGAGCTTCAAGTCCGATGCCCGCGCGCTGGTGCCGCGCTCGCCGATCGCCGAGCTGATCCTGTCCGGCTTCGAGCCCTGGCTCGGCGGCCGCGAGGTGCGGCGCGCGCTGGACCTGTGCACCGGTTCGGGCTGCATCGCGATCGCGATGGCGCATCACAATCCGGACTGGCACGTCGACGGTGTGGATCTCAGCGACGAGGCCCTGGCCCTGGCCGCCGAGAACGAGCGGCGGCTCGAGGTGCGCAATACGCGCTTCCTCAAGTCCGACCTGTTCGACGGGCTGCAGGGCGAGCACTACGACCTGATCGTCACCAATCCGCCCTACGTCACCAACGACGAGACCGACGCGCTGCCGCAGGAGTATTCCTACGAGCCCGAGATGGGCCTGCGCGCCGGCGACGACGGCCTCGACCTCGTGCTGAAGATCCTGCGCGACGCGCCGCTGCACCTGACCGAGGACGGCCTGCTCATCTGCGAGGTGGGCGAATCCGAGCAGCACCTGATCAAGCTGTTGCCGGAACTGCCGCTGATGTGGATCGAGTTCCAGGTCGGCCAGATGGGCATCTTCGTCGTCGAACGCCACGACCTGGTCACGCACAGCGCGCGCATCACCCAGCTGGCGGCCGAGCGCGAGGGCAAGGCCTCGGCGGCGGTGGCGGCGACCGGAAGCGCGGGCGCTGGGTTGTTCTGAGACCGTCCAGGTCCTCCCCTGTAGGAGCGCGCTTGCGCGCGAAGGGCTGTGCTCGGGAAAGTCCCTTCGCGCGCCCTCGGAAGGGGATGCGAGCACAAGCGCGCTCCTACGGTGGCGGCATCGGAACGGCGCCGTGATGCCGACGGTTCGCCCTGTAACCGGGCCTCCACGCGCGGCCTGGTCGCGTTAAGCTTGCCGGCCCGCGTTTCGTGCCGCGTCGCCTCGACGCCTGCCCATGTCCAGCAACAGCTTCGGCCAACTGTTCACCGTCACGACCTTCGGCGAAAGTCACGGGCCGGCAATCGGCTGTGTGGTCGACGGATGCCCGCCGGGCATCGCGCTCGCGGTCGAGGATTTCGCCGAGGATCTCGCGCGGCGCGCGACCGGCAAGACCCGGCACACCTCGGCGCGGCGCGAGGCCGACGACGTCGAAATCCTCAGCGGCGTCTTTGAGGGCCTGACCACGGGCACGCCGATCGCGCTGCTGATCCGCAACACCGATGCGCGCAGCAAGGACTACGGCAACATCGCCCAGCAGTTCCGGCCCGGGCATGCCGACTACGCCTACTGGCAGAAGTACGGCATCCGCGATCCGCGCGGCGGCGGTCGCTCGTCGGCGCGCGAAACCACGATGCGTGTCGCCGCGGCGGTGATCGCCAAGAAATGGCTGAGCGATCGCTACGGCGTGCGCGTGCACGGCTACCTGTCGCAGCTCGGCGACATCGTGCCGGCGCAGTTCGACAGCGCCGCGATCGACTGGGACGTGGTCGAATCCAATCCATTCTTCTGGCCCGACGCCGCGCAGGTACCGGAACTCGAGATCTACATGGACGCGCTGCGCAAGTCCGGCGATTCCGTCGGCGCGCGCGTGACCGCCGTGGCCGACGGCGTGCCGCCGGGCTGGGGCGAGCCGGTCTACGGCAAGCTCGACGGCGATCTCGCCGCGGCAATGATGTCGATCAATGCGGTCAAGGGCGTCGAGATCGGCGCCGGCTTCGCCTCGATTGCGCAGAAGGGCAGCGAACATCGCGACCTGATGACGCGCGCCGGCTTCGCGTCCAATCACGCCGGCGGCGTACTCGGCGGCATCAGCACCGGCCAGCAGGTCGTGGTGTCGACGGCGTTCAAGCCGACGTCCAGCCTGCGCCTGCCGGCCGATGGCCTGGACACCGACGGCAACACCGTCGAAGTGGTCACCACCGGTCGCCACGACCCCTGCGTCGGCATCCGCGCGACGCCGATCTGCGAGGCGATGCTGGCGCTGGTGCTGATGGACCAGGCGCTGCGCCATCGCGCCCAATGCGGCGATGTCGGCGCCGTGACGCCGCGGATTCCGGGACGCATCGATGGCTGAGCCGCGCCCGAAGGTCTGGGTGTCGCAGCCGCTGTTCGACGACATCGTCGAGCGCCTGCACGCGCATTTCGATGTGGTGCAGGTGCCGGTCGTCAGCGAGCACGACACGTCCGCGATCGCCGACGCGTTGCGCGAGGCCGACGGCGCGCTGGTGACGCTCAACGAGCGCATCGGCAGCGACGAAGTTGCGGGCGCGTCAAAGCTGCGCGCGATCGCCAACGTCGGCGTCGGCTACAACAATCTCGACATCGATGCGCTGCAGGCGCGCGACATCGTCGCGACCAACACGCCCGACGTGTTGACCGAGACCACGGCCGATTTCGGCTTCGCACTGATGATGGCCGCTGCGCGCCGCGTCACCGAGGCCGAGCGCCACCTGCGCGCCGGCCGGTGGCAGGGCTGGAACTTCAAGGGCCTGCTCGGCGCCGATCTGCACGGCAGCACGCTGGGCATTCTCGGCATGGGCCGGATCGGGCAGGGCATCGCGAAACGCGCGTCCGGCTTCGACATGCGCGTGGTCTACCACAACCGCAGCCGCCTGCCGGCCGATGTCGAGCGCGAATTCAACGCGTCGTATGTCGATTTCGACACGCTCCTCGCGCAGGCCGATCATCTGGTCCTCGTGCTGCCGTACTCGTCCGCCAGCCACCACATCGTCGACGCTGCCGCACTGGCGAAGATGAAATCGACCGCGACGCTGACCAACATCGCGCGCGGTGGCATCGTCGATGAAGCCGCGCTGGCCGATGCGCTGGGCAGCGGCCGTCTGGCGTCGGCTGCGCTCGACGTGTTCGAAGGCGAACCGACGGTCGATCCGCGGCTGCTGGCGCTCGACAACATCGTGCTCACCCCGCACATCGCCAGCGGCAGCCTCGCCACGCGCCGCGCGATGGTCGCACTCGCCGTCGACAACTTGATCGCCGCGCTCGGCGCGGGCCCGGATGCCGGGCATCCGCCGAGCGTGATCGCGCCAGCCGCGAACGACGGAAAATCCGCGAAACGTCCGGGAACCGCCTGAGCGTCAGGGCGGGCGGTTCCCCGAAGCCCCAGCTGTGCAGCGCCCGCGCCACGCGCGGCCCACATCCAGAATTCTTTTCGAGACGTATTGAATGTCCAGTTCCCAGCCCCGCCGTTTCCGCGTTGCCGTCGTCGGTGCCACCGGCGCCGTCGGCGAGACCATGCTGTCGATCCTCGCCGAGCGTGATTTCCCCGTCTCCGAACTCGTGCCGCTCGCCAGCGCGCGCTCGGCCGGCAGCACCGTGAAGTTCGGCGACGACGACATCGTCGTGCAGGATCTCGCCACCTTCGATCCCGCCGGCATCGACATCGCCCTGTTTTCCGCCGGCGGCGACACCAGCAAGGCCTACGCGCCGACGTTCGCCGCGGCCGGCGCCGTCGTCATCGACAACAGCTCGGCGTTCCGCTACGACGACGACGTGCCGCTGGTGATCAGCGAGGTCAATCCCGAAGCGGCGCGCAAGCGTCCGCGCGGCATCATCGCCAATCCCAACTGCTCGACGATGCAGATGCTGGTCGCGCTCGCGCCGCTGCACCGCAAGGCGGGCATCGTGCGCATCAACGTGTCGACCTACCAGTCGGTCTCGGGCGCAGGGCGTTCGGCGATGGAAGAGCTCGGCCGCCAGACCGGCGATTTGCTGAATTTCCGCGAGATCGATCCGCAGAAGTTTCCGGTGCAGATCGCGTTCAACCTGATCCCGCAGATCGACGCCTTCTTGGAGAACGGCTTCACCAAGGAAGAGATGAAGCTGGTCTGGGAGACGCACAAGATCCTCGGCGACGACAGCATCCTGGTGAACCCGACCGCGGTGCGCGTGCCGGTGTTCTACGGCCATTCGGAATCGGTCGCGGTCGAACTGCGCGAGAAAATCAGCGTCGACGAGGCGCGCGCGCTGCTGGCGGCCGCGCCGGGCGTCGAAGTCGTCGACGAGCGCGCCGCCGGCGGCTATCCGACCCCGGTCACGCATGCCTCGGGTCGCGATCCGGTCTTCGTCGGCCGCATCCGCGAGGACCTCTCGCACCCGAACGGGCTGAACCTGTGGATCGTCGCCGACAACATCCGCAAGGGCGCCGCGCTCAACGCAGTGCAGGTCGCCGAACTGGTCGCGGCCGAGGGCTGATCGTTGCGGATCGGGATGCCGCGCCGCTACAGTCGCCGGATGATCAGGGGAACCACCATCGTGCGTATCGTGCAGCGCCTGCTGCTGGCCGGGCTGTTGCTGGCCGTCGCCAGCCCCGTGCTCGCGTTGGGGCTCGGGCGCATCGAGGTGCGTTCGCAGCAGGGCCAGCCGTTGCTGGCCGAGATTCCGATCGTCTCCAGCGACCCGGCCGAGCTGCGTGAGCTGCAGGCGCGTCTGGCCTCGCCCGAGACGTTCGCGCGGATCGGCCTGGAGCCGCCGCAGGGGTTGGTGTCGGATCTGCAGTTCAGTGTCGCGCTGGACCCGCGCGGACGTCCGGTCATCCGGGTCACCAGCGCTTCGCCGGTGACCCAGGAGTCGCTGACGTTCCTGGTCGAGGTCGACTGGGGGCAGGGGCGGCTGGTGCGCGAGTATTCGGCGCTGGTCGCCGTGCCCGATACCCTGGCCGCGCCGGCACAGCCGTCGATCGAGGCGCCGGTGGTCGCGCCGCCGACGAGCATCGTCCGCACGCCGACGGCCGCGCCGACGCCGGTCGCGGAGTCCGCGCGCGAGGCGGCCGCGCCCTCCGAGGCCGTCGCCACGCAGGCGCCCGCCGCGCCAGCGGCCCGTCCGGCGGCACAGGCGCCGATGGCGGCAGGCGAGCTTCCGCCGGTCCAGGCCGGGCAGACCCTGTCGGCGATCGCCGCGCCGCTGGCCGCCGAGGCGGGCATCACCGTCAACCAGGCGATGGTGCTGCTGCTGCGGACCAATCCGGAGGCCTTCATAGGTGGCAACCTCAACCTGGTGCGCCAGGGCGCGGTGCTGCGGATGCCGGCGCAGGACCAGTGGACCGAATTCAGCACGGCCGAGGCCAATGCCGTCGTGCGCGAGCAGGTGGGCCAGTGGCGGGAGATGCGCCGGCCCGCGCCGCAGCCGGAGGGTGTCACCGCCGATGCGGTCGCGAGCGAGCGGCCTGCAGCGGCCGCGTCGCCGGCCGGCGGTGCCCAGGCCCGGCTCGAGATCACGCCGCCGTCGGGCGACGCCCAGCGTGCGGGCACGCAATCCGGTATCGATGCCGGGGGTGGAGGGGACATGCTGCGTCAGGAACTGCAACAGGCCAACGAATCGATCGCCGCGCGCACTGCGGAGGTCGAGGAGCTCAAGGCGCGACTGGCCGATCTGGAACAGCTGCAGGCGCAACAGCAGCAGCTGATCGCGCTCAAGGACGCCGAACTCGCGGCCGCGCAGCAACGCATGGAGGTCAGCAACCAGCAGCAGGCCACCGCTGCGGCCTCGATCCCCTGGCTGTGGCTCGGTGTGGGCCTGCTGATCGTCGCGGCGCTCGCGTTCGTCCTCGGGCGTCGTGCGCGTGCGCCGGTCGCCGTGCCTGCGCGCCGGCTCGACAGCGCCGCGCTCGCCGCCGGCATGCCGGGCGGCGCGACGTCGTCCGGTTCGGCGCCGGCGCCCGCGTTCGTGGCCACGCCGGCCGCGGCCCACACCTCACCGGCCGACACGCCGGTGCCGGCAGCGGCATCCGCCAAGCCCACGTGGCACGCCGGTCACGGCAGCACGCCCCAGGTCGCACCGCGTCCGGTGACGGCCGAGCCGCTGGCAGCGCCCGAGCCTGAGCCTGAGCGGGATTTCGTCAATGACGAGGCCGCGGCCGTCGCTGCGTCGACGCCCGCATCGGCGGATCCCGCCGACCTGCCGGTCGGCGTCGAGCGCCTGGAGCTGGCGCGTGCCTATCTCGAGCTCGGCGACACCGACACCGCCCGCACGCTGCTGCAGGAAGTCGTCGATGGCGACGACGCCGGCGCGGCGACGGACGCGGCGCGGCTGCTGCGCACGCTGGACTGATCGATCGGCGATGCGGATCGCGCTGGGCGTCGAATACGACGGCAATGGCTTCCTCGGCTGGCAGCGCCTCAGCAAGGCCGGCGCGGGCGGGCAGGAATCGGTGCAGGCGGCGCTGGAGACCGCGCTGTCACGGATCGCCGCCCACCCGGTCGTGACGATCTGCTCGGGGCGCACCGACGCCGGTGTGCATGCGCGCTGCCAGGTGGTGCACTTCGACACACATGCCGAGCGCGCGCCGCGGGCGTGGATGCTGGGTGCGACCACGCTGATGCCGCCGCAGGTCAGTGTGCGCTGGTGCCAGCCCGTGCCCGACGCGTTCAACGCACGGTTCGCCGCGCGCGCGCGTCAGTACCGCTACCGCATCCTCAACCGCGCGGTGCGTCCGGCGCTGCATCGGCAGTACTTGTCCTGGGAGCTGCGCCCGCTGGATGCCGACGCGATGCACCGCGCGGCGCAGGCGCTGCTCGGCGAGCATGATTTTTCCGCGTTCCGCACCGTGCACTGCCAGGCCCCGCATGCGCGCCGCGACCTGCATCGGATCTCGGTGCAGCGGATCGACGACGAAGTGGTGGTCGAGGTCCAGGCGAACGCGTTCCTGCATCACATGGTGCGCAACATCGTCGGCTCGCTGCTGGAGATCGGCGCCGGTGCGCAGCCCGAACACTGGATGGGCGAGCTGCTCGCCGGTCGCGACCGCAGCCGCGCCGGCCCGACCGCCCCGGCGGCCGGCCTCGTCTTTCTCGGGCCGCTGTATCCGCCCGAGTGGGCGCTGCCGGCCGAAGTGACGTTCGCCCCATGAGCGCGCTGTCGCCCCCCCGCATCAAGTTCTGCGGCCTGACCCGGCGCGAGGACATCGCGTCCGCGGTCGCGCTCGGCGTCGACTGCATCGGCTTCGTGTTCGCGGCGCGCAGCCCGCGCCGGCTGGACATCGAGGCCGCGCGCGCGCTGCGCGACGTGGTGCCCGCGTCGGTGCAGCTGATCGCGCTGATGATGGACGACCCTGCACCGGTGGTCGCCGAGGTGGTCGCGGCGATCGCGCCCGACGTGCTGCAGTTCCACGGCGACGAGGCCGACGCGTTCTGCGCGGGCTTCGGCCTGCCGTACTGGAAAGCGATCGCGATGGGCGGCGACCCGGCCTCCGCGCTCGCCTCGTTGCAGGCCTATCCGGGCGCATCGGCGTTCCTGTTCGACGGTCATGCCGCCGGCGAACCGGGCGGCGGCGGGCAGACCTTCGACTGGCAGGCCTTGCCGCGCGCGCTCGATCGGCCGTTCTGGCTCGCGGGCGGCCTCGACGCCGGCAACGTCGCGCAGGCCATCGCGGCGGCGCGTCCGGACGGCGTCGATGTCTCCAGCGGCGTCGAGCGCGCACCCGGCATCAAGGATCCCGCGCGGATGCGCGCGTTCGTCGACGCGGTGCGCGGCCCGCGATAGCGCGCCGATGCATCTGGGGCGGCGCCCGGGCGATTCTGCCTAGGCGCGCTGGCGAGTCGGGTTTCCCGGGCAAGCCCTGTTCGCGCGCGAGCGCGCTCCTACGGGTCGTGGATGGCGCGTCCCGGTCAAAGGCGACCTGTTCGACTGCGAAGCGGCGTGTTGGCCTCTACTCATCCCACGTAGGAGCGCGCTTGCGCGCGATGGCGCTTTTCGAGCGAACGTCCGGTCCGCGCGCGAGCGCGCGCCTGCACGGTGCGGATGACACGGCTGACGCAGCGCAGTCGCAGGCGGGAGCGGGCGATGGCGGCGACCGCATCCCGACACCGCACGCCCGCCTTTCAGGCCAACTGCGACTGCAGCCACGCCGCCAGCGGATCGAAACGCGCATCCGCTGCGTCCTGCCGTGTGGCCAGTACCCAGTGCGCATCGGTCTCGACGAAGCCCCAGGGCGCCAGCAGGCGGCCGGCCGCGACGTCGTCGGCGACGAGTTCCTGCGGTGCGATCGCGACGCCGAGCCCGGCGGTCGCCGCTTCCAGCAGGAAGTACAGATGCTCGAATCCGGTCGCCAGCTGCGGCGTGACGCCCGCGGCCCCGGCGCGCGCCGCCCAGCTCGGCCAGGCCTGCGGGCGCGAAGCCGTGTGCAACAGCGGCTCGGCCAGCAGCGCGGTCGGCGACAGCGCGGCGATGCGGGCGGCATCGGGCAGGCGTGGGCTGAGCACCGGGCCGATACGCTCGACCGCCAGCCGGTGCACCTGCCACGCGGCCGGCCACGGCCCGCTGCCGATCAGCAGTGCCGCGTCGAGGCCGGGCAGGGACGGCGCGAATGCACCCTCGTGCGGCGACAGGTGCAGGGTCAACGCAGGCAATGCGGTGGCCAGCTGCGGCAGCCGCGGAATCATCCAGCGCGCCAGCAGGCTCCCCGGGCAGCCCAGCACCAGCGCGCTGCCGCCGTCGGTGCGCTGGATGGTGGTGATCGCGCTGCGCAGTTGATCGAACGCGTCGCCGGCGGCGTCACGCAGACGCGCCCCCGCGGCGGTCAGGCGCAGGCCGCGGCCCGCGCGCTCGAACAGCGCCGTGCCGATCGCCGTTTCCAGCAGCCGCACCTGACGGCTGACGGCGCCATGGGTGACGTGCAGTTCGTCGGCAGCGCGGCTGAGACTGCCCAGCCGGGCCGCGGCTTCGAAGGCGCGGATTGCATTCAGCGGCGGCAGGCCGGCGGCGGACATATGTGAGTTTTCCTGACGAATCAGGCAGATCTTATCGCTTATCGCCGGATCAACCTGTGCGCTAGAGTGCAGATCTCCCCGCACCTGCGACGGTCTGCCGTCGACCGCCATGTCCGCACTGCCGATCTCCGATTACCACGCCTATCCCGATGCCAGCGGCCACTTCGGCCGATACGGTGGACGCTTCGTCGCCGATACGCTGATGGAGCCGATCGCCGAACTCGCGGCGGCCTACGACACCGCCAAGGCGGATCCCGCGTTCCAGCAGGCCTTCGACAAGGATCTCGCGCACTACGTCGGCCGGCCGAGCCCGATCTACCACGCCGAGCGGCTCAGTGATGCCGTCGGCGGCGCGCGCATCCTGCTCAAGCGCGAGGACCTGAACCACACCGGCGCGCACAAGATCAACAACACCGTCGGCCAGGCGCTGCTCGCCAGCCGCATGGGCAAGACCCGGATCATCGCCGAGACCGGCGCCGGCCAGCACGGCGTGGCCAGCGCCACGGTCGCCGCGCGGCTGGGTCTGGAGTGCGTGGTCTACATGGGTGCGACCGACATCGAGCGGCAGAAGATCAACGTCTACCGCATGCGCCTGCTCGGCGCGGAGGTGGTGCCGGTGACCTCGGGTTCGGCGACGCTCAAGGACGCGCTCAACGAGGCGATGCGCGACTGGGTGTCGAACGTGCGCGACACGTTCTACATCATCGGCACCGTGGCCGGCCCCGACCCGTATCCGCGCATGGTCCGCGATTTCAATGCGATCGTCGGCCGCGAGGCACGCGCGCAGATGCTGGCCGAATACGGCCGCCTGCCGGACGCGATCACCGCCTGCGTCGGCGGCGGCAGCAACGCGATCGGCCTGTTCCATGCCTTCCTCAACGATCCGGACGTGCGCATCGTCGGCGCCGAGGCGGCGGGCGACGGGGTCGACACCGGTCGCCATGCCGCGTCGATCGTCGCGGGCCGCCCGGGCGTGCTGCACGGCAACCGCACCTACGTGATCTGCGACGACGACGGCCAGATCACCGAAACGCATTCGGTTTCCGCCGGCCTCGATTACCCGGGCGTCGGACCCGAGCATTCTTTCCTTGCCGACGCCGGCCGCGCGCAGTACGTCGGCATCACCGACGACGAAGCCCTGGCCGCGTTCCACCAGCTCGCGAAGACCGAAGGCATCCTCGCCGCGCTCGAATCGAGCCACGCGATCGCGCAGGCGATCAAGCTCGCGCGCGAGCTGCCGAAGGACGCGATCGTGCTCGCCAACCTGTCCGGCCGCGGCGACAAGGACGTGCACACGATCGCGCAGCGGGAAGGGTTCGTGCTGTGAGTGTCTCCGCCGATATCGAAGATGGGTCGTCGCACGCGTCGGCCGTCCCCACTGCATCGCAACCGACGCCCATGAACCGCATCGACACCCGCTTCGCCGCACTCCGCGCTGCCGGCCGCAAGGCCCTGATCCCGTTCTTCACCGCCGGCGATCCATCGCTGGAAGCGACGGTGCCGGTGATGCATGCGCTGGTCACGGCCGGCGCCGATGTCATCGAGCTCGGCGTGCCGTTCTCCGACCCGATGGCCGATGGCCCGACGATCCAGCGCAGTTCCGAGCGCGCGCTGGGGCGGGGTGCGGGCATGACCTACGTGCTCGATGCCGTGCGCACATTCCGCGCCCAGGACGACACCACACCCGTCGTGTTGATGGGCTATCTCAATCCGATCGACATCCGCGGCGCGGACGCGTTCGCACGGCAGGCGGCTGCGGCCGGGGTCGACGGCGTGCTGCTGGTCGACCTGCCGCCGGAGGAGGCCGACGAGTTCCGGGTGGCGTTCGACGCCGCCGGCATCGCGCTGGTGCTGCTGGCCTCGCCGACGACCACCGACGCACGCATCGAAGCCTTGTGCGCCGGCGCCCAGGGCTATCTGTACTACGTCAGCTTCGCCGGCGTGACCGGCGCTGCCGAGCGGCTCGACACCGCCCAGGCCTCGTCCCGCCTGCGCACGATCCGCGCCGCCAGCCGGGCACCGGTCGTCGCCGGTTTCGGCATCCGCGATGCCGCGAGTGCCGCGGCGATGGCGGTCGATGCCGACGGGGTGGTGGTGGGCAGCGCCCTGGTCGACGCCCTCGACGGTGCGGCCACCGCCGATGCCGCCGCAGCGCGTGCGCAGGCCTTCCTGGCGCCGCTGCGGGCGGCCCTCGACGCCGGCTGACTGCGGGTCCGCGGGCACGCCGGGCGGCCCCCGGCGGTCGGTTACACTTCCGCGCTTCACGGCCCCGTACCGGCCGTCGGGAGAAGACACGCCCATGTCCTGGTTGCAGAAGATCATGCCGCCGCGCATCCGCACCGATGCCGCCGCGGTCAAGAAGCGCAGCGTCCCCGAGGGGCTGTGGGAGAAGTGCGAGCGCTGCAGCACCGTCCTCTACGGGCCGGAGCTGGAGGAGAACCTCGAGGTCTGCCCGAAGTGCGCCTTCCACCGGCCGATCCGCGCGCGCGCGCGGCTGAAGACGTTCCTGGACGCCGGTTCGGGCCGCGAGATCGCCGGCGAGCTCGGTCCGACCGACGTGCTGAAGTTCAAGGACCAGAAGAAGTATTCCGAGCGCATCAAGGCGGCGCAGCGCGCCACCGGCGAGCGCGATGCCCTGGTCGTCATGGAAGGCCTGCTGCACGCGCGCCCGATCGTCGCCTCGGCCTTCGATTTCGCCTACATGGGCGGCTCGATGGGCTCGGTGGTCGGCGAGCGTTTCACTCGCGGCGCGGAGCGCGCGCTGGAGATCGGCAGCCCGTTCGTGAACTTCTCCGCCAGCGGCGGCGCGCGCATGCAGGAAAGCCTGTTCTCGCTGATGCAGATGGCCAAGACCTCGGCCGCGCTCGGCCGCCTGCGCGCGGCGGGCCTGCCCTACATCTCGGTGATGACCCATCCCACGACCGGCGGCGTCTCGGCCTCGTTCGCGATGCTCGGCGACATCAACATGGCCGAGCCCGAGGCGCTGATCGGCTTCGCCGGTCCGCGCGTGATCGAACAGACCGTGCGTGAAACGCTGCCCGAGGGCTTCCAGCGCAGCGAATTCCTGCTCGAGCACGGCGCGATCGACCAGATCTGCGACCGCCGTGAGCTGCGCGACCGCATCGCGCGCCTGGTGGCGATGATGATGCGCCAGCCGATGGTGGACACGGCCGCATGAGCCGTCGTTATTTCGGCACCGACGGCATCCGTGGGCGGGTCGGCGAGGGCGCGATCTCGGCCGACTTCGTGCTGCGCTTGGGCAATGCCTACGGCCACTCGCTGCGTGGCCGAGGCAGCGACTGGCGGCGCCCGCAGGTGCTGATCGGCAAGGACACGCGCATCTCGAACTACATGTTCGAGGCGGCGCTGGAAGCCGGTCTGGTCGCGGCCGGTGTCGACGTGCAGCTGATGGGCCCGATGCCGACGCCTGCCGTCGCGCATCTGACGCGCTCGCTCGGCGCCGATGGCGGCATCGTCATCTCCGCCTCGCACAATCCGCACCACGACAACGGCATCAAGTTCTTCAGCGCGCAGGGCGAGAAGCTCGACGACGCGACCGAACTCGCGATCGAGGCCGCACTGGATCAGCCGTTCCGCACCGTGGCCTCCGAGAAGCTCGGCAAGGCCGTGCGCACCCGTGACGCGGTGGGCCGCTACGTCGAGGCCTGCAAGGCCTCGGTGCCGCGCGGCTTCGATCTCGACGGCATGCGCATCGTCGTCGACTGCGCGAACGGCGCGACCTACCAGGTCGGCCCGATCGTGCTGCGCGAACTCGGCGCCCAGGTCGAGGTGATCGGCGCCGAGCCCAACGGCGTCAACATCAACGACGGCGTGGGCTCCACCCATCCCGAGCACCTGAGCGAGCGCGTCAGCCGCAGCGGCGCGAACCTCGGTATCGCCTTCGACGGCGACGGCGACCGCGTGCTGTTCGTCGATGCCGACGGCGTGGTGCGCGACGGCGACGATCTGCTGTACGTGCTGGCCAGCGACTGGCAGCGCGAGGGCCGCCTGCGCGGGCCGGTGGTGGGCACGCTGATGAGCAATTTCGGCCTGGAGCGCGCCTTCGGCGAGGCCGGCATCGGCTTCATGCGCGCCAAGGTCGGCGACCGTTACGTGCACCAGGCGCTGCTCGAACACGACGGCATCCTCGGCGGCGAGACGTCCGGCCACCTGCTGTGCCTGGACCGGGCAACCACCGGCGACGGCATCATCAGCGCGCTGCAGGTGCTCGAGGTGCTGCGCCGTCGCGGCGTGTCGCTGCAGGAGGCGCTGCACGGCTTCGGCAAGGTGCCGCAGAAGACCATCAACGTGCGTTACACGGGCGACGCGAAGCCGGCCGACGCGCCCGCAGTGCAGGCCGCGCTGGCGCAGGCGCAGACCGCAGTGCAGGGGCGGGGACGTGCGTTCCTGCGGCCTTCGGGCACCGAGCCCGTGGTCCGCGTCACGGTCGAGGCCGACGACGCGGCGCTGATGCAATCGACCCTCGACCAGCTGGCCGACGCCGTGCGCGCGGCTGCGGCCTGATTCCCAGGACTTTCCCATGACCGCCCGTATCCCGACCCTCGACATCCGCCGCTTCGACACTGACCGCGAGGCCTTCGTCGCCGAACTCGGCGCCGCCTACCGCGAATGGGGTTTCGCCGGCATCAACGGCCACGGCATCGCGCAGTCGCAGATCGATGGCGCCTACGACGTGTTCAAGGCCTTCTTCGCGCTGCCCGAAGACGTCAAGAAGCAGTACCACGTGCCGGGTGGCGGTGGCGCGCGCGGCTACACCGCGTTCGGCGTTGAAACCGCGAAAGGCGCCCAGCATTTCGACCTCAAGGAGTTCTGGCACATCGGTCGCGAGATTCCGGACGACTCCACGTACCGCGAGGTGATGCCGCCGAACCTGTGGCCGACCGAGGTGCCGGGGTTCCGTGAGCACGGGTACGGCCTGTACCAGACGCTCGATGCGCTGGGCTCGAAGGTGCTGTCCGCGCTGGCGCTGCACATCGGCCTGCCCGAGGACTACTTCGTCGACAAGACCGACTTCGGCAACTCGATCCTGCGCCCGATCCACTACCCGCCGATCACCGCCGACGACATTCCGAACGAGCGCGCCGGCGCGCACGAGGACATCAACCTGATCACGTTGCTGGTCGGCGCGTCGGCGGCGGGTCTGGAAGTCAAATCCAAGCAGGGCGAGTGGGTGCCCTTCACCTCGGATGCCGACACCATCGTCGTCAACATCGGCGACATGCTGCAGCGCCTGACCAATCACGTGTATCCGTCGACCACGCACCGCGTGACCAATCCGCCGGGCGAGCAGGCGCGCAAGCCGCGCTATTCGGTGCCGTTCTTCCTGCACCCGAATCCGGACTTCGTCATCGACGTGCTGCCGTCGACGGTCACGGCCGACAATCCGAGCCGCTATCCCGACGCGATCACCGCGCAGGGCTATCTCGAGGAGCGGCTGCGCGAGATCAAGCTGAAATAAGGCCGGCTGCCCGGATCCGGGCCTGGCACCTTCGATGAAACGGCGCCTGCAGGGCGCCGTTTCCGTATCCGGGCGGCGGTGCCACCCGCCGAGCCGGTCGCACGTGCGGCCCGGCTTCGGCGACACCCGGTTTCAAGCGCCGGATGGCCCGCCCGCGCGATCGCGTTCAGTTCCCTCGGAGTCGGGCGGCGTCGATCCGATGCCGCTGGCGCGGCGTCATGGGTTCTGGTGCAATGCGCGGGCCGCTTGCGTGCGGTGATCGAGGGGTGTCGGCAATGATCGCGTGGAACGGACTGCGTCTCCTGGCGGGGCAATGGGGTCTGTGTGCGCTTGCGATCTGTGCAATGGACGGTGCAGTGGCGGCCACACTGACGGTCTCGGTGGATGGCGACGGCGCACGTCTCGCGGGCGCCGTGGTGAGCCTGCATTCGCCGTCCGCGCGTGCAGCCGTCCGTCCGATGGCGGGCGAGATCGACCAGCGCCAGGCCGAATTCGTGCCGCACGTGCTGCCGGTGACCACCGGCAGCCGGGTGCTGTTTCCCAACAGCGACAACTTCCGCCACCAGGTCTATTCGTTCTCGCCGGCGCAGCGCTTCGAGCTGCCGCTCTACAGCGGTCGCCAGGCCCAGCCGGTCGTGTTCGAAACGCCGGGTGTGGTCGAGCTGGGTTGCAACATCCACGACTGGATGCTCGGCTACGTCGTCGTGCTCGACACGCCGTACTTCGCCACCACCGACGCGGCCGGCGCGGCGCGCCTGAAGGCGCCTGCGGGCGAATACACGCTGCAGGTCTGGCACGAACGCCTCGACGCCGGCCCCGGTGCGCCGGTGACGCGCCGCGTGCAGGTGGGCGCCGGCCAGGTGGAGCGGGTCACGCTGGATCTCGAAGCCGCGCGCACGGCGCCGCAACCCGCCGACGCGCGCCTGCGCCAATTGCAGGAGCGGTTCCGGAGCCTCAAGCGTGGGGGATGACGCGCTGCTGCCGAGACGTGGTCTCGGCTTCCGCGGGCGCATCGTCCTGGGCTTCGTGCTGCTGCTGATCGGCACCCAGATTGCGACGCTGGGGATCGTGGGCGTCGCCGCCGAGCGCGCGGTACGCACGCAGTTGGGTGACCAGCTCAGGGTCAGCGAACGTGTGTGGGCGCAGTTGGCGGACGCCAGTGCCGAGCGCCTTCAGGAATCGGTCTCGGTGCTGGCCAACGATTTCGCGTTCCGGGCGGCGGTCGCCACCCGTGACCAGCCGACGGCCGAGGTCGCCCTGCTCAATCAGGGCATGCGGATCGATGCCGACGTGGCCCTGCTGCTGGCGCCGGACGGTGCGGTGCAGGTGGCGATCGGGCCCGAAGACGATGCCGACACCGCGCGTGCGATGGCACCGCTGCTCGCGCAGGCCGAGGCGGACGGTCGGGCGACCGGTGTCGCGCTTCTGGACGCGCGGCCGTTCCTGATGGCGGTGGTGCCGGTGATGGCGCCGCGTCGTGTGGCCTGGGCGGCCGTCGGCCTGCATTACGGCGAGGCCCTGGCGCGACGCTACCGCGGAATCGTCGGCATGGAGGTGGTCTTCGTCGAGGACGATGGCGACCACGTTCGCGTACTGGCTTCGACCCTGCCCGACCCCCAGACCGCGGCCCTGCGCCTCAGCCGCGACGCCGGCCGCGCGGCCGATGGCGACGATGTCGATCTCGCGCTCGACGGCCGCCGCTACGCCTCCCACACCTTCAGCGCCGCGCAGGCCTCGGGCCAGCGGGTGCGGGTGATGCTGCTGGCCGATCTCGACGAGGCGCTGGCGCCTTATCGCCAGCTGCGCGACCAGATCCTGTGGCTGGCCGGTCTCGCCGCGCTCGTCGCGGCCGCGCTCGCGGTGCTGGTGGGGCAGGGGATCGCGCGCCCGGTGCAGCGCCTGGCCGATGCCGCGCGGCGCATCGGCGCGGGCGACTATGCGGACCCGCTGCCGGTGCGCGGCCGCGACGAACTCGCCGATCTCGCCGGCGCATTCAATGCGATGCAGCGCGAGATCGGACAGCGCGAGGCGCGCATCCGTTTCCAGGCCACGCACGACGAACTCACCGGCCTTCCGAACCGTGGCCATGCGCTCGGCGTGCTGGCGCGCACGATCGAGGGCGCCCGCCAGCAGGGCCGCAACTGCGCGGTCCTGATCCTGGATCTCGACCGCTTCAAGGAGATCAACGATTCGCTGGGCCACGCCTACGGTGATGCTGTGCTGACCGGCGTCGCCGAACGTCTGCGCGCGGCGGTACGGGGCGAGGATCTGCTCGCGCGGCTGGGCGGCGACGAATTCCTGGTGCTGCTCGACGACGCGGATGCCGATGCGGCCTGCGAGCGCGCGCACCAGCTCGCCCTGGTGCTGGAATCGCCGTTCCTGCTGGCCGACACCCAGGTCAGGCTGGAGGCCAGCATCGGCGTCGCGGTCTATCCGGAGCATGCCGACGACGCGGCGACGCTGCTGCGGCGCGCCGACATCGCGATGTACGAAGCCAAGCAGCAACACCGGCGCGTGCTGGTCTATCGCGCCGGCGACGACGAGCACCATCTGCGCCAGGTCAGCCTGATGGGCCTGCTGCGCCATGCGCTCGAACTGCGCCAGTTCCGTCTGGTGTTCCAGCCCAAGGTCGAACTCGCCAGTCGCCGCGTGGTGCATGTCGAAGCGCTGCTGCGCTGGACGACGCCCGAATACGGCAACGTGACGCCCGACGAGTTCATCCCGTTGGCCGAGCGCTCCGGGATGATCCGCGCGATCACCCACCACGTCGTCGACGAGGCCCTGCGCCAGGCGGCGCCGTGGATCGCCGACGGCTTGATCGAAGGCGTCGCGGTCAACCTGTCGCCGATGGATCTCGTCGACGGCGAGTTGCCGGACTACGTGGCCCGGCGCCTGCAGGCACACGGCGTGCCGTCGTCCAGCCTGGTGCTGGAAGTGACCGAGCACACCGTGATGCGCGACGTCGAGGCGGCGCGCGCGACGATGCACCGCCTGCGCGGGCAGGGCGTGCGGCTGTCGATCGACGACTTCGGCACCGGGCATTCCTCGCTCGCGCAGCTGCGCAGCCTGGCGGTGGACGAGATCAAGATCGACAAGAGCTTCGTCTCCGACCTGGGCAACGGCAGCGACGACGCGGTGATCGTGCGATCGGCGATCGAGATCGGCCACAACATGGGCCTGAAGGTCATCGCCGAGGGCGTCGAAGGGCCGGAGAGTCTGGCGATCCTCGAAGCGCTCCATTGCGACATGGTGCAGGGTTACCTGTTCTCGCGACCGCTGCCGGGCGATGCCTTCGTCGCCTGGTGCACGCAGTTCCAGCGCGAGCAGGCGGGCGCATGACGCGGCCTCTGCACGCGTGGGCACTCGCGGCGCTGGCGTGCCTGCCGACGCTGGCCTGCCATGCGGGAGATGGACGGCTGCTTGCCACCGGTGGCGCCAGCCAGATCGAGGGCGCCGCAGGCGGCGGGCTCGTGCCCTGGGCGGTACTCGCCGGGTATGGCACCGACGACCAGCATGGCGGTACCGCCTTCGTGACCGGGGTGCGGACCGCCGATTACGGGCTCGACGTGATCGGCGCGGCCTGGAGCTGGGACAACCGCCTCGAACTGTCGATCGCGCGGCAGACGTTCTCGCTCGACACGCTGCGCGACACCCTGTCGCTGCCGACCGCGCGCTTCCGCCAGGACGTGCTCGGCGCGAAGCTGCGGCTGCGCGGCGATCTGGTCTACGGGCGCGGCCCGCAGATCGCACTCGGCGTGCAGGCCAAGCGGCAGCTGGATTTCGCGGTGCCGTCGCTGGTCGGTGCGCGCGAGGACACCGGCGTCGATGTCTACGTCAGCGCGTCCCGTCTGCTGCTGGCCGCTGCCGGGGGGCGCAATCTTCTGCTGAGCGGCACCGTGCGCGCGACGCGCGCCAACCAGACCGGCCTGCTCGGGTTCGGCGGTGACCGGCGCTCCGGCTACAGCGTCGTCGCCGAAGGCAGTGCCGCCATCCTGCTGGATCCACGCTGGGCGGTCGGCATCGAATACCGGCAGAAGCCCGACAATCTCGGTTTCGCCCGCGAGGACGACTGGCGCGACGTATTCGTGGCCTGGTTCCCGAACAAGCGCGTCGCGGTCGTCGGTGCGTGGGTGGATCTCGGTGACATCGCCACGTTGCAGCGCCAGCGCGGCGCGTACCTGTCCGTGCAGGCGAGTTTCTAATGGCAGCCGTCGCGCGCATCCGGGGCGTACTGGCCGCCTGCGTGCTGGCCCTCGGCGTCTCCGCCTGCGTGACGCGTCCGGCATCGCCCGCGCCCGTGCAGGTCGACGATTCGGTCTACATCGCACTCGGCGGGCAGGCCGGCATCGAGGGCATCGTCGACGATCTGCTCGACGTGGTCGTCGAGGACGAGCGCATCAATTTCCAGTTCGCACTGGCCAACGTCGTGCGCCTGCGCGGCATGCTTATCGCGCAGTTCTGCTCCGTCTCCGGCGGCCCGTGCCGCTACGACGGGCTGTCGATGGAGGAGGCGCACGCGGGTCGCGGCATCACCACGGCGCAGTTCAACGCGCTGGTCGAGAACCTGATCCTGGTGATGGAACGGCGCGGCGTGCCGGTCGCGGCGCAGAACCGGCTGCTGCGCCAGCTGGCGCCGATGCACGGGGACGTGGTCGGTCCCTGAACCGGGCCGGCGGGCGCATCGGCTATCCTCTTGCGCCTCTCGTCACAAGGAGTCGCCCATGCGTCGCAGGATCGTCGCCGGCAACTGGAAGCTGCAGGGCAGCCGCACGTTCGCCACAGAACTCGTCGAAGGCATCGCCGCGGGCCTGCCGGGTGGGGTGGAGGCGATCGTGCTCCCGCCGTTTCCGTATCTCCCGCTGCTGACGCAGTCGCATGGCGGACGCGGTGTGGCCTTCGGCGCGCAGGACGTCAGCGCGCATGCCAAGGGCGCCTACACCGGCGAAGTGGCCGCTTCGATGCTCGTCGACGTCGGCGCCGCCTACACGCTGGTCGGCCATTCCGAGCGCCGCCAGTACCACGGCGAGGACGACGCGCTGGTCGCACGGAAGTTCGTCGCCGCCCGCGCCGCGGGTCTGGTGCCGATCCTGTGTGTGGGCGAGACCCGTGAGCAGCGTGAGGGCGGGCGCACCGAAGCCGTGATCGCCGCCCAGGTCGAGGCGGTGCTGGCCGAGGCTGGCGTCGCCGCGTTCGACGGCGCGATCGTCGCCTACGAGCCGGTCTGGGCGATCGGCACCGGCCTGACGGCCAGTCCCGAGCAGGCCCAGGCGGTCCATGCCTTCCTGCGTGGCGTGGTCGCGAAGCAGGATGCTAGAATTGCCGATTCGTTGCCGCTGCTGTATGGCGGCAGCTGCAAGCCCGACAACGCCGCCGCGATCTTCGCGCAGCCCGACGTCGACGGCGGATTGATCGGCGGCGCCTCGCTGGCGGCCGACGACTTCCTCGCCATCGCCGCCGCGGCCGTCCGCTGACCGCCACCGCGCAGCGGGCATCCCACGCCGTCCCGATACCACCCCGAGCGCCCACGCAATGCTGCTGACCGTCTTCAACATCCTGTTCGTCATCATCGCCATCGCGATGATCGCGTTGATCCTGATGCAGCGCGGCGCCGGTGCGCAGGCCGGCTCCGGCTTCGGCGGCGGCGCGTCCGCCACCGTCTTCGGTGCGCGCGGCTCTTCGAACTTCCTGTCCAAGGCCACCAAGTGGCTGGCGATCACGTTCTTCGCGATCACCCTGTTCATGGCCTGGTATGCGGTCCATCGCGCCAATCCGAACGCGATGGACATGGATCTGGGCGTCATGGGCAGCGCCACGCCCGCAGCGCCGGCGACCGCGCCGGGCGACCGTCCCGTGCCGCCGGCTCCGGCGGCCGGCACCGTTCCGCAGGCGCCCGCGGCCGACGCGGCCGTGCCTGCCGCGCCAACGGTCGAGCCGGCAACGGAATCGCCGCAAGAGACTCCCCAGACGAATTGATTCCGTCTACAATGCGCGGCTCCCGGATGCGCGGATGCGCAGGCGGGACGGGTTTCGAGATTTGCCCAGGTGGCGGAATTGGTAGACGCACTACCTTGAGGTGGTAGCGGCTTAGGTCGTGGGGGTTCGAGTCCCCCCTTGGGCACCATCGGAAACGCGAACGGCGGCAACGCCGGTCCGGACGAAGCACCCCGCGCAAGCGGGGTTTTTCGTATCCGGGGATCCGAATGCGGCGGCGTCGCGTATCTGCTGTCAGTGCGGCATCGAGGCCTGTCGCGAAGCGTGATTCGCACGGGCCGCGGCGGGGAATCGTTTACTCCCCGGTTCTGTAAACGGTACAATTGCGCGGATCGGGCGTTGTGCCGTTTTTGCGGCCAGACGCCCGATGTGCGTGAAGCGTTTGACCGCTTCGCTAGTGCGGCGCCCCCGGCGCCGAGCCAAGGCCGCTTCACGCGGCTGTAGCCGAGAGAACATCCGAGTGCTGGCCGAATATCTGCCGACCCTGCTGTTCCTGATCGTTGCCACGGGGATCGGCATTGCCTTGCTGGTCATTGGCAACCTGCTCGGGCCCAAGCGCCCGTCGCTGGAGAAGCTGTCGCCGTACGAATGCGGATTCGAAGCGTTCGAGGACGCGCGGATGCAGTTCGACGTGCGCTACTACCTGATCGCGATCCAGTTCATCGTCTTCGATCTGGAAATCATCTTCATCGTGCCCTGGGCCACCGTGTTCCGCGAACTCGGCGTGCTCGGTCTGATCGAGATGGGCATCTTCGCCGGCATGCTGCTGCTCGGCTTCGTCTACGTGTGGAAGAAGGGAGCGCTGGAATGGGAGTGAACCAGACCGTCGCGCGCCTGATGAACAACCCGCTGCCGGAAGGCCGCGTGGACGACATCCTGCGCCCGGAAGGCGAGAACCCGCTGCTCGAGCGCGGTTTCGTCACGACCAGTTCCGATGCGCTGCTCAACTGGGCGCGCACCGGCTCGATGTGGCCGATGACCTTCGGCCTGGCCTGCTGCGCGGTGGAGATGATGCACGCCGGCGCGGCGCGCCTCGATCTCGACCGCTACGGCGTGGTGTTCCGCCCGTCGCCGCGCCAGTCGGACGTGATGATCGTGGCCGGCACGCTGGTCAACAAGATGGCGCCGGCGTTGCGCCGGGTCTACGACCAGATGCCCGATCCGAAGTGGGTCATCTCGATGGGCAGCTGCGCCAATGGCGGCGGCTACTACCACTATTCGTATTCGGTGGTGCGCGGCTGCGACCGCATCGTGCCGGTCGACGTCTACGTGCCGGGTTGCCCGCCGACGGCAGAGGCGCTGATCTACGGCATCCTGCAGCTGCAGAAGAAGATCCGCCGCGGCACCAATTTCGGCGAGACCAAGACGGGCCTTCGCGATGCGTGAGTCCTCCACCGAATTCGCGGCGCGCCTGCGCAGCCGCTTCCCCGAAGCCGACGTCGGCGTCGCCCTGCCGCGTGGCGAGGTGACGGTCACCACTGCCGGCGACTGGCTCGAGACCTGCCGCGCGTTGCGTGACGAGTTCGGCTTCGAGTTGCTGGTCGATCTGTGCGGTGCCGACTACTTGAGCTACGGCAGCGACGAATGGGACACCGACGTCTCGTCCGAAGGCTTCAGCCGTGGTGTCGAAGGCCGTGGCCCCGGGCGTTTCAAGTTCGGCGAGACCGGCAGCCGCCAGGTCGCGCAGCCGCAGGGCGATGCCGCGATCCCGGTGCCGCAGCGGCGTTTCGCCGCCGTTGCGCAGTTGCTGTCCATCCAGCACAACCGCCGCGTGGCGGTGAAGTGCTTCGCGCCCAGCGACGATCTGCCGGTCGTGTCCTCGCTGACCGGCCTTTGGCCGGTCGCCAACTGGTTCGAGCGTGAAGCGTTCGACCTGTTCGGCGTGATCTTCGAAGGCCATCCGGACCTGCGCCGCATCCTGACCGACTACGGGTTCGTCGGCCATCCGTTCCGCAAGGATTTCCCGTTGATCGGCAATGTCGAAGTGCGTTACGACGCCGAGCGCAAGCGCGTCGTGTACGAGCCCGTGACCTCGGTCGAGCCGCGCGTCGGCGTGCCGCGCGTGATTCGCGACGACGCCCGCTACGCGACCGCGAGCGGTGAGCAGATGGCCCGCCGCGCGGAGGACCGCAAGTGAGCGCCGTTCCCACCACTTCGCTGCACACCGCCAACGCGACGCCGAGCGCCGAGGCGCTGAAGCAGGAAATCCGCAACTACACGTTCAACTTCGGCCCCCAGCATCCGTCCGCGCACGGCGTGCTGCGCCTGATCCTGGAAATGGACGGCGAGACCGTGATGCGCGCCGATCCGCATATCGGCCTGCTGCATCGCGGCACCGAGAAGCTGGCCGAGTCGAAGCCGTTCAACCAGTCGATCGGTTACATGGACCGCCTCGACTACGTGTCGATGATGTGCAACGAGCACGCCTACGTACGCGCGATCGAGACCCTGATGGGGATCGAAGCGCCCGAGCGTGCGCAGTG
This sequence comes from Luteimonas sp. WGS1318, assembly GCF_043187535.1. Classification (GTDB taxonomy): domain Bacteria; phylum Pseudomonadota; class Gammaproteobacteria; order Xanthomonadales; family Xanthomonadaceae; genus Luteimonas. The sequence goes on from NZ_CP171131.1 coordinate 1,278,342, forward strand.
GATCCGCACGCTGTTCGACGAAGTCACGCGCATCCTCAACCACCTGATGTGGGTGGGTTCGAACGCGCTCGATCTCGGCGCGATGGCGGTGATGCTGTACGCGTTCCGCGAGCGCGAAGAGCTGATGGACGTCTACGAGGCGGTGTCGGGCGCGCGCATGCACGCGACCTATTACCGGCCCGGCGGCGTCTACCGCGACCTGCCGGCGCAGATGCCGCAGTACGCGGAATCGCGCTGGCGCAAGGGCGAGAAGCTCAAGCGCTTCAACAGGTGGCGCGGCGGCTCGATGCTCGATTACCTCGAGGCGTTCGCCAAGGATTTCCCGAGCCGCGTCGACGAATACGAGACCCTGCTCACCGACAACCGCATCTGGAAGCAGCGCACCGTCGGCATCGGCGTGATTCCGCCGGAACAGGCCAAGGCCTGGGGCATGACCGGTCCGATGCTGCGGGGCTCGGGCATCGAATGGGATCTGCGCAAGACCCAGCCCTACGCCAAGTACGCCGACGTCGATTTCGACATCGCGGTGGGCGTCAACGGCGACTGCTACGACCGCTACCTCGTGCGCGTGTTCGAGATGCGCGAGTCGGCGAAGATCATCCAGCAGTGCGTGAACTGGCTGCGGGCGAATCCCGGTCCGGTCATGCTCGACAACTACAAGGTGTCGCCGCCTTCGCGTGAGTCGATGAAGGACGACATGGAAGCGCTGATCCACCACTTCAAGCTGTTCACCGAGGGCTATTGCGTGCCTGCCGGCGAAACCTACAGCGCGGTGGAGGCCCCGAAGGGCGAGTTCGGCTGCTACATGATTTCCGACGGCGCCAACAAGCCGTTCCGCGTGCACCTGCGTGCACCCGGTTTCGCGCATCTTTCGTCGATGGACGAGATCACGCGCGGGCACATGCTGTCCGACGTGGTGGCGATGATCGGCACCTATGACATCGTGTTCGGAGAGGTCGACCGATGAAGGCGACTGGCAATTTCGAGAACGCCCGCAACGTCGACCCGATGGTCGCGCTGAACGGCGAAACGCGCGCGCACATCGACCACTGGCTGACCAAGTTTCCCGAAGACCGCAGGCGGTCCGCGGTGCTGCAGGGGCTGTTCGCGGCGCAGGAGCAGAACAACGGCTGGCTGACCGACGAGCTGATCGCCGCCGTCGCCAAGTACCTGGACCTGCCGCCGGTGTGGGCCTACGAGGTCGCGACGTTCTACTCGATGTTCGAAACCGAGCAGGTCGGCCGCAACAACGTCGCCTTCTGCACCAACATCAGCTGCTGGCTCAACGGCGCCGAGGATCTCGTCGCCCATGCCGAGAAGAAGCTGGGCTGCAAGCTGGGTGAATCCACCGCCGACGGTCGCGTCTTCCTCAAGCGTGAAGAAGAGTGCGTCGCCGCGTGCTGCGGCGCGCCGGTCGTGGTCATCAACGGTCATTACCACGAGAAGCTCACACCCGAGACGGTGGACGAGCTGATCGACGGTCTGAAGTAGGGCATCGCGCGGACATGGCACATCACCATCCCAAGTCGTCCGAAGGTTACGGCCCCGTCGGGCCTGCGCCGAAGGAACACCAGGCGGTCTACACCACGCTGCATTTCGACAAGCCGTGGTCGTACGAGAACTACCTCAAGACCGGTGGTTACAGCGCGCTGCGCAAGATTCTCGAAGAGAAGATTCCGCCGGCCGACGTCGTCGAGATGGTCAAGCAGTCGGGCCTTCGCGGTCGCGGCGGCGCGGGCTTCCCGACCGGCCTGAAGTGGAGCTTCATGCCCAAGGGCGAGATGCAGAAGTACATCCTCTGCAACTCCGACGAGTCCGAGCCGGGCACCGCCAAGGATCGCGACATCCTGCGCTACAACCCGCATGCGGTGATCGAGGGCATGGCGATCGCCTGCTACGCGACCGGCGCGGCGGTGGGCTACAACTACCTGCGCGGCGAGTTCCACCACGAGCCCTTCGAGCATCTGGAAGAAGCCACCGCCGAAGCCTATGCCAACGGCTGGCTGGGCAAGAACCTGCTCGGTTCGGGTGTCGACATCGACCTGTACAACGCGCTTGGCGCGGGCGCCTATATCTGCGGCGAAGAAACCGCGTTGATGGAATCGCTGGAAGGCAAGAAGGGCCAGCCGCGGTTCAAGCCGCCGTTCCCGGCCAACTTCGGCCTCTACGGCAAGCCGACGACGATCAACAACACCGAGACCTTCGCTTCGGTGCCGGCGATCGTGCGCAATGGCGCCGAGTGGTTCATGGGCCTGGGCAAGCCGAACAACGGCGGTTGCAAGATCTTCTCGGTCTCCGGCCACGTCGCCAAGCCGGGCAACCACGAGATCCGCCTGGGCACGCCGTTCTCCGAGCTGCTGGACCTGTGCGGCGGCATGCGCGAGGGCCGCACGATCAAGGGTGTGATCCCGGGTGGTTCCTCGATGCCGGTGCTGCCGGGCGAGACCATGATGGGCCTGACGATGGATTACGACGCGCTGCAGAAGGCCGGTTCCGGCCTCGGCTCGGGCGCGGTGATCGTCATGGACGACACCACCTGCATGGTGCGCGCCTGCCGACGCATCGCGCGCTTCTACTACAAGGAAAGCTGCGGCCAGTGCACGCCGTGCCGCGAAGGCACCGGCTGGATGTACCGCATGCTGTGCCGCATCGCCGATCACACCGCGACGGTCGAGGACCTGCAGATGCTGCGGGCCGCGGCCGGCCAGATCGAGGGACACACCATCTGCGCGTTCGGTGAAGCGGCCGCCTGGCCGGTGCAGGGTTTCCTGCGCCATTTCTGGGACGAATTCGAGTACGCGATTCTGAACAAGCGTTTCCTGGTCGACGACCAGCGCAACGGCACCGTGGTGCCTAAGGCAGTCGCCGCATGAGCGCGCAGCCCGTGAATCCGAACCTGCCGCCCGACCACGTCACCGTCTTCATCGACGGTGTCGAACTGGCCGCGCCCAAGGGCTCGATGATCATCCATGCCGCCGACAAGGCCGGCATTCCGATCCCGCGTTTCTGCTACCACGACAAGCTCGCCATCGCGGCCAACTGCCGCATGTGCCTGGTCGAAGTGGAGAAGATGCCCAAGCCCGCGCCGGCCTGCGCCACGCCGGTGATGGACGGCATGCAGGTCGTCACGCGCAGCGAGAAGGCACTGAAGTCGCAGCGCAACGTGATGGAGTTCCTGCTGATCAACCATCCGCTCGACTGCCCGATCTGCGATCAGGGCGGCGAGTGCGAGCTGCAGGATCTGTCGCTCGGTTACGGCCGTTCGGTCAGCCGCTTCGCCGAGCGCAAGCGCGTCGTCGCCGACGAGGATCTCGGTCCGCTGGTCGCGACCGAGATGACCCGCTGCATCCAGTGCACGCGCTGCGTGCGCTTCACCGCGGAAATCGCCGGCACCTACGAGCTCGGCGGCATGCAGCGCGGCGAGAACCTGCAGATCGGCACCTACGACGGCAAGCCGCTGACGACCGAACTCTCCGGCAACGTCATCGACGTGTGCCCGGTCGGCGCGCTGACCAACAAGGTGTTCCGCTTCCGCGCCCGCCCGTGGGAGCTGATCGCGCGTGAATCGCTCGGCGGCCACGATGCGCTGGGCAGCAACCTGTTCCTGCATCTGCGCCGCGGCGACGTGATGCGCGCGGTGCCGCGCGACAACGAGGCGGTCAACGAGTGCTGGCTGTCGGACCGCGACCGCTGGTCGCACCAGGGTCTGTCGGCCGACGACCGCGCGGTGCACCCGTTGGTCAAGGATGGCGGCGAATGGCGCGAAGCCTCGTGGGACGAGGCGCTGGCGCGCGCGGCGAAGATCCTGCGCGACAACCCCGCCGACGAACTCGGCGTGCTGGTGCATCCGGCGACCTCGAACGAGGAGGGCGCGCTGCTCGCGCGCCTGGCCGAGGCGCTGGGCACGGGCAATCTGGACCACCGCATCGCACAGCGCGATCTGTCGGACGGCGCGATCGCCGAACCGTTCGCGATGCCGGTCGCCGAGCTCGACAAGGCCGACGCCATTCTGATCGTCGGCTCGAACCTGCGCCACGAAGTGCCGCTGCTGCACCAGCGCGTGCGCCAGGCCTGGCGCCAGGGCGCGAAGGTCTACGTCGTCAACCCGGTCGATTTCGAATTCACCTTCGACCTCGCCGACAAGGCCATCGTGCCGCCGTCGCAGCTCGCCGCGACCCTCGGAGTGGACGCACTGGCCGACGCGCTGCGCGCCGGCAAGCATGCGGCGATCATCGTCGGTGCACAGGCCGAGACCAGCGCGCACGCGGCCGAGATCCGTGCGGCCGCCTCCAAGCTCGCCGCGGCGACCGGTGCGTCGCTGTGCCGGATCCCGCAGGGCGCCAATGCGCTCGGGCTGTCGCGCCTCGGCGTGTTGCCGACCTCGCTTGATGCCAACGCAATGCTGGCCGAACGCCGCAGCGCGTACGTGACCTACGGTATCGAGCCGGGTCTGGACTTCGCCGATCAGGCGAAGGCGATGCAGGCATTGGGCGCAGCGCAGGTCGTGGCCTTCAGCCACTTCGCCTGCCAGTCCACGCGCGCGGTCGCCGACGTGATCCTGCCGATCGGCGCGCTCGCCGAGATCGACGCTTCGTTGACCAATTTGGATGGCCGCGAACAGCGTGCGGTCGCGGCCGGTCGCCTGCCGGGCGATGCCCGTGCCGGCTGGCGCGTGCTGCGTGCGCTGGGCGGCGAACTGGCCGTTCCGGGCTTCGAGTTCACCGACCTCGTCGGCCTGCGGGCGGGTCTGCAGCCGAAGACGGTCGACGTGGCGCGTTCGACGGCGCCGGCGGTCGATGGCGATGGCCTCGAGCTGGCCGTGAGCCAGGCGATCTATCGCGTCGACGGCTTGACCCGTCGCGCCGCCGCCTTGCAGTCGCACCCGCTGACCCTCGGTCCGCGCGTGGTGCTGCATCCCGACGACGCGCGCGCGCACGGCGTGAGCGACGGCGCGATGGCGAAGGTGTCCAACGTGGTCGGCACCGCGACCCTGCAGATCGCCGTCGACGATCGCGTCGCGCCGGGTGCGGCATGGGTGGAATCGGGCTACGGGGCCACGGCGGCCCTGTCGGCCGGCAAGGTGAAGGTGGTGGCGGCATGAGTGTGACCAATACCGCGACGCTGCTCGGCGACGTCACCGCGCCGTTGCACGACTGGCTGATGTCGCTGGGCGTGATCGGCCTGATCCTGTGGATCGTGCTCAAGATCCTGGTGATCGCCGTCCCGGTGATCCTCGCGGTCGCGTTCTACGTCGTCTGGGAGCGCAAGCTGCTGGGCTGGATGCATCAGCGCCACGGGCCGATGTACGTCGGCATGGGCATCTTCCAGGCCTTCGCCGACGTCTTCAAACTGCTGTTCAAGGAAGTCATCCAGCCGACCAACGCGCAACGGGTGCTGTACATCCTGGCGCCGCTGATCACGCTGGCGCCTGCGTTCGCGGCCTGGGCCGTCGTGCCGTTCGACGCGCAGCTGGTGCTGTCGAACGCCAACGCCGGCCTGCTGTACCTGCTGGCGATGACCTCGCTCGGCATCTACGGCATCATCCTCGCCGGCTGGGCATCGAACTCGAAGTACGCGTTCCTCGGTGCGATGCGCGCCTCGGCGCAGATGATCAGCTACGAAATCGCAATGGGCTTCGCGCTCGTGGGTGTGATGGTCGCCGCCGGCAGCCTCAACCTCACCGAGATCGTGATGGCGCAGTCGGGTGGGAAGGGGCTGTTCGAGTGGTTCTGGCTGCCCCTGCTGCCGCTGTTCGTGATCTATTTCATCTCCGGTGTGGCCGAAACCAACCGCGCGCCGTTCGACGTCGTCGAAGGTGAGTCGGAAATCGTCGCCGGGCACATGGTCGAGTATTCGGGCTCGGCGTTCGCGCTGTTCTTCCTGGCCGAATACGCCAACATGATCCTGATCAGCTTCCTGGTCGCGATCTTCTTCCTCGGCGGCTGGCTGTCGCCGTTCCAGGGCTGGGGCATTCCGCTGCTCTCGGTCGACGGCTGGTGGTGGCTGTTCGCCAAGGTCTTCTTCTTCGCCAGCTGCTTCATCTGGTTCCGCGCGTCGTTCCCGCGCTACCGCTACGACCAGATCATGCGCCTGGGCTGGAAGGTCTTCATTCCGATCAGCATCTTCTGGATCGTGGTCACCGCACTGATGGCGTATTACGGGATTTTCGAGGCGGGGCAGTCATGACCAAGTTCGTTTCCTGGTTCAGAAGCCTGCTGCTGCTCGAGCTGCTCGGCGGTATGGCGCTGACCTTCAAGTACCTGTTCCGCGACAAGTACACGCTGATGTACCCGATGGAGAAGACGCCGCAGTCGCCGCGCTTCCGTGGCCTGCACGCGCTGCGCCGCTATCCCAACGGCGAAGAGCGCTGCATCGCGTGCAAGCTGTGCGAGGCCGTGTGCCCGGCGCTGGCGATCACCATCGATTCCGAGCAGCGCGAGGACGGCACCCGCCGCACCACGCGCTACGACATCGATCTGTTCAAGTGCATCTACTGTGGTTTCTGCGAGGAATCCTGCCCGGTGGACTCGATCGTCGAGACCCATCTGCACGAGTACCACTTCGAGAACCGCGGCGAGAACATCGTGACCAAGCCGCAGCTGCTGGCGATCGGCGACCGCCTCGAGAGCGAGATCGCAGACCGTCGCGCCGCCGACTCCGCGTACAGGTAAGTCATGAATTTCGACCTGATTGCATTCCTCGTCTTCGCCGCGATCACCGTGATGTCCGCGGTGGCGGTGATCAGTGCCCGCAACCCGGTGCACGCGGCGCTGTTCCTGGTGCTGACCTTCTTCTCCACCGCCTGCACCTGGCTGCTGGTCGGCGCCGAGTTCCTCGGTCTCGCGCTGGTGCTGGTCTACGTCGGCGCGGTGATGGTGCTGTTCCTGTTCGTGGTGATGATGCTCGACGTGGACGTCGCGCCGCTGCGTGAGGGTTACGTGCGCTACCTGCCGGTCGGGCTGCTGGTCGCCGTGGTGATGCTGGTGGAGATCGTCACCCTGATCGGCGTGCGTGCGCGCATGGTGCCGTTCGGGCCCGACGTGGTCGACGCGGCCGGTGTGTCCAACACCGTGTGGATCGCGCGCCGGCTGTTCACCGATTTCCTGCTGCCGTTCGAAGTGGCTGCGGTGATCCTGACCGTCGCGGTGATCGCGGCGGTGATGCTGACGCTGCGTCGCCGTCCGGGCACCAAGCACCAGAATCCGGGTGCGCAGGCGCGGGTGCGGGCAAACGATCGCATGCGCGTGGTCAAGATGGACGCCGTGCGTCCGGTGGCCGAGCCGCCGGCGGGCGCGGGCGAGGGAGAGACGAAATGACCGAGCTGTTCGGAACCGGCCTCGCGCTGGGCCACTATCTCGCGCTGGGTGCGGTGCTGTTCTGCATCAGCGTCGCGGGTATCTTCCTCAACCGGAAGAACGTGATCATCCTGCTGATGTCGATCGAGCTGATGCTGCTCGCGGTCAACATCAATTTCATCGCGTTCTCGCGCGAGTTCGGTGACGCCGCCGGACAGATCTTCGTGTTCTTCATTCTCACCGTGGCCGCAGCCGAGGCCGCGATCGGCCTGGCGATCCTGGTCACGCTGTTCCGCAACCGGCGCACGATCAACGTCGCCGAACTCGACACGCTGAAGGGCTGATCCGGGCATGGAGTACACAATTTCCCAGACCACCCTGATCGCGATCGTCCTGGCGCCCTTGCTGGGCTCGATCATCGCGGGCCTGTTCGGCCGCCAGGTCGGTCGCGCCGGTGCGCATTCGGTCACCATCGCCGGCGTCGCGATCAGCTGCGCGCTGTCGATCTACACGCTGTGGCAGCTGATGCAGGGCGCGCCGACGTTCAACGAGAACGTCTACACGTTCTTCGAGGTCGGCAACTACTCGGCGCATGTCGGCTTCCTGATCGACAACCTCACCGCGATGATGATGGTCGTGGTGACGTTCGTGTCGCTGCTGGTGCACGTCTACACCATCGGCTACATGGCCGAAGACCCGGGCTACCAGCGCTTCTTCAGCTACATCTCGCTGTTCACCTTCTCGATGCTGATGCTGGTGATGGGCAACAACTTCCTGCAGCTGTTCTTCGGCTGGGAAGCGGTGGGCCTGGTGTCGTACCTGCTGATCGGTTTCTGGTTCAAGAAGCCGACCGCGGTGTTCGCCAACATGAAGGCGTTCCTGGTCAACCGTGTCGGCGACTTCGGTTTCCTGCTCGGTATCGCCGGCGTGCTGTACTGGTTCGGCAGCCTCGACTACGCGACCGTGTTCGCCGCGGCGGATGCCACCATCGGTGGCGGCCAGACGATCGAGGTGATCACCGGCTTCGAGTGGTCGGTCGCGACTCTTGTGTGTATCTGTCTGTTCATCGGCGCGATGGGCAAGTCGGCCCAGGTGCCGCTGCACGTGTGGCTGCCCGACTCGATGGAAGGCCCGACCCCGATCTCGGCGCTGATCCATGCCGCGACCATGGTCACCGCCGGCATCTTCATGGTGGCGCGCATGTCGCCGCTGTTCGAGCTGTCGGAGACCGCGCTGCAGTTCATCCTCTTCATCGGTGCGACCACGGCCTTCTTCACCGGCCTGATCGGCATCGTGCAGAACGACATCAAGCGCGTCGTCGCGTATTCGACGCTGTCGCAGCTGGGCTACATGACCGTCGCGCTCGGCGTGTCGGCGTACTCGGCCGCGGTGTTCCACCTGATGACGCATGCGTTCTTCAAGGCGCTGCTGTTCCTGGCGGCGGGCTCGGTGATCATCGGCATGCACCACGAGCAGGACATGCGCAAGATGGGCGGCCTGCGCAAGTACATGCCGATCACGTTCTGGACCAGCGTCATCGGCACGCTCGCCCTCGTGGGCACGCCGTTCTTCAGCGGCTTCTACTCCAAAGACACGATCATCGAGGCGGCCAAGTTCGCCCGCGAGGGTGGTGGCTGGGTCTACGAGTACGGCTACTGGTCGGTGCTGCTGGGCGCCTTCGTGACCTCGTTCTACAGCTTCCGCCTGCTGTACATGACGTACTTCGGCAAGGAACGCTTCCGTGACGCGCATGCGTCGGATACCCACGCGACGCATGACGCGCACGGCCAGGAAACCCATCACGAGCCGCTGCACGACGATGGTCACGGCCATGCGGTCGCCGCGACGGCGCACCATGACGCGCACGACGACCACGGCCATCATGGCGTGCACGAGCCGCATGAATCCCCGTGGGTGGTGACGCTGCCGCTGATCCTGCTGGCGATCCCGTCGATCCTGATCGGTTACTTCACCGCCGGTCCGATGCTGTTCGGCACCGACTGGACCGGCCACACCGAGGTCCGCGGCTTCTTCGACGGCGTGATCCATGTGCTGGCGTCGAACGACGTGCTGGCCACGCTGAAGGACGAGCTGTGGCATGGCCCGGTCGCGTTCGCGATGCACGGCTTCGTCGCCCCCGCGTTCTGGCTGGTGGTCGCCGGCTTCGTGCTGGCCACGGTGATGTACTGGTGGAAGCCGGACCTGCCGGCGAAGGCCGCGCGCGTGTTCGCGATGCCGATCCGCGTGCTCGAGCGCAAGTACTACGCCGACGACCTGTGGATCGGTGGCTTCGCCGGTGGCGGCGTCGCCCTGGGCAAGCTGTCACGCATGTTCGACACCAAGGTCATCGACGGCCTGTTCGTGAACGGCTCGGCGCGGGTGGTCGACCTGGTCTCGGGCGTCATCCGCCGGCTGCAGTCCGGTGCCCTCTACCACTATGCATTCGCGATGATCGTCGGCCTGATCCTGCTGTTGGCCCTCCTCATCAAGTACTGGCGTTGACGGAACTCCCTACGTGTCGAACTGGCCTCTCCTCAGTCTCCTGATCTGGCTGCCGATCCTCGGCGGTGCGCTCGTGCTCGCCCTGGGCGAACGTCGTGCCGACGCGGCGCGCTGGGTGTCGCTCGCGTTCGCGCTGCTGGTCTTCGTGCTCAGCATCCCGCTGCTCACCGGTTTCGACTACGCGAATGCCGGTCTGCAGTTCCTCGAGCGCCGCGAATGGATCCCGGCATTCAACATCGAGTACCACCTCGGTGCGGACGGCATCTCGGTCGCGTTGATCGTGCTGACCACGCTGACCACGGCGCTGGTGCTGATCGGCGCCTGGGCGTCGGTGACCAAGCGGGTGTCGCAGTACTTCGCGGCGATGCTGATCCTCGAGGGCATGATGATCGGCGTGTTCTGCGCCGTGGACGCGATGCTGTTCTACGTGTTCTTCGAGGCGATGCTGATCCCGATGTTCATCATCATCGGTGTCTGGGGCGGCCCGCGCCGCGTCTACGCGTCGGTGAAGTTCTTCCTGTACACGTTCCTCGGCTCGGTCTTCATGCTGGTCGCGCTGATCTACCTGTACCTGCAGGCCGGCAGCTGGCAGCTGCCCGACCTGTACGCGCTGCGCCTGTCGTCGACGGAGCAGATGTGGATCTTCTTCGCGTTCCTCGCCGCCTTCGCCGTGAAGGTGCCGATGTTCCCGGTGCACACCTGGTTGCCGGATGCACACGTCGAGGCGCCGACCGGCGGCTCGGTGATCCTGGCCGCAATCATGTTGAAGATCGGTGGCTACGGCTTCCTGCGCTTCAACCTGCCGATCACACCCGACGCCGGTCACGAGTGGGCCTGGCTGGTCATTGGCCTGTCGCTGATCTCGATCGTCTACGTCGGCCTGGTCGCGCTGGTCCAGCAGGACATGAAGAAGCTGGTCGCGTATTCGTCCGTCTCGCACATGGGCTTCGTGACCCTCGGCGTGTTCATCGCGTTCGCGCTGATGCGCGACGTCGGCGCCAGTGACGCCGCGCGTCTCGGCCTGCAGGGCGCGATGGTGCAGATGGTCTCGCACGGGTTCATCTCCGGCGCGATGTTCTCCTGCATCGGCATCCTGTACGACCGCATGCACACGCGCATGATCAAGGATTACGGCGGGGTCGCGAACGTGATGCCTTGGTTCGCCGCGTTCTATGTGCTGTTCGCGATGGCCAACTCCGGCCTGCCGGGCACCTCGGGCTTCGTCGGCGAGTTCATGGTCATCCTGGCCGCGTTCCAGAGCCATCCGCTGATCGCGTTCTTCGCGGCGATGACCCTGATCATCGGCGCGGCCTACACGCTGTGGCTGGTCAAGCGCGTGCTCTACGGCGAAGTCGCCAATGCGCACGTCGCCGCGCTCAAGGACATCAATGCCCGCGAGGCACTGGTGCTGGGCGTGTTCGCCGCGGGCACGCTGCTGATCGGCGTGTATCCCAAGCCCCTGACCGACCTGATGGAGCCGTCCATCGCGCAACTGGCGAACCTGATCGCCGTCAGCAAGCTATGAGGGTGAGCAGACGCGTGTCTGGCGGACGCCTTCAGGGCGTCTGCCGCGTCTGGGAACGCCCGGCCATGGATGGTCGGGCAGGACGATCCGGAGCCGCGCATGTCGCGCCATGGACGGCTTCGGTCGATGATCGAATCAGCGCGATCCGCAGGATCGCCGAGGAACGTGTGAAGTGATTACAAGTCCGATGACGCCCCCCGTCCGCACGCTGGCCGAACTCGGCCCGATCGTGCCCGAGCTGTTCGTGGTGCTGGGCGCGTTCGCCCTGCTGATGCTCGACCTGTTCATCGACCCGCGCCGCCGGATCATCACCCACGTGCTGGCGGTGGCGACGCTGCTGGGCGCGGCCCTCATGATCGCCATGGGCGTGGGCGGGCAGGGCAGCACGCTCGCCGACATGTTCGTGCGCGATGCCGGCGCCGACGTGCTCAAGGTCACCGGTCTGGTCGTGGCCGCGATCGCGCTGGGCTACGCCTGGGCCTACCTGCGCGAGCGCGACCTGTACCAGGGCGAGATCCCGGTGCTGTTCCTGTTCACCGCGGCCGGCATGATGCTGCTGGTCTCGGCCAACAACCTGACGATGGTGTACGTGGGCCTGGAACTGCTGGCGCTGTGTTCCTACGCGCTGGTGGCCTGCGATCGCGACAACCCGCTGTCGTCGGAAGCGGCGATGAAGTACTTCGTCCTCGGCGCGCTGGCCTCGGGCATGCTGCTGTTCGGCATGTCGCTGGTCTACGGCGCGACCGGTACGCTGTCGCTGCCGGGCATCCACGAGGCCATCGGCGGGCTGGCCGGCGAAAACCGCGTGCTGCTGCTGACCGGCATGGTGTTCCTGGTGGTCGGCATCGCGTTCAAGTTCGGCGCCGCGCCGTTCCACATGTGGCTGCCCGACACCTACCACGGCGCACCGACCGCGATCACCGCGTTCATCAGCTCGGTGCCCAAGCTGGCCGCGTTCGGCATGACCTGGCGTCTGCTCGACACCGCCCTCGGGCCGGTGCACGAGCAGAGCCAGCTGCTGCTCTCGCTGCTGGCGGCGCTGTCGCTGGTGGTCGGCAACCTGTTCGCGATCGCGCAGACCAACCTCAAGCGCATGCTCGCGTACTCGACGATCTCGCACGTCGGCTTCCTGTTCCTCGGCCTGGCCGGTGGCGGTCCCGACGGGTACGCGGCCGCGATGTTCTATGCGATCAGCTACGCGATCATGTCGGTGGCCGCGTTCGGCGCCATCGTCATGCTGTCGCGCAAGGGCTTCGAGGCCGAGAACATCGACGACTATCGCGGTCTGAACCAGCGCAGCCCGTGGATGGCCGGCCTGGTGCTGTGCATCATGGCGTCGTTGGCCGGCGTGCCGCCGTTCCTCGGTTTCTGGGCCAAGCTCGTCGTGCTGCAGGGCGCGCTGCAGGGCGACCTGCTGTGGTTGGCGATCGTCGGTATCGTGTTCGCGGTGATCGGCGCGTTCTATTACCTGCGCGTGATCAAGGTCATGTACTTCGACGCGCCCAACGCGGCGCCGATGGTCCAGCGGCCGGGCACGACTCTGCGCGTGGTGTTCGGCGCGAATGCGCTGGCGCTGCTCGGCCTCGGTCTGTTCTGGAGCCCGCTGATGGCCTGGTGCCAGCAGGCATTCGGCGCCTGATCGGATCCGCGCTGGTAATACCTGCGTCATCTGGTTAAGATGCGCGCCCGGTCGCTGCAACGTGGCGGCCGGGGGGAAGTTCGAGGGACGCGGAATCGTCCGAACCTCTTGCAATATCGAAGAGCAATCTTCATAATTCCGCTTCTGATGCGGGGTGGAGCAGTCTGGCAGCTCGTCGGGCTCATAACCCGAAGGTCGCAGGTTCAAATCCTGCCCCCGCTACCACATTCAACGCAGTGAAGAAGACGCGCCCCAGGGCGCATCCGACGCGAAGAATCTGGGCTTTGCCGAAGCAACTGCTTCGCTTCGGCGCCGACATCCAGTGGTATCGGACAAGGGGCCCATCGGGCCCTTTGTCGTTTTCCACGATCGGAAAACCGCCCGGGGCCTTCGGGCAGGGCGGTGGCCTCGCACAGCGAGGTCGACCACGTGCGGTACCGGATACGCAACGGACGAGGAACCAGTGGCGGACAAGTCGACACAACTGACGGAACTGCTGGCGCCGACGGTCGAGGCCCTCGGGCTCGAGCTGCTGGGCATCGAGTACCTGCCTGCGCCTGGCGGCGCGCTGGTGCGCCTGTACATCGACGTCCCCGCAGGTCACGACGATGCCGCTGCCGAGGCCGGCACGCCGCAGGGCGTGACCATCGAACACTGCGAGTCGGTCAGCCGCGAAGTCTCGGCGCAGCTCGATGTCGAGGATCCGATCAGCGGCAATTACACGCTGGAAGTGTCGTCCCCCGGCGTCGATCGCCCGCTGTTCAGCGCCGCCCAGTTCGCGCGCTTCACCGGCGAGACCGTCAAGGTCGGCCTGAAGCTGCCGCAGGACGGACGTCGCCGCCTGACCGGTCGCATCGTCTCGGTCGAGGGCGACACCGTCACCTTCGACGTCGACGGCACCGCGTTCCAGGTCGAGCGTGACAACATCGACAAGGCCCGGCTGGTGCCCGACTGGGCCGCGCTCGGTCTGGCGCCGTCGAAGGACAAGAAGGACAACGGGCGCGCCCGCGGCGCGTCCCGCAAGGCCAGCCCCACACCCCATGACAACAAGCGGCCCGACGACACGTCGGCCGGTGCGGAGTGAATGAAAAGATGAGCAAGGAACTGTTGCTGGTCGTCGATGCGGTCGCCAACGAGAAGGGCGTGCCGGAATCCGTGATCCTGGAGGCCATCGAGGCCGCGCTGGCCACGGCGGCCAAGAAGCGTTACGCCGAGCAGGACGTGCTGACCCGCGTCGCGATCGACTCGAAGGACGGCAGCTACGAGACCTTCCGCCGCTGGGAAGTGGTGGCCGACGACGTCGTCATGGAATCGCCCGACCGGCAGATCCGGATGATGGACGCGATCGAAGAAGCCGACGGCGTCGAGATCGGCGATTACATCGAAGAGCAGATCGAGAACGTCGACTTCGGCCGCATCGCCGCCCAGGCCGCCAAGCAGGTCATCGTGCAGCGCGTCCGCGAGGCCGAGCGCCAGCAGGTCGTCGATGCATGGAAGGATCGCGTCGGCGAGCTGGTGACCGGTGTGGTCAAGCGCGTCGAGCGCGGCAACGTCTACGTCGATCTGGGCGGCAACGCCGAGGCGCTGATCCAGAAGGACAAGGCGATTCCGCGCGACGTCGTGCGCGCCGGCGACCGCATCCGCGGCTACCTGTACGACGTGCGCAGCGAACCCCGCGGGCCGCAGCTGTTCATCAGCCGCGCCGCGCCTGAATTCATGATGGAGCTGTTCAAGCTCGAAGTGCCGGAAGTCGGCCAGGGCCTGGTCGAGATCAAGGCCTGCGCGCGTGATCCGGGCGACCGCGCCAAGATCGCCGTCGTCGCCTACGACACCCGCACCGATCCCATCGGCGCCTGCATCGGCATGCGCGGTTCGCGCGTGCAGGCGGTGTCGAACGAGCTGAACGGCGAGCGCGTCGACATCGTGCTGTGGTCCGACAACCCGGCGCAGTTCGTCATCAATGCGATGGCGCCGGCCGAAGTGCAGTCGATCGTCGTCGACGAGGACAAGCACTCGATGGACCTGGCGGTCGCCGAAGACAAGCTGGCCCAGGCGATCGGCAAGGGCGGGCAGAACGTGCGCCTGGCCAGCCGTCTGGCGGGCTGGCAGCTCAATGTCATGACCCAGGACCAGGTCACGGCGAAGTCGGAAGCCGAGCAGACGGCCGCGCGCCAGCTGTTCATGGACAAGCTGGAAGTCGACGAGGAAATCGCCGGCATCCTGGTCACCGAGGGCTTCGGGACGGTCGAGGAGATCGCCTACGTGCCGGTCGGCGAACTGCTGGCGGTCGAGGGTTTCGACGAGGACATCGTCGAGGAGCTGCGCTCGCGGGCACGCGACGCGCTGCTCAACGACGCGCTTGCGGTCGAAGAGGAAGCCGACGAGAACGCCCCGGCGCAGGACCTGCTCGAGCTCGAGGGCATGGACGACGAGACCGCGTTCGCGCTGGCCTCGCACGGCGTGCGCACCAGCGAGGACCTGTCCGACCTGGGTGCCGACGAGGTGGTCGAGTTCGGCATCGAGGGCGTCGACGAGACGCGCGCCGCGGCGCTGATCCTGGCTGCGCGCGCCGAAGAGATCGCACGTCTGGAACGGGAAGGCTGACGGGTCCCGCCGGGCCGGTGTCCGCACCGGCCCCGTACGCGGCCGCCAGCCACGGATGACGATCCAGTTCGGAACGAATCCCATGCAGCGGTAGAATGACAAATCCACTGCGCCCCGCACTTCGCGGCGGCGCGCAAGGAACCGGAATCACGAATGTCGCAACAAACCACCATCCGCAAGCTGGCCGCACTGGTGAATACGCCGGTCGAGAAACTGCTTGAACAGCTGTCCGAAGCGGGCATGAAGTTCAGCGATCCCGACCAGGTCGTCACGAGCGCGGAAAAGCTGAAGCTGCTCGGGTTCCTCAAGCGTGCGCACGGCAAGGGCGACGCCCCGGTCGAGGAAATCGCCGCGCCGAAGAAGATCACGCTCAATCGCAGCCGCAAGCAGGAGCTGACGGTCGGCGGCGGCAAGAACCGCCAGACGGTCGACGTGGTCGTGCGCAAAAAGGTCACGCTCAGCCGTCCGGCTGACGGGGCGGCGCTCGACCCCGATGCCGAGCGCGCCGAGATCCTGCGCAAGCTCGAAGAATCGCGTGCGAAGAACCTCTCGGAGCAGCAGCGGCTGGCCGAGGACGACAAGCGCCGGGCCGATGAGGCCGAACAGCGCCGTCTCGACGCCGAGGCCGAAGCCGAGCGCCTGCGCCAGGCGGCTGCGGTGGCCTCCGCCGTGCCCGAGGAGGCCGATCCGGCCGCCGCGCGTCGCACCGTGGGTCACGGCCATGGCCACAAGCCGCCGGTGGCCCCGCGTCCCGACGACCGCAGCGCCGCGGCCGCAAAGCCCAAGGCCAACCGCGGCTCGCATGCGATGGTCGCGGGCGTCGAAGACGACGACAGCACCGCGCGTTTCGCCGGCCAGCTCCATCTCAGTGCGTCCGATCGCGCACGCCGCAGCAGCACGCGCGGCAAGCCCACCCGTGGGCCGCAGCGTCGGGGCAATGCGCCCTCGCGCAGTGGCGGCGGTCCGCACGGCTTCGAACGTCCGACCGCGCCGGTCGTGCGAGAGGTTGCGATCGGTGATGCGATCACCGTGGCCGATCTCGCGCAGAAGCTGGCGATGAAGGGCGGCGACGTGGTCAAGGCGCTGTTCAAGATGGGCGTCATGGCGACCATCACCCAGTCGATCGATCACGACACCGCGGCACTCGCGGTCGAAGAGCTCGGCCACATGCCGGTGCGCGCCGATGCCGACGACGCCGAGAGCGAGCTGATCGCGCACGTGGGCGAAGCCCAGGGCGACCAGGTCACGCGTCCGCCGGTCGTCACGATCATGGGTCACGTCGACCACGGCAAGACCTCGTTGCTGGACTACATCCGCCGCACCAAGGTGGCGTCGGGTGAAGCCGGCGGCATCACCCAGCACATCGGTGCGTACCACGTCGAAACCGACAAGGGCGTCATCAGCTTCCTCGACACCCCGGGCCACGCCGCGTTCACCTCGATGCGCGCGCGCGGCGCCAAGCTCACCGACATCGTGGTGCTGGTGGTCGCGGCCGACGACGGCGTGATGCCGCAGACGGCCGAGGCGATCAAGCATGCGAAGGCGGCGAAGGTGCCGCTGATCGTGGCGATCAACAAGATCGACAAGTCCGGTGCGGACCCGAGCCGGGTCAAGAACGAACTGCTCGAGCACGACGTGGTCGCCGAGGACTTCGGCGGCGACACGCAGGTGGTCGAGCTGTCGGCCAAGACCGGCGACGGCGTCGACGATCTGCTCGACGCGATCTCGCTGCAGTCCGAAGTGCTGGAACTGCGTGCGGTCGCCGAAGGCCGCGCCACGGGTACCGTCATCGAATCCTCGCTCGACAAGGGCCGCGGCCCGGTCGCGACCGTGCTGGTCCAGCAGGGTCTGCTGGCGCGCGGCGATTACCTCGTCTGCGGCATCCAGTACGGCCGCGTGCGTGCGCTGTTCGACGAGACCGGCAACCAGGTGCAGACGGCGGGTCCGTCGATCCCGGTGCAGGTGCTCGGACTGTCCGGCGTGCCGGACGCGGGCGATGATTTCGTCGTCGTCGCCGACGAGCGTCTGGCCAAGGAGGTCGCCCAGCAGCGCGAGACCAAGCGTCGCGAAACGCGCCTGGTGCAGGCCGCGGGCAACCGCATGGAAGACATCATGGCGCAGATGGGCCAGGCCGAGCAGCAGCTGTCGCTCAACCTGGTCATCAAGGCCGACGTGCAGGGTTCGGTCGAAGCGCTCAAGCAGTCGCTGGTCGCGCTGTCGAACGAACAGATCCGTATCAACGTCATCGTCTCCGGCGTCGGCGGCATCACCGAATCGGACGCCAACTCGGCGGCCGCGGCGAAGGCCACGATCATCGGCTTCAACGTCCGCGCCGATGCATCCGCGCGCAAGGTGATCGAGAACAGTGCGCTGGATCTGCGCTACTTCTCGGTCATCTACGACGTGATCGACCAGGTCAAGCAGGTCGCCTCGGGCATCCTCGGCATGGAGATCCGCGAAGAGATCATCGGTACCGCCGAAGTGCGCGACGTGTTCCGCAGCTCCAAGTTCGGTGCGGTCGCCGGCTCGATGGTCATCGAGGGCGTGGTCAAGCGCAACAAGCCGATCCGCGTGCTGCGCGACAACACGGTCATCTTCGAAGGCGAGCTGGAATCGCTGCGCCGCTTCAAGGAAAACGTCGACGAAGTGCGCAACGGCACCGAGTGCGGTATCGGCGTCAAGGCCTACAACGACGTCAAGCCGGGCGACCAGATCGAGTGCTTCGAACGCATCGAGGTGCAGCGGACGCTGTAAGCGTCCGCGGGATTCGGGATTCGGGATGGGGGATTCGCAAGCACTCTCCGCTGCGGGTCCCGGTCCGCTTCTCCGAATCCCGACTCCCCAATTCCGAATCCCGAATCCAGTGCCCACTAAATCCTTCCATCGCACCGATCGCGTTTCCGCCCAGCTTCGCCGTGAACTCGGCACCCTGGTGCGCGAGGCTGTGTCCGAGCACGGGCTGCCGTCGGTCAGCGTGTCCGACGTCGAGGTCACGCGCGACATGGCCCATGCGAAGGTGTTTGTCACCGCGCTGCAGTCCGAGCGCTCGGCCGAAGCCATGAAGGGCCTGAAGGCGGTTGCACACGAGATCCGTTTCAGGCTGGCGCGTGCGGTGAAGATGCGCCACGTGCCGGAGCTGCATTTCCATTACGACGATTCGGTCGACCGCGGCGAGCGCATCGATAATCTGCTGCGCGATGTCGGCGAATCGTCCGCCGACTGACGGCGACGCGTCACCCGGTGCCGCGCCGCCGCGTGCACGCGCCAAGCGTGCACAGTCGGACCGCCCACGCACCCGGTTCCGCAAGCTCGACGGCATCCTGCTGCTCGACAAGCCCCGCGGCATGAGTTCGAACCAGGCGCTGCAGCGGGTGCGCCATCTGTTCCGCGCCGACAAGGGCGGCCATACCGGCAGTCTCGACCCCTTGGCCACCGGGCTGTTGCCCGTGTGCTTCGGCGAGGCGACCAAGATCGCCGGCGGCCTGCTCGGCGCGCGCAAGGCCTACACCACGGTCGCGCGGCTGGGGCAGGTCACCGATACCGATGACGCTGACGGCCAGATCCTGCGCGAGCGGCCGGTGCCGCCGCTGCGGATCGAAACCATCGATGCGGCGCTGCGCCAGCTCACCGGGCGCATCGCCCAGCGTCCACCGATCTACTCGGCCCTCAAGCGCGGCGGCGAACCCCTGTACGCCAAGGCGCGCCGCGGCGAAGTGGTCGACGTCGAGGCCCGTCCGGTCGACGTGCATGCCTTCGAACTGCAATCGGCCGCCGATCTGCTCGACGGCGTGCTCGACCCGGGTGGGGCGCCGCAGTTGCGCCTGCACGTCGAATGCGGCTCGGGGACCTACGTGCGCAGTCTGGTGCGCGATCTGGGCGAGTTGCTGGGCTGCGGCGCGCATGTGGCCGAGCTGCGCCGGCTGTGGGTCGACCCGTTCCGGGATCCGCGCATGTGGACGCTCGAAGACCTGCAGGCGCTGGCCGCCCGCAGCGAGCGGGGGCTCGAAGCCTGCCTGCTGGAGATCGAGGCCGGCATGCTGGCCTGGCCGGCGGTGCACGTCGACGGGCGCCAGGCGGCCCGGCTGCAGAACGGCCAGGACGTGCCCGGGCCGTTCACGCCGGTCGGTGAAGTCGCTGTTTTCGGGCCCGGCGGCCTCGCCGAGGGGCTGGGCCAGGTCACCGCCGAGGGCCGGCTGAAGGCGCAGCGCATGTTCCGCCGGGCGGGCGCCGCCGAGTCGGGCGCCACTGGGGGCTGAACGGCCGCCTTGTCCGGCACCCGGGCAAGCGGTACACTTTCGCCGCCTTTTTCAAGGCACTCCGCAACTCCAATCCACAGGCGGTCCGGGCGGTGCGCGACGGTCATTACGACCCGTCGCGGTCTTCTGCGGGACGCGCGTCAAGAGAACCGAAATGACCAGCACGATCGACAACAGCAAGATCATCGAAGACCACAAGCGCGGCGAAAACGACACCGGCTCCCCGGAAGTCCAGGTCGCCCTGCTGACCGCACGCATCGTGCACCTGACCGAGCACTTCAAGACGCACAAGAAGGACCACCACAGCCGTCGTGGCCTGCTGATGATGGTCAACCGCCGTCGCAGCCTGCTCGACTATCTGCACCGGAAGGATGCGGATCGCTACAAGGCCCTGATCGAGAAGCTTGGTCTGCGTCGCTAAACCCGATACCCACCGCGGCGCAGAAATGCGCCGCGGTTCTTTTTAGGGCGTGGGCAGCGTCCGCCCGGACGGGGCATGGGTCCCGGTCGGTTCATCGCAAGAGACATCAAGGAATTCAACGTGGCGAAAGTGACAAAGAGCTTCCAGTTCGGCAACCACACGGTGACGCTCGAGACCGGCGAGATCGCGCGCCAGGCCGGCGGCGCCGTCATGGTGTCGTGCGAAGGCACCCAGGTGCTGGTCACCGCGGTCGCCAACAAGACCGCACGCGAAGGGCAGGATTTCTTCCCGCTGACCGTCGACTACCAGGAGAAGTTCTACGCCGGCGGCCGTATCCCGGGCGGCTTCTTCAAGCGTGAAGGTCGCGCCACCGAGAAGGAAACGCTGACGTCGCGCCTGATCGACCGTCCGATCCGCCCGCTGTTCCCGGACGGCTTCCGCAACGAAGTCCAGATCATCGCCACCGTGATGTCGATGAACCCCGAGATCGACGGCGACATCCTCGCCCTGATCGGTGCTTCCGCCGCGCTGTCGCTGTCGGGCGCGCCGTTCGACGGCCCGATCGGTGCCGCCAAGGTCGGCTACAAGGACGGCCAGTACCTGCTGAACCCGACCGTGTCCGAGCTGAAGGATTCGGACCTCGAGCTCGTCGTCGCCGGTACCGCGAACGCCGTGCTGATGGTCGAGTCCGAAGCCCGTGAGCTGTCGGAAGACGTGATGCTTGGCGCGGTGATGTTCGGCCACAAGCAGATGCAGGTCGCGATCGAGACGATCAACGCCCTGGTCGCCGAAGCCGGCAAGCCGAAGTGGGAATGGTCGGCACCGGCGGCCAACGAAGGCCTGATCTCGACCCTGCGCACCGCGATCGGCGAGCAGCTCGCCAGCGCGTTCCAGGTGCGCGACAAGCTCGAGCGCAAGGACGCGATCTCCAAGGTCAAGAAGGCGATCCTCGAAGCCGTGCAGCCGCATGCCGAAGCCAATGCCTGGTCGAGCAGCGAGCTCTCGAAGGAGTTCGGCGAGCAGGAATACCAGACGATGCGCGACTCGGTCCTCAAGACCAAGGTCCGCATCGACGGCCGTGCGCTCGACACCGTGCGCCCGATCGCGTCGAAGGTCAGCATCCTGCCGCGCGTGCACGGCTCGGCGCTGTTCACCCGTGGCGAGACCCAGGCGATCGTCGCGGTCACGCTGGGCACCGCGCGCGACGGCCAGATCATCGATTCGGTCGCCGGCGAGTACAAGGAACACTTCCTGTTCCACTACAACTTCCCTCCGTACTCGGTGGGTGAAGCCGGCCGCATGATGGGCCCGAAGCGTCGCGAGATCGGCCACGGCCGCCTCGCCAAGCGCGGCG
The DNA here is from genome assembly GCF_043187535.1 of Luteimonas sp. WGS1318. Taxonomy (GTDB): domain Bacteria; phylum Pseudomonadota; class Gammaproteobacteria; order Xanthomonadales; family Xanthomonadaceae; genus Luteimonas. The sequence goes on from NZ_CP171131.1 coordinate 1,299,938, forward strand.
TGCTCGCCGTGATGCCGACGATGGAAGAATTCCCGTACACCATCCGCGTCGTGTCCGAGATCACCGAGTCGAACGGCTCCTCGTCGATGGCGTCGGTCTGCGGTTCGTCGCTGGCGTTGATGGACGCGGGCGTGCCGATCAAGGCACCCGTCGCCGGCATCGCGATGGGCCTGGTCAAGGAAGGCGACGACTTCGTCGTGCTCTCCGACATCCTGGGCGACGAGGATCACCTCGGCGACATGGACTTCAAGGTGGCCGGCACCACGAACGGCATCTCGGCGCTGCAGATGGACATCAAGATCCAGGGCATCACCGAGGAGATCATGAAGGTCGCGCTGGCCCAGGCGAAGGCAGGCCGTCTGCACATCCTCAACGAGATGAGCAGCGCGCTGACCACCGCGCGTTCGGAGCTCAGCGAGTTCGCGCCGCGCCTGATCACCATCAAGATCCACCCCGACAAGATCCGCGAGGTCATCGGCAAGGGCGGTTCGGTCATCCAGGCGATCACCAAGGAAACCGGCACCCAGATCGACATCCAGGACGACGGCACGATCACGATCGCTTCGGTCAACGGCGCTGCCGGCCAGGCCGCGAAGTCGCGCATCGAGCAGATCACGTCGGACGTCGAGCCGGGCCGCATCTACGAGGGCAAGGTCGTCAAGCTGATGGACTTCGGCGCGTTCGTGACGATCTCCCCCGGCAAGGACGGTCTGGTCCACGTGTCGCAGATCTCCAACGAGCGTGTCGAGAAGGTCGGCGACGTGCTCAAGGAAGGCGACGTGGTCAAGGTCAAGGTGCTGGAAGTCGACAAGCAGGGCCGCATCCGCCTGTCGATGAAGGCCGTCGCCGAAGGCGAGGGCACGCCGGCCGAGTAATCGCCGACGACAGCGTCACGTGTCACCGGAAAGCGGGCCTCGGCCCGCTTTCCGCGTTTCCGGGATCCGGCGGTTCACGGCCTCTCGGCACGTCGGCCGGCAGGATGGACGGCCCCTGATCCCCTGGAGCCGCTGCCATGTCGCCGCGCCCCGTACTGCTCGCCGCCGCCGTCACCGTCGCCCTCTGCAGCCCCGCCTGGGCCCAGGAGTCGGAGGCCGCGACCATCCGCACCGACCGTGCCAACGCGACCTACACCATCGGCAGCGGCGAACGCGTCGTCGAGCGCCTGCCTGCGCCCACCGATACCTCGGACGTCGAACTGCAGCCGCGGGTCGTCGGCTGGTCCGGGGACCGCGTGCCGGTCGCGCCCGAGGGCTTCACGGTCACCAGGTACGCCGATGGCCTCGACTATCCCCGCTGGCTGCATCAGCTGGACAACGGCGACGTGCTCGTTTCCGAGGCGCGTACCGCGCCGCAGGAGGACCAGACCGAAGTGCTGGACCGCTCGCGCGCCTACGGGCCCAGCGCGAACCGCATCACGCTGCTGCGCGACACCGACGGCGATGGCACGCCGGACGTGCGCGAGGTGTTCGCGACCGGTCTCAACCAGCCCTTCGGCATGCTGCAGCAGGGCGAGTGGCTGTACATCGCGGTCACCGACGGCCTCTGGCGGTATCCCTACACCGCCGGCCAGACCCGCCTCGCAGACGAGGGCGAGAAGATCCTGGATCTGCCCGCCGGCGGCTACAACAACCACTGGACGCGCAACGTCGTCGCCAATGCCGACGGCAGCAAGCTCTATGTGACGGTCGGCTCGGCCAGCAACGTCGGCGAGTACGGCATGGATGAGGAGGAGCGGCGGGCCGCGATCCTGGAGATCAATCCCGACGGTTCAGGCGAGCGCATCTTCGCCTCGGGCCTGCGCAATCCCAACGGCGTCGACTGGGAGCCCACGACCGGCGCGATGTGGACCTCGGTCAACGAGCGCGACGAGATCGGTGACGATCTCGTGCCCGACTACATCACCCGCGTGCACGACGGCGGCTTCTACGGCTGGCCCTACGCCTATTACGGCCAGAACGTCGACACCCGCATCCAGCCGCCGCGGCCGGATCTCGTCGAGAAGACGCGGGTTCCGGACTTCGCCGTCGGCAGCCACACCTCGGCGATGAGCCTGCACTTCTACCAGGGCGAGCAGTTCCCGGCGCTCTATCGCGGCGGCGCGTTCGTCGCGCTGCACGGCTCCTGGAACCGGCGCTCGTTCGCCGGTTACAAGGTGCTCTACGTGCCGTTCGAAAACGGCGCGCCGACCGGCGAGGCGCAGACCTTCCTGTCGGGCTTCATCGCCAACGACGCCGGTCCGGACGTCTATGGTCGCCCGACCCACATCTACGGCCTGCAGGACGGCTCGCTGCTGTTGACTGACGATGCCGGCGATACGGTCTGGCGTGTGGCCTATACCGGCGGCTGAGCCGTCCTGAGGTGCCGCGCGGCGTGGCCGCGCGTGCATGGGCGAGGGCGGGGTTGCTTCGCTGCCTCCAGATGCGGATCGGAAACGTCCGCGCAGGTGCCGAGTTGCATCTGCGCGGCCCGGCCGACGTCCCCAGCGGGTGCGTGTGTCGTCTCGATCACTGCGAACGCGGGGCGCCGGGATCGTGCCGGTATCTGCTGCCTGGTGTCCCATCTGCCAGCGCCGCGGATATCAAGCGGTGACCGACGATCGTCCACGGTCTCGGCGGGCGATCTAGTCCCATCGGGTGAGTTTTCCCGGCCCCGTCCTCTGGCAGGCTTGCCGCATGCAGACCGAAACCGCACCCCAGCCTCCGATCACGTCGCCCACGCCCGGGCCCCCGGCCCGAAAGCCGCTCTGGCAGCACCTGTACTTCTGGGTGCTGATCGGCATTACCGCCGGCATCGTCATCGGCCTGACGCTGCCCGAGGTCGGCGCGCAGATGAAGTGGCTCGCCGACCTGTTCATCAAGCTGGTCAAGGTGGTGATCGCGCCGACGATCTTCGCGACCGTCGCCGTCGGCATCGCCGGGCTCGGCAACCTGGCCAAGGCCGGCGGCCTCGCGTTCAAGACCGTCGTGTATTTCAACGTGACCACGGTGTTCGCGCTCGGCATCGGTCTGGTGGTGATCAACCTGTTCGGCCCCGGACGTCGTCTCGGTCTGGATATCACCACCTTCGACGCCTCGGCGGCGCAGGGCACGCTGGCCAGCGCCGGCGCGGCCGCGGGCGAGGGGCTGACCGGCTTCCTGCTGCACCTGGTGCCGAGTTCGTTCTTCGGCGCCTTCGTCGAAGGCCAACTGATCCAGGTGCTGGTGATGGCGATCCTCGTCGCCTGCGCGATCACGATGCTCGGCGAGCGCGGCAAGCCCGCGGTCGCGGCGCTCGACACCATCGCCCAGGTGATGTTCGGCGTGATCAAGATCGTGATGTGGTTCGCTCCGCTCGGCGCGATGGGCGGCATGGCCTTCACCATCGGCGAATACGGCGGCGCGATTCTTGGCTCGCTCGGCTACTTCATGCTGAGCTTCTGGCTGACCTGCCTGCTGTTCCTGTTCCTGGTGCTCGGGCCGATCTGCTGGTGGTCGGGCTTCAGCATCTTCAAGTACATCCGCATGATCCGCGACGAACTGCTGATTGTGCTCGGCACCTCGTCGTCGGAAACGGTGCTGCCGCGCATGCTCGCCAAGCTCGAAGGTGCGGGCGTGCCGAAGTCGGTCGTCGGCCTGACCATTCCCACCGGCTATTCGTTCAATCTCGACGGCACCGCGATCTACATGTCGATGGGCGCGATCTTCATCGCCCAGGCCTTCGGCATCGAGGTGCCGATCAGCACGCAGATCGCGTTGCTGGTGTTCATGCTGATCTCGTCGAACGGCGCCGCCGGTGTGTCCGGCGCGGGTCTGGTGACGCTGGCGGCCTCGCTGGCGGCGTTCGAGAGCGTGATTCCGCTGGCGGGCATCGCGCTGATCGTCGGCATCGACCGCTTCATGTCGGAAGGCCGTGCGCTGACCAACCTCACCGGCAATGGCATCGGCACGCTGGTCGTCGCACGCTGGACCGGCCAGCTCGACCGGGAGCGCCTGGCGGAGGTGCTCGACAATCCACGCCTGGTGGACCCCGAGCGCCTGGCCGCGGAACGCGCCCAGACCGCCACGCCGCCCGACGGGATGCCGGCCGGCACGCACTGAGCGATGGCCGGAATCCGCGCCCGCTCACGTGCTCATCCTTATGCGCCCGTTGCGTCTGCAACGGTTGCGCATCTCCGACCCAGCCGCTAGGTTCGTTCCCATGGCCCGTCCCGCTGTCACCGGCAATCGCAACCGCAACGTCCTGCGCACGAATAATCGTGCGCGGCCGATGCGGGTGTGGGAGCAGGCGTAGCAGGATCGCAAGACACGCCAGGCTTCAGACACAGACCCGCATCGGCCGCGATGCGGGTTTTTTTGTGTCCGCATCCGGCTCCACCGACATCGCGATCCACGACATCCCAGGAGCTCCACCATGTGTTCGATCTTCGGCATCTTTGGCCTGCAACCGGGCGACGACGCAACCGTCCTGCGACGGCAGGCGCTCGAGTGCTCGCAGCGCCAGCGCCATCGCGGCCCCGACTGGAGCGGCGTCCATGTCGACGACCGCGCGATCCTCGTGCACGAACGCCTCGCCATCGTCGACCCGGCAGGCGGCTCGCAGCCGTTGCTGTCCGAGGACGGCGCGTTGGTGCTCGCGGTCAACGGCGAGATCTACAACCACCGGGCGCTGAAGGCCGAGCTGCGCGTGCCGTATGCCTTCCAGACCGCGTCGGATTGCGAAGTGGTCAGCGCGCTGTATCGCGAGCACGAGGCCGATGGCAGCGGCCCATCGGCGTTCCTCGAACGCCTCAACGGCATCTTCGCGTTCGCGCTGTGGGACCGCGAGCGCGGCCGCGCACTCATCGCCCGCGATCCGATCGGTGTGGTGCCGCTGTACTGGGGCCACGACCGCGAAGGCCGCCTGCGTGTCGCCTCGGAGATGAAGGCGCTGGCCGATACCTGCGCCGATGTCGCGCAGTTCCCGCCCGGTCACTGGTACGACAGCGCGACCGGCGTGCTGACGCAGTACTACACGCGGCCGTGGCGCGACTTCGATGCGGTCGAAGGTGTGGACGTCTCGCTCGACGACGTGCGTGAGGCCTTTGAAGCCGCGGTGCATCGCCAGCTGATGACCGACGTGCCCTACGGCGTGCTGCTGTCGGGCGGGTTGGACTCCTCGCTGGTCGCCGCCGTCGCCGCGCGTTACGCACGTCACCGCATCGAAGACGGCGACCGCAGCGAAGCCTGGTGGCCGCGCCTGCATTCGTTCGCGATCGGCCTCAAAGGCTCGCCCGATCTCGCGGCCGCCGCGATCGCCGCCGAGTCGCTGGGCACCGTGCATCACGGCTTCGAATACACGTTCGAGGAAGGCCTTGATGCGATTCCCGATGTGATCCGCCATGTCGAAACATTCGACGTGACGACGATCCGCGCGTCGACGCCGATGTTCCTGCTCGCGCGCCGCATCAAGGCGATGGGCGTGAAGATGGTGCTGTCGGGGGAGGGCAGTGACGAGATCTTCGGCGGCTATCTGTACTTCCACAAGGCGCCGGACGCGCGGCAGTTCCACGAGGAGCTGGTGCGCAAGCTCGACGCGCTGCACACCTACGATTGCCTGCGCGCGAACAAGTCGATGATGGCCTGGGGCGTGGAACCGCGCGTGCCGTTCCTCGACCGCGAGTTCCTCGATGTCGCGATGCGCTTCGACGCCGCGCACAAGATGATCCACCGCGGCAGCGACGGGTATCAGCGCATGGAAAAGGGCGTGCTGCGCGCCGCGTTCGACGGGCATCTGCCCGACGAGATCCTGTGGCGGCAGAAGGAGCAGTTCAGCGACGGCGTCGGTTACGGCTGGATCGACGGGCTCAAGGCGCATGCCGAGGCGCAGGTCAGTGATCGCGAACTCGCGGCGGCGGCGAGCCGGTTCCCGCACAACCCGCCGCAGACCAAGGAGGCGTACTACTACCGCAGCGTGTTCGAGCGGCTGTTTCCATCGCCGGCGGCCGCGGCGACCGTGCCGGGCGGCAAGTCGATCGCGTGCTCGTCGCCCGCGGCGATCGCCTGGGACGCGGCATTCGCGAATGCCGCCGATCCGTCGGGACGCGCGGTGGCCGATGTGCATCACGCCGCGGCCTAGCGACGCGGCGGCGGCCGATGCGGACGGGTGCGCGGCGAGATGTGTGTGGGGCAGCGCCCGCGCGCGCTGCTGGGATGCGCGCCTCCAGACCGTGTGCCGAGTTCCAGGCGTCATGTAGGAGCGCGCTGGCGCGCGAAGGGGCTTCCAGGTGAAGCCCATCGCGCGCCAGCGCGCTCCTACAGGGAATCTGCGCGCCTTCAATGCTGCGGGCGATCGATGCGGTCAGCGTCCCGCCAACATGCCGCGGGGGCATGCGCACCAGGGCACCGTCAGATGATCCGTTCGCAGCCCATCTCGCCGTAGGAGCGCGCTCGCGCGCGAAGGGGCTTTCAGGTGAAGCCCATCGCGCGCGAGCGAGCTCCTGCAGGGAATCCGCACGCCTTCAAGGCTGTGGGCGCTCTATGCGGTCATCGTCCCGCCAGCATGCCGGGGGGATCTAGACCAGGGCGCCGTCAGATGCTCTGTTCGCAGGCCATGTCGCTGTAGGAGCGCGCTCGCGCGCGAAGGGGCCTCCAAGTGAAGCCCGTCGCGCGCCAGCGCGCTCCTACGGGGACTCTGGACGCATCAGAGCTTGCCGGCCATCCGCGCGAGCGTCGTGTCGCGCCAGAAGACATGATGCAGCGCGACCATCGCGACGTGCCCGGCGATCACCGCGAGCAGCGTCCACGCCAGCACGCCGTGGGACAGGTTGGCCGGTGCCATCAGCCAGGCGATCCGTTCACCAGTCTGCGGAAACAACGGCACGCCCCAAGGCGCGAAGCCGCGGCCGCTGCCGTATTCGCGCAGCAGGGCGACGGTGGGGATGTAGAACATCAGCGCATAGAGCAGCGCATGGCCCAGCCCCGCCAAGCGGCCGATGGCGGTGCGCGGGTGCGGCGGACGATGGCGCCACTGCGACAGGCCCCAGACGCCGCGCAGCAGGATCGCCAGCATCAGCAGCGTGCCGACCGGTTTGTGCGTGCCGACGAGAAACGCCGTCAACGGATGCTTGCCCAGGGTCAATTTCACCGTCATCCCGGTGAACTGCCAGGCGAACAGGGCGGCCATGCCCCAGTGCAGCACGCGGCTGATCAGCCCGTATCGCCGCGGTGAATCGGTCCAACGAGACGGCATGCGTGCATCCAGGGGCGGAAATCCGGCCCACAGTTCAGCGGCGGGGCTGCGTGCTGTCAATCGTCGTGCGCGGTCGAGGCGTGCATCCGTCCACGCGCCGATCGCCCAGGGCGTGCGTTCCGGAACCGCGGGCGGATCCGGATCGGTCACGCACCGGACCGCGGCACCATCGACCCCCGTACGGGACCGGCGCGACGTCAGCCCGTAAACTTGTCGCCAGGTTTCCACGACATACGGGCGACAGCAGTGATCATCCATCCCAAGGTCCGCGGCTTCATCTGCACCACGACGCATCCGACCGGCTGCGACCACAACGTGCGCGACCAGATCGCGGCCACGCGGGCGCGCGGCGTGCGCGACGACGGTCCGAAGAAGGTGCTGGTGATCGGCGCGTCCAGCGGCTACGGCCTGGCGGCGCGCATCAGTGCGGCCTTCGGCTTCGGCGCCGACACGCTCGGCGTGTTCTTCGAGAAGCCCGGCACCGAGAAGAAGCCGGGCACGGCCGGCTGGTACAACTCGGCCGCGTTCGATCGCTACGCGAAAGACGCCGGCCTCTACAGCCGCTCGATCAACGGCGACGCGTTCTCCGATGCCGCGCGCGCGCAGGCGATCGACCTGATCAGGAACGAGATGGGCGGCCAGGTCGATCTGGTGGTCTATTCGCTGGCCTCGCCGGTGCGCAAGCTGCCCGACACCGGCGAAGTGAAGCGCTCGGCGCTCAAGCCGATCGGTGAGGTCTACACCTCGACCGCGATCGACACCAACAAGGACCAGATCATCGAAGCGTCGATCGAACCGGCGACCGAGCAGGAGATCGCCGATACCGTGACCGTGATGGGCGGTGCGGACTGGCAGCTGTGGATCGACGCGCTGCGCGAGGCCGGCGTGCTCGCCGACGGCGCGAAGACCGTGGCCTTCAGTTACATCGGCACCGAGATCACCTGGCCGATCTACTGGCACGGCGCGCTGGGCAAGGCCAAGGCCGATCTCGACGCGACTGCGCGGCGTATCGATGCGCAGCTCGCCAAGACCGGCGGCAGCGCGAACGTCGCCGTGCTCAAGTCGGTGGTCACCCAGGCCAGTGCCGCGATTCCAGTGCTGCCGCTCTACATCGCCATCGCCTTCAAGGTGATGAAGGAGAAGGGCCTGCACGAGGGCACGCTCGACCAGCTCGACCGCCTGTTCCGCGAGCGCATGTACCGCACCGACGGCGCGCCGGCCCAGGTCGACGACGAAGCCCGCCTGCGCCTCGACGACTGGGAACTGCGCGACGACGTGCAGGCGCAGTGCAAGGCGCTGTGGCCGCAGATCACCAGCGAGAACCTGTTCGCGCTGACCGACTACGCCGGCTACAAGCACGAGTTCCTCAAGCTGTTCGGTTTCGAGCGCAGTGATGTGGATTACGACGCCGAGGTGGATCCGGTGGCGGAGTTCGATGTGATCGAACTGCGGGACTGACGGTTGCAGGATCTTGAGAAAAGCCCCGCAGAAGCGGGGCTTTTTTTTGGAATTTTCGCTGCCGCGCCGGCGCAGCTTGATGGCCTGGCGGCTGGGTGATCTTTTGCAGCGGGGCGTGGTTTTAAGGATGTGGTGATTCAGGCCTGGACTTCGGCTTCGCTGTCGAAATTTGCCTTTGCCTTTGCCTTTGCCTTTGCTTTCGCTGTTGCCTTTGCTCTGTCTCTGTCTCTGTCACTGGCTTCTGCTCCTGCTTTTTGCCTTTGATTTGAATCGAGCCGTAGAGCGAGCCGAGCATCGCAGGGCGATGGGGTCGAAGAGCAGCCCATGTCTGAGCGCAGCGAGTTTGGGCTGTGTGCCCCGTCGCCCGAGAAGCGCAGGGGACCGCCGCGGCTGTATCGCGGCGGATCGCGTCCGGCGATGGCGGTTTTGCTTACTTTTGACAAGACAAAAGTAAGCCGCGCGAACAGCGCGGATGCTCTGTACTTGATCTTCGCGCGCCGCGCGTTTTGCTTCAAAGCGCGCAGCGCTGATGCGGAAGCCAAGATTAGGATCAAAAAGCGAGAGCAAGTGCAGGGCTTTCGCCCGCTGCGCGTGCGAGTCCCTTTTGGATGGACCCAAAAGGAACCAAAAGGTCCCTTCGCCGGACGCGATCCGGCCGGGCTTCGCCCGTCCGGTTCCCTCCGCTCCTCGCCTGACGCGGCACGCAGCCCAAACTCGCTACGCTCAGACATGGGCTGCTCTTCGGCCACGCCAGGCTCCGGTGCTCGGCTCGCTCTACGGCTCGATTTCAGATCAAGAGCTGGAAGCCAAAGCAAAGGCCGAAGCAAAGGCCAAAGCCAAAGCAAAGGCCGAAGCCAAAGCCAAAGCCAAAGCCAAAGCCAAAGCCAAAGCCAAAGCCAAAGCCAAAGCTGCGCACTGCCAGCGATCAATTCACATCAGTGCGAAGCTTCACGAGCTGAAGCGACATCTCAGACGTCGATGCGCCGCAATTCAAGAGCGGCGTCATACACCGCACCGCTGGCCGTATCCGGCGCCTCCATTCCACGAATGGCCTGCCCGTTCCGCCACCGCATGTCGTCATTGAAGCTGCCCATGCCACTGACGACATGCATCACCGAGCCGGACAGCGCATCGAGTGCATGCTGATTCGGGGCGCTGTTCGCGAGCCGTTCGGCGTGGGACAGACACGACTCGAAATGGCGCGTCCACAGGCAGTCCGCGTCGACACACTGCCCCTCGACGCGTGCCCGGAGGGCGATCTGCAGTGGCTCCAGGTGTGGGCGGCGGTCCGGCACGAAGGCGCCGGATCCAGGTCGGAGGAGCGGATGCGGCAGCGAGACGCGTCAGCGGGACGCAGCGCCTGCAGGTACGAGCTGCAACGTGTGCGCCGTCGTCTTCGGCAGGAACGGCGATGCGCGCCCCTGCACCCAGTCGGCGTGGCCGGCGCCCCAGTACGGCGACAGCGGGTGGCCGCTCTGGCCGCCGGGCATGTGGGCGATGCCGTCGGCCTCGTGCCCGGGCGCGACCACCATGCGCTGGGAGGCGCCGAAATCCGGGCCCTGCACGCGCGGCATCATGCTGTCGCCGGGCAGCGGCTCGGCCGGCATGCATAGCCGGCCGCGTGCGATCGCCGGCAGCGCGGACGCCAGCGGGTGGCAGATCGCCGCGGTGTTGCGTTCGCCCCAGCGGCGCTCGGCCAGCGGGCCGGCCGCGGCGAACTCGTCGCGGACCTGGCGTGCGGCGTCCTCGAGCAAGGCATCCCAGCCCGCGGCGCCGGCGTCACAGGCACCGTCCGCGCTGCAGGCGAAGCGGCGCGGCAGCAGATGCGCGGGTCGCTGCTGCAGCAGCGGCCAGACCACGCCCTCGAGCTGCGGCAGGGCCGGCATGTCGAACGCGTCGCCGGTCGCGGCGCGCGCCGGTGCCAGCAGGCCATCGGCAATGCGTTCGTGCACGGCCAGGCGCCAGGCGCGGACCAGCCGGTAGCCGGCCGAATCGACGTCGGCGCGTCCGGACCAGTCGTTGGCCGCGTCGGCCAAGGCACGCAAAGCGCTGTCGCCCTCGCGCGGTGCGCGCTCGCGCAGCAGTTGCCACCAGCGCGTCATCAACAGGGCGCGGTCGTCGAGTTGCAGGGCGAGCAGGTCGGCTTCGGCGAACTGCGTGCCGGCCTGGAGCACGTCGCGGATCTGCTGTGCACGCGCGCCGAGCGCCGCGCCGCCGTCGCCGATGCGGTTGAAGTCCGGGCCGTCGACGACGCGGCTGTTGGCCGTCCACAGGCGATCGGTGTCGGGCGAGCCGAGCCGGGGCGAGGCATTCGTGGCGATCGTCCAGGGCGCGCAGACGTTCGAGGGCGTGCCCGTGTCGGCCGCAGGCACGACGGCAGTCCGGGATGTGGTCGAAGTCACCTCGACCGGCGCGGCATCGCGCGTGGCGTTCGGCGGCTGCGAGACCGTCGTGCCATCGCACCCGGCGCCGCGCAACGGAATCGGCCCGAGCAGCCGCCAGGCGACGCGGCCCTGTGCATCGCCGATGACGAGGTTCTGGGTGGGCGTCGCAGTGCGGTCGGCGATCGCCAACGCGGCCTCCAGGTCGGCTGCGAACGGGAAATCGCCGAGCGCGAAGTTCAGCGCGCCGGGCAGATGGGCCACCCAGCGCAGCGCCAGCGCCTGGCCATCGTCCTCGCGATGCACGAGCGGGCCCCAGGCGGTCTCGTCGACCTCGAGCGTGACGGGTTCGGCGCCTGCGATCCCGATGTGCTCGACGTGGCGTACGACCGGCGTGCACTCACCGACGGACGGGACCTCGGGCGCGCAGGGGCGCACGCGTTGCCAGTCCAGATAATCGCCATAGCTGTTGGTGAAGCCCCAGGCGACGTGGCCGGTGCTGCCGACGATCACCGCAGGCAAGCCGGGCAGGGTGAAGCCGGTGACATCGACCTGGCCGTCCGGCGCGCGCGCGTCGGGATAGCGCAGGCGGGCGCGGAACCAGATGTTGGGCACGCGCAGGCCCAGGTGCATGTCGTCGGCGACCAGCGCTCGGCCATCGGCCGTCAATGCGCCGGAGACCGCGAAATTGTTGCTGCCCGGGCGCAGGTCGCGCGCGGCCCGTGTCGCATCTGTCGCGTCGGGCGGCAATGCGCGTGGGCTGTGCACGGATGCGATGTCCGACACCGGGGTATGGCCGCTGCCGGTGTCCGGCGATGGCAGGCGGCGCAGGTCCACCTCGGTGGCGCCCGGCAGCACCGCGTCGCCGCGTGCCGGGCCGAACAGCGGCGCGTCCCAGGTGCTGCCGTCGTGAGTGACCAGCGCGAACAGCGCGGGCGGCAGATGCGCACGCGCGGTGTCCAGCGCGCGCTCGTTGCGGTTGGTCGCGTCCTGCAGGTCGAAGTACATCGCGAAGCCGGTCAGCGCCGAGTCCGCCGTGGTCCACGGCGCCGGGGTCTGGCGCAGCAGCAGGTAGGGCCAGGGCCGCACCCGCAACGCGGCGCGTCCGGCATTCACGCCATCGGTATAGGCCTGCAGTTGGGCCATGCGCTCGCCCGCCATCGCGTCCAGCTGCGCGTCGACGCGTGCGCGCATGCGGTGGACACGGTTGCGGCGATCGGCCTCGAGTGCGCGGGCGCCGAACAGCGCCGACAGCTCGCCCGCGGGCACGCGGCGCATCAGGTCCATTTCAAAATAGCGCTCCTGCGCGTGCACATAGCCCAGCGCGCGTGCGGCGTCGGTCTCGTTCTGCGCATCGAGGGTGACCACGCCGTCGGCGTCGCGGCGCACCGTCACCGGGGCGGAGAGTCCTGGCAACGCGAGTTCGCCGTCGAGCGCCGGCAGGCTGCCGCGCAGCAGCCACCAGACGACCAGCACGGCGCTGACGACCAGCACGACGAGGGCGAGCAGTGCCCGCAGAACCCATGTACGCATCGCATCTCCCCGGCGCCGCGGTGGTCGTGCGGCGTCGGCGGATTATTCCATGGTCGCCGCTGCAGCCTGGCGACAGACGTCCACCCGCGCGCGGGACCCAAGGCATGAGCGTGCGCGACGTCGCCTGCGAGCACGTGCGCGCCGCTCGCGATGCCCGCTGCACACGTCGCGACGGCACGGGGCGCGCAGGGGACATCGATCCGACACCTCACGTCGCACGGCATGCAGCCCGAACGACGCCGCGCCGTCTCGCGTGCGCGTCGCCGGACTCAGGCGTTACGGGCGTGTTCGGCCAGTCCCGACACCACGCCCAGCGACGGATCCCCGAGCACGATGCGCGCCTGTGGAAACCGCGCCTGCGCGGCGGCCTGCACGTACGGCGCGCCGGACATGCCGCCGGTCAGGAACAGGCTGTCGGGCGGGGCGTCGAGATCCGCGCTGACTTCGTCGAGCAGCGCGCCGATGGTGTCGAGGAAGCGCGCGCTGGCGGCTTCGAGATCGGCGCGGGTGGCGTCGACGCGCAGATCAGGCTCGATGTAGTCCAGCGCATGGCCCGCGGCATCGGCGCTGCTGAGGCGCACCTTCATGCCTTCCACGCCGCGGTACAGCCGCGTGGTGCCGCCGTCGCGCTGCAGGGCCTGCAGGCGCGGCCCGAACGGGGCGTCGATCTGGCCGAAATCGCGCTTGTGGAAGTCGCGCTGCCGCGGCATGTCCTGCACCGTGGCCGCTTCCACGAAATGATGCACCGGAATGCGGCTGGCGCCTTTGCCGAAGACCGGCATCACCTGGGCCATGCTCAGCGCGAGGTCGACGTCGGTGCCGCCGTTGGCGACGCCCCAGGCGCGATGCACGCGCGGCGCGGTCTCGCCGCCGATCTCGGCCAGCGCGATGTCGGTGGTGCCGCCGCCGATGTCGACGACCAGGGTGGTATGCCGGTCGGCGCTTTCCGCGTGGTAGTGCAGGGCCGCGGCGGCCGGCTCTTCTAGGAATTCGATGTCGTCGAAGCCCGCCTGCCGCGCCGCCTCGCGCAGCAGCGCCAGCGCCTGCTCGCCGCCGGCCTCGCCGAGCGAGCTGCGGAAGCGCACCGGCCGTCCCAGCGTGGCCGCGCGCACGGTGACGCCGAGCTGCTGGCTCGCGGTCAGGCGGATGTGTTCGAGGATGTGCGCGGCGATGCCGGTGATGGTCTCCTTCGCGCGCGGATGCAGGTTGAAGCCGAGCATGGATTTGGGCGACTGCACCAGATTGCCGCTGCCCTCGAGCAGGTAACTCTCGATCGCGGCCTCGCCGAACACCGCGTGCTGCAGGTCGGCGGCCGAGCTCTCGGCCTCGCGCATCCGCGCTTCCAGCCACTGCCGGCGCACGATGCGCACCGCGTCGCGCCGCAGCTGCGCGGACGGACGCGGGACTCCGCCGGCGCGCGCCTGCTCGGTCCGCATCGCGCGGGTCAGGGTCTCGACCTCGGCTTCCATCGCATCGTCGAGTACGAAGTCGTCGAGGTCGGGCAGGGTGGTCGGGAAGAACACCGCGGTGCGGAACTGCGGTTGTCCGTCGAACTGGATGTGGACCAGCCGGTCGCCGACGCGCGCGGCGGCGGCGGAATAACTGGTGCCGAAATCGATGCCGATCTTCATGGGGGCGACAGGCGTAAAGGCGGGCGAGTCTACGCCGTTGCAGGCGCGGCTGCAGGCCGGCGGGCGGCCCGTGTCGGCGGCTGCTGTGGGCGATCTGCGCTGAGAATGCGAAATGCATCTATTCGCATCCGATCATCGTCATCCGCGGCTCGCTAGACTGCGTGCAGTCCACGCCGCACGAGTGCCGTCATGAAGGGTCATCCCGAAGTCGTCGAATACCTGAAGTTCCTGCTGCGCGGGGAGCTCGCGGCGCGCGACCAGTACTTCCTGCATTCACGCCGCTACGAGGACCTGGGCCTGCACCAGCTCTACGCCCGCATCAATCACGAGATGGAAGAGGAAACCCAGCACGCCGATGCGCTGCTGCGGCGCATCCTGTTCCTGGAAGGTGATCCCGACATGCGCCCCGACGCCTTCGAGCCCGGCCGCACCGTCGAGGAGATGCTGCGCAAGGACCTGGATCTCGAATACCTGGTGCGCGGGAACCTGGCCAAGGGCATCGCGCTGTGCGAGACCCACGGCGACTACGTGACCCGCGACGTGCTGGTCACCCAGCTGTCGGACACCGAGGAAGACCACACCTACTGGCTGGAGAAGCAGCTGCGCCTGATCACGATGATCGGCCTGGCGAACTACCAGCAGAGCCGCATGGGCGAGGCCGAAGGCACCCACGCAGGCACCGGCTGACGTCGCCGGCGCATCGCTGTGTCACCACGATCGCCCGCGCCTGTCGCGGGCGATCTGCGTTCAGGGTCCGGATCGTCGGGCGTCGTCGACGGCCGTGCATGGTCATCGCATGTGCGATGCGGTGGGCGGAGCGTAGGCAGGGCGGGTGCATCGAGCGGTGGCATCGACGCCGTGATCCCGGGTGTTCGCGAGGTGCATCGGGAGCGCAACGGGCGCCGCGCGTCGTGATCTCCAGGCGCGGCCTGCTCAGCCGCGTCGATCCAGCCGGTACACCGACGTCGACAGCGCACTGACACCGAAGTCCGGTTCCCGGGCCAGGATGTCGCGGCGCTCCAGCAGGCGTACGTGCCAGTGGCCGTCGAGCAGCCGGTGGACCTCGTCGGTCTCCACCGAGAACGGCGGGCCGTTCTTCTGGTCCTGCGGATACTCCAGCGTCACCAGCAGGCCGCGGCAGCCCGCCGGCAGTTGCCGCCACGCGGTCGCGGCGTAGACCGCACGCAGCTCCGGCGGCAGCGCGACCAGCGCGGCGCGGTCGTACACCGCGACGCAGTCGGCGAGCAGCGCGGTGTCGAGTGCAAATGCATCGCCGGCGATGAGTTCATAGGGGCCGGCCACGTGGTGCCGGCCCGCGGCGGTTTCGTGGACCTCGGGCACGAGACCGCGCTCGTCGAAGAACTGCCGGACCGCGTGTTCCGACAGTTCGACACCGAGCACGCGATGGCCCTGTGCGGCCAGCCAGACCATGTCCAGCGACTTGCCGCACAGCGGCACGAACACGCGCGCATCCGGCGTGAGATCGAGCGTGGGCCAGTGCGTCAGCAGCAGCGGCAGCGGTGCATCGAGATGGAAGCCGATGCGGTGGCTCGACCAGCGTTCGTGCCAGAACTCGGGATGCATGCGTGAACTCCTGTGCGTGCGCAATGGGCCGGCTTCGATCGCCGATCCTGTAGGAGCGCGCTCGCGCGCGATGGTGCGACCAGGTAACGCCTCGCGCGCGATTGGCCCGCTGGGTCGAGCGTTCGCGCGCGAGCGCGCTCCTACATCGAGCGCATGATCGACGGGCGCGGCGGGCCGTCGCAAGGTGTTGCCGGCAGCCCTGTAGCACTGCAATCGCGCGGCGGCCTGTAGGAGCGCGCTCGCGCGCGAAGGGCGTCTCGGTGGAGCCCATCGCGCGCGAGCGCGCTCCTACATGCAGCGAATGACGGGCGCGCGCGATGGAACGCCGCGACGCGCCCGCCGGATCACGCGATCGCCAGGCCGTCGACCTTCTGCCAGCCGCGCGGCAGCAGCCCGCCGCGCGAGGCGCGTGGGCCGATGTAAGCGTCGAGTTCCTTGAACGACAGTGTCATCGTGCGTGCGCCGGAGCGGACAAGCAGCGCGCTGCCCGGTGCGACGACGGCGACCGCAACCACCTGCTCGGTGCCGCGCTTGGCTTTCGGAATCTCGATGATCTTGTTGCCTTTGCCCTTGTCGAGTTCCGGCAGTTCGGCGACCGGAAACACCAGCAGATGGCCGGCGCTGGTCACCACGACCAGACGGTCGGCATCGACCGCGCGCACCGCGGCCGGCTGCAGTACCGTCGAACCCGGCGACAGCGACAGCATCGCCTTGCCCGCCTTCTGCCGGCCGGTGAGGTTTTCGAAGCGGGTCACGAAGCCGTAGCCATGCGAAGACGCGACGACGAAGCGCGCGTCCGATTCGCCGGCCACCACGGCCTGGAACGACGCCCCGGCGGCCGGTGAGAAGCGTCCGGTCAGCGGTTCGCCGTTGCCGCGTGCGGAAGGCAGCGAGTGCGCGACGGTGGAATAGCTGCGGCCGGTCGAATCGAGGAACGCGACCTGCTGCGTGGTGCGCCCGCGCGCGAATGCGAGCAGGCTGTCGCCGTCGCGGTAGTTCATGCCGGCCGGGTCCACGTCGTGTCCCTTGGCCGCGCGCACCCAGCCCTTCTCGCTGACGACGATGGTCACCGGTTCGCTCGGTACCAGATCGCTTTCATCCAGCGCCTGCGCGGCGCCGCGTGCGACCAGCGGCGACCGACGCGCATCGCCGTACTTCTTCGCATCGGCCTGCAGCTCGTCCTTGATCAGCTTCTTCAGCTTGGTCTTGCTCTCCAGCGTGGTGATCAGACGATCGCGCTCGCTTTCCAGCTCGGCCTGTTCGCCGCGGATCTTCATCTCTTCCAGGCGCGCGAGCTGACGCAGACGCGTTTCGAGGATGTAATCGACCTGCTCGTCACTGAGTTCGAAGCGCGCCTGCAGCACGGCGCGCGGCTCGTCCTCGGTGCGGATGATGTGGATCACCTCGTCGAGATTGAGGAACGCGATCAGCAGGCCGTCGAGCAGGTGCAGGCGACGCTCGACCTTCTCCAGGCGATGGGTCAGGCGACGGGTCACGGTGTTGGTGCGGAACTGCAGCCATTCCGACAGCAGCATCTTCAGGTTCTTGACCTGAGGACGGCCGTCGAGCCCGATGACGTTGAGGTTGATGCGGAAGCTCTTTTCCAGATCGGTCGTCGCGAACAGATGGCCCATCAACTGCTCGGCATCCACGCGGTTGGAACGCGGAATCAGCACCACGCGCACCGCGTTGGCATGGTCGGACTCGTCGCGGATGTCTTCCAGCCAGGGCAGCTTCTTGGCGCGCATCTGGGCGGCGATCTGCTCGATCACCTTGCTCGGGCTGACCTGGTGCGGCAGCGCGGTGATGACGATGTTGGTGTGTTCTTTCTCGAACGTCGCACGCGCGCGCACGCTGCCGTGGCCGGTCTCGTACATCTGCAGCAGATCAGCGGACGGGGTGATGATCTCGGCGCTGGTCGGGTAGTCCGGGCCGCGCACGTGTTCGCACAGGTCGCGCACGGTCGCGTCGGGATCGTCCAGCAGGCGCAGGCAGGCGCTGACGATCTCGTTGACGTTGTGCGGCGGCACGTCGGTGGCCATGCCGACCGCGATGCCGGTGGTGCCGTTGAGCAGCAGGTGCGGCAGGCGCGCCGGCAGCCACGAGGGCTCCTGCATCGTGCCGTCGAAATTGTCGGTCCAGTCGACGGTGCCGTGACCGAGCTCGGTCAGCAGCATCTCGGCGATCGGCGTCATCTTCGATTCGGTGTAACGCATCGCCGCGAAGGATTTCGGATCGTCGCTGGAGCCGAAGTTGCCCTGGCCGTCGATCAGCGGATAGCGGTACGAGAACGGCTGCGCCATCAGCACCAGCGCCTCGTAGCACGCGCTGTCGCCGTGCGGATGGTATTTGCCGATCACGTCGCCGACGGTGCGCGCGGACTTCTTCGGCTTCGCCGCCGCGCCCAGGCCCAGCTCGCTCATCGCATAGATGATGCGGCGCTGCACCGGCTTGAGGCCGTCGCCGATGAACGGCAGCGCGCGGTCGAGCACCACGTACATCGAATAGTCGAGGTAGGCGCGCTCGGCGAACTCGCGCAGCGGCAGCTGCTCGAAGCCATGGAAAGGGGTGCGGACGGACTCGGTCATCGGGACAGCATCTACGGCGGAACCGGAATTTTAGCGGGTGCCGGTCGCAGGCGTCGCGTCGGTGGTCGCGTGTGGGCCGGGCCGTGCCATCGGCGACCGCGCTGCGGTCCTGCCGCGTGCGACGTGCCGGGCCCAGTGGGCGCGGCCTGTGTGCATCGGTTCCGCCGCAGCCGGCCTCGCGCCCCGCGCCCCGCGCCGACAGTCGGCGCGGGCGATGCGGCGCCACGGCCCGGCGCCCTGCTTGGAACATGGCGGTCCGACGGCCCGGTGGTGCGCCGCCCGGCCTATGATGACGGCATGGACACCAAGTCGCGTCCGACCATCGAACCGTCCTCCGGGCGTGCCCGTCACGCCTCCGGGGCCGTGCATCGCCAGCCGCATTCGGGCTGCGAGGGCTGCATGAGCCGGCACCTCTCGGTCTGCGCATCGCTGCCCGCATCGGAAAGCCATGCGCTCGAGGCGGCGGCGAGCGAGCTCACGCTCGCCGCCGGCGCCACCCTGGCCCACGAGGGCGGCCCGCGCCGCGACGTCTACACCGTGACCCGCGGCATGCTGCGCCGCGTCCGGCTGCTGGCCGACGGGCGCCGACTGGTGGCCGGGTTCCTGATGCCGGGCGACTTCATCGGCTTCAGCGGCGCGGCGCAGTACCGGCACACGATCGAGGCGGTCACCGACAGCTTGCTCTGTGTGTTTCCGCTGCCCGCCATGCGGCAGCTGTGCGAGCGGTATCCGGAACTCGAATCGGGCATGCTGGCCCAGGCCTGTGCCGAGCTCGACGCCACCCGCGCCAGCCTGATGCTGCTGGCGCGCATGGGCCCGAGCGAGCGGCTGGCCGGATTTCTCGTCGACATGGCCGAGCGCCAGCGGCTGCGCGGCGGGGCCGCGCAGCATGTGGACCTGCCGATGACCCGTGCCGACATCGCCGATCATCTGGGGCTGACGATCGAAACCGTCAGCCGCAGCTTCACCCGGCTGCGCCACGACGGCGCGATCGCATTCGCCGATCCCCGCCGGATCGACCTGATCGACCTGCCGGCGCTGCACCGCGCCGCCGGCCTGTAACGCCAGTCTTCAACGGGATACCGCGCGCGACGTCGGTCCGCATCGTGCGTTCCGTTCCATCGACGCCCCTCGTCGTCGGCCCGGTGGCCCGTTCCGGCGGATCGCCGCGCCGCCAACCGTGGTGGAGCGGTCGACCGGCGCCGCGCGCGGCAGGCATCCCTTGTGTCACGCCCGGCTCGGGCGCGCATTGATCCTGATCAATGCGGCGGGCGGCCCCCGGGACCAGCATCCGCGCATGCCCCGTTCCGGTTGAAGACCATGATCGACATGACCGTCGTCGAACTGTCCCGCCTGCAGTTCGCGCTCACCGCGATGTACCACTTCCTGTTCGTTCCGCTGACGCTGGGCCTGTCGCTGCTGATGGCGATCATGGAGAGCGTCTACGTCATGACCGGCCGCGATGTCTGGCGGCGGATGACCCTGTTCTGGGGCGTGCTGTTCGGCATCAACTTCGCCATGGGCGTGGCGACCGGCATCGTCATGGAATTCCAGTTCGGCATGAACTGGGCGTACTACAGCCACTACGTCGGCGACATCTTCGGCGCGCCGCTGGCGATCGAGGGGCTGATGGCGTTCTTCCTCGAGGCGACCTTCATCGGCCTGTTCTTCTTCGGCTGGAAGCGGCTGTCGCGGGTGCAGCATCTGATGGTGACCTGGCTGGTCGCGCTGGGCGCGAACTTCTCGGCGCTGTGGATCCTGGTCGCCAACGGCTGGATGCAGAATCCGGTCGGCGCGGTGTTCAATCCGGACACGATGCGCATGGAAATCACCGACTTCATGGCGGTGATCTTCAATCCGGTGGCCCAGGCGAAGTTCGTGCACACGGTGTCGGCCGGCTACGTGACCGGGGCGATCTTCGTGATGTCGATCAGCGCGCTGTACCTGCTGCGCGGCAAGCACCGCGACATCGCCCGGCGCTCGATCGCGGTCGCTGCGAGCTTCGGCCTGGCGTCTGCGCTGAGCGTCGTCGTGCTGGGCGACGAAAGCGGCTACGCCGCGACCGAACACCAGAAGATGAAACTCGCCGCGATCGAGGCGATGTGGCACACCGAGCCGGCCCCGGCCGGATTCACCGTGATCGGCCTGCCGGACCAGGCCAGCCAATCCAACCTCTTCGAGATCAAAATTCCGTGGCTGATGGGTCTGATCGCCACGCGCTCGATCGACGGCGAGATGCCCGGCATCCTCGAGCTGGTCGAGCGCGCCGAACATCGCATCCGCGGCGGCCAGATCGCCTACGCGGCGCTGGAGCGGCTGCGCGAGAACCGCGACGACTCGGCCGCGCGCGCGGCGTTCGACCTGCACTGGGCCGACCTCGGCCACGGCCTGCTGCTCAAGCGCTATCGTGAGGACATCCTCAATGCCACCGAGGCCGAGATCTCGCAGGCCGCGCTCGACACCGTGCCACGCGTGGCGCCGCTGTTCTGGACGTTCCGGGTGATGGCCGGCATCGGCTTCTACCTGATCGCGTTCTTCGTCGTCGCGTTCTGGCTGGTGACCACCGGCCGGCTGGAACGCACGCGCTGGTTCCTGTGGGCTGCGGTGCTGAGCCTGCCATTGCCGTGGATCGCGAGCGAATGCGGCTGGTTCGTCGCCGAGTACGGTCGCCAGCCCTGGGTGGTCGAAGGCGTGCTGCCGACGTTTTACGCCGCGTCCGGCCTGGCGCTGCGCGACATCCTGATTTCGCTGGCCGGCTTCGTGGCGATCTATACGGGCCTGGCGATCGTCGAGGTCAAGCTGATGCTCGCCGCGATCCGCAAGGGCCCCGACGTGCTCGCGCCGCCGAGCCACGACGAGGCACCGGCCGCGATCGACGACGTCGCACCCGACATCGGCCGCCTCGGCTTCGACGCGCTCGACCCGTCGCCGGTCGGCCGCGCCTGACCCACGCCCCACGACGTCACGAGGACACATTCCATGGACTTCATTCCACTCGACTACGCGACGCTGCGCCTGATCTGGTGGCTGCTGCTGGGCGTGCTGCTGATCGGCTTCGCGGTGATGGACGGCTTCGACCTCGGCGTCGGCGCCCTGTTGCCATTCGTCGCCCGCACCGACGCCGAGCGCCGCGTCGTCGTCAACACCATCGGCCCGGTCTGGGAGGGCAACCAGGTCTGGTTGATCCTCGGCGGCGGCGCGATCTTCGCGGCGTTTCCGCCCTTGTACGCGGTGAGTTTTTCGGGCTTCTACCTGGCGATGTTCGTGATCCTGTTCGCGCTGATCCTTCGGCCGGTGGGCTTCAAGTTCCGTGGCAAGGTCGAGCACACCCGCTGGAAACAGACCTGGGACTGGGCACTGTTCATCGGTGGCGCGGTGCCGGCGCTGATCTTCGGCGTCGCGGTCGGCAATGTGTTGCTGGGCGTGCCGTTCCACTTCACGCCCGAACTGCGCGCGGTCTACACCGGCGGCTTCTTCGATCTGCTGACCCCGTTCGCGCTCCTGGCCGGGCTGGTCAGCCTGAGCCTGCTGGTCGCGCATGGTGCGGCGATGCTGGTGCTCAAGACCGAAGGCGCGATCGCCGAACGGGCGGCGCGCTATGGCAGCGTCGCGGCGTTGCTCGGCGCGGTGCTGTTCGCGGTGGCGGGCGTGTGGATCGCGACCGGAGTCGCCGGTTTCCGCGTCGAGTCGGTGATCGACGGCGCGTTCGCGTCCAATCCGCTGCACAAGACCGTCGGCACCGAGCCGGGCCTGTGGATGGCGAACTACCGCACGATGCCGTGGACGATCGTGGCACCGGTGCTCGGCATCGTCGGCGCGCTGGCCGCGGCTGCGCTGCTGCGGATGCGTCGCGGCGGCCAGGCGCTGCTGGCCTGCGGCGGATCGATCGCCGGCGTGATCCTGACCGTGGGATTCGCGATCTTCCCGTTCCTGCTGCCGTCCTCGACGATGCCCGACGCGGGTCTGACGCTCTGGGATGCGTCCAGCAGCCGGCTGACGCTGTGGATCATGTTGCTGGCCACGGTGGTGTTCCTGCCGCTGGTTCTGCTCTACACCGCCTGGGTCTACCGCGTGCTGCGCGGCACGGTCAACGACGCCAGCGTCGCCGACACCCCTAACGCCTATTGACCCGTGCGGGCGCTCGCGCCCGTGCAAGGAGACGACACCATGTGGTACTTCGCCTGGATCCTCGGCATCGGCCTGGCCGCGAGCTTCGCCATCCTCAACGGCATGTGGTTCGAGGTGCGCGAGCAGCGACGCGAGGCGGCGCGCGGCGAGCCCTGAGCGCGGTCGCCGCGTCGACGCCGTGCACGGACGCCGCGCAGGCTTGGCAACCCGCCGTCCAGGCGCGTGCTCGCGCGCAATGACGCGGTCCGGCCTCCCGGTTCGCGCGCAAGCGCGCTCCTACGAAGGAGGTTGGAATCCAGAGGCGTGGATCGCCGTGTCGCGGATGCCATCACATCCCGCCGTCGCCGCCCGGCGTCTTCCAGGTGTCGATGGTTGCAGGCGCGTGCTCACGCGCGATGACGCGTTCCGATCCTCCGGTTCGCGCGCAAGCGCGCTCCTACCAGGCGGCGGACTTCGGGCGTGTGGATCGCCGTGTCGCGGATGCCATCGGCATTCCACGGCCTCGTATCTCACGGCTCGACCCGCATCGAGCGACACGCACGCGCACGCCATGTAGGAGCGCGCTCGCGCGCGAAGAGGCGCTCCGGTCTCCCGATTCGCGCGCGAGCGCGCTCCTACAGGGGAGTGGCGGCGTGGATCGCGCATCGACCGACACGCAGCGCACGGCGGCGTCCGCGCCGGGGCCGCGACACCACGCGCAGGACACCCCGAACGCCAGGCACAAAAAAACCCGCGTTGGCGGGTTTGATGTTCGCTGGTGGTAAGCCTGCGATGACCTTGGTGCCCGGGAGAGGACTCGAACCTCCACGGAGTTGCCCCCGCTAGCACCTGAAGCTAGTGCGTCTACCAATTCCGCCACCCGGGCAGGTCAGGGCGCGAATTCTGCGGTGGCGCCGCGCCGCTGTCAATGCGCCCGCCGCGTGGAGCGACGGCCCCGGGCAGCGGAACACGCGGCCAGCATCACCAGACAGGCTTGGTCAGCGCGAGGACGCCGATGACCAGCCCCGCGCAGAACGTCAGTGGCGCGGCGAACCGGAGCACGGCGGGCGGTGACCAGGCCGGCTCCGCAGTTGCCATGCGTCGCAGGGCATGGGCGAGCCCGAATTGCAGGAGCACCAGCGCCGCCACCAGCGCGAGCTTGATCTGCAGCCACGGCATCACCAGCCAGCCGCCCTGCCAGGCGATCGACGCGCCGGCGCCCAGCAGCAGCCCCGCGGCCGGCGAGGTCACCCAGCGGTTCCAGCTGCGCAGGCTCGCGAGCAACGCGCGGCCGTTGGCCGACGTCGATCCGGCGAGCAGGGCGACCGCGAGCCCGTTGCCCACCATGCCGCTGAGCCAGGTCGCCGCGGCGATCAGATGCAGCAGTTTGAGCGACGGGTAATCCATCGGGCATCCAGGTCCGCGACGACGGGGCAGGGCGGATGAACCGCCTACGCCGCCGCCGTGCGGATCGGATCCGTGGGGCCGGCCGCCAGGCCGGGCGGCACTGGAGGTGCCGTGGCCGTGCGTGCGTGGCAGATCACGGGCACAAAAAAACCCGCGATTGCGGGTTTGATGTTCGCCGGTGGTAAGCCTGCGATGACCTTGGTGCCCGGGAGAGGACTCGAACCTCCACGGAGTTGCCCCCGCTAGCACCTGAAGCTAGTGCGTCTACCAATTCCGCCACCCGGGCAGGTCAGGGCGCGTATGGTGTCGATGCGCGCCCGGGTTGTCAACGTCCACGCGGCGTGCGGGCGTCCGGCCTCGACGCGACCCGCGCAGGGCCGGGTGTACCATGGCCCGAATGTCGAAACCTCCCAGCAAGCGCGGCGGACGCCGCACCCCTTCCGGGCCCGCCCGGCCGTCAGACGAACGCCGCGAGACCGGGGCTTCCCGGGGTCCGAAGACCGCCGGCGGCGCTGCCGGCACGTTGCCGCCATGGATGCCCGATCCGGGCCTGACCCGTGCACTGCACTCCGCGCGCCCGGCACAGCCGCGCGACGATCGCCCCCCGGCCGCGCACCGGGCACCGCCCCAGGCCGGCGCCGGCATCGTCGATCCGCACGCCGGCCGCGAAGCCGCGCGCTATGCCAACCCGATCGCGAGCCGTGAAGTGATCCTGCAGGTGCTCGCCGATGCCGAAGGCCCGATGACGGCCGACGAGCTCGCGGTCAAGCTCGACCTGACCGAACCCGACCGCGCCGACGCACTCGGCAAGCGCGTCGCGGCGATGCTGCGCGAAGGCCAGTTGCTGCAGAACCGTCGCGGCGGTCTGGTGCCGGCCAAGCGCATGGACCTGATCCCGGGCACGGTGATCGCCAACCCGGAAGGCTTCGGTTTCCTGCGCCCGGATTCGGGTGCGGGTGAGGACCTGTTCCTGCCGCCGGCCGAGATGCGCAAGGTCATGCACGGCGACCGCGTGCTGGCCAGCCTGACCAACGTCGATGCGCGCGGCCGTCGCGCCGGCGTCGTCGTTGAGGTGCTCGAACGCCGCACGACGCGCCTGATGGGCCGCTTCTCCATTGAACACGGCATCAGCTACGTGGTGCCCGACGACAAGCGCATCCAGCGCAACATCCAGATTCCGGTGGACGCACGCCAGGATGCGACGCACGGCCAGCTGGTGGTCTGCGAGATCACCGCGCCTGGCGAGGCCCACCGTCCGCCGATCGGCCGCGTGCTGACCGTGCTCGGCGACGTGCTCAAGCCGTCGCTGGTGGTGGAGGCCGCGATTCACGGCCACAACCTGCCGCACGAGTTCTCGCAGGCGGTGCTCGACGAAGCCGCTGCGGTGCCGGTCGATGTCGAGGAACGCATGGTCGGCGGTCGCGTCGACCTGCGCGCGTTGCCGCTGGTGACGATCGACGGCGAGGACGCCAAGGACTTCGACGACGCCGTCTACTGCGAGCCCAACCGCGACGGCTTCCGTCTCGTGGTCGCGATCGCCGACGTGTCGAACTACGTGCGTCCCGGTACGCCGCTGGACGACGAAGCCCAGCTGCGCGCGACCAGCGTTTATTTCCCGGGTTTCGTCGTGCCGATGCTGCCCGAGACGCTGTCCAACGGCATCTGCTCGCTGAAGCCCAAGGTCGACCGCATGTGCTTCGTCTGCGACATGCAGGTGCTGCGCGACGGCACGGTGTCGGAATCGAAGTTCTACGAAGCGGTGATGCATTCGCATGCGCGCCTAACCTACACCCAGGTGTGGAAGGCGGTCGGCGAGCTGGATGAGGACACGCGCTCGGCGATCAGGCCGGTGCTGCCGCAGGTCGAACGCCTGCACCAGCTCTATGCGGTGCTCGCCAAGGCGCGCGCCAAGCGCGGCGCGATCGAGTTCGAATCGTCCGAAGTGCGCTTCGTGCTCGACAACACCGGCGAAGTCACCCAGGCCGGCATGCTCCAGCGCAACGACGCGCACAAGCTGATCGAGGAATGCATGATCGCGGCGAACGTCGAGGCCGCGCGCTTCCTGCTCGAAGGCGGCATCTCCGCGCCGTACCGCGTGCACGACAAGCCGCCGGAAGCGAAGTACGCCGACCTGCTGGAATTCCTCAAGGAATTCTCGCTGCGTCTGCCGCCGTGGGCGAAGGTGCAGCCGAAGGATTTCACCCTGCTGCTGAAGAAGATCCGCGAGCGCGCCGATGCGACGCTGCTCGAGTCGGTGCTGCTGCGCAGCCAGAGCCAGGCGGTCTACACGCCGGAGAACATCGGCCACTTCGGCCTGGCGCTGGCCGCGTATGCGCATTTCACCTCGCCGATCCGGCGCTATCCCGATCTGCTGGTGCACCGCGCGATCAAGCACGTGCTGTCGGGCCAGCCGCTGGCGAAGTTCCTGTACACGCCGCGGCAGATGGAGAGCCTGTCGCTGCAGTGCTCCGAGCGCGCACGTCGCGCCGACGAGGCCGAACGCGAGGTCGACGAGCGCTACCGGGCTGCGTGGATGGAGCAGCACGTCGGCGGCCAGTTCGACGGCGTGATCAGCGGCGTGACCAGCTTCGGCCTGTTCGTCGAACTGGACCAGTCCAAGGTCAACGGCCTGGTCCACGTGACCCAGTTGCCGAACGATTTCTACCACTTCGATCCGATCCGCCGGATGCTCAGCGGCGAACGCGCCGGCCGCGAATACCGCCTCGGCGACCGCGTGCGCATCATCGTGCTCAAGGCCAGCCTGGAGGATCGCAAGATCGATTTCCGGCTGGTGGATGCCGACGGCCGCGACCCCGGAAGCCCGAAGCCGCCACCGCCGCGCGGCAAGCCCGCCAAACGCGAGAAGCGTCCGTACTAAAATGCGCGGTATCCGGATGCGGGGCCGGTGCGTGAACCGGCCCCGTTTCCAGTCCGGATCTTCTTTTTCGGAACCCGTCGCATGAGCAACAAGCAGAACCAGTGGATCGTCGGCATCAACGCCGTCGCGGCGGCCGTCGAACACGACTCCGACAACGTGCGCGAGGTGCTGATCGAGGCCGGCGCGAAGAACCCGCGTATCGCCGAGATCGAATCCGATGCGCGCCGGCGCGACATCGACGTGCGCCGCGTCAATCAGCAGGCGCTCGACGGCGTGGCGGGCGGTTTGCGCCACCAGGGCGCGGCGGCGCGCTATGCCGCCGCGAAGACCTGGGACGAGAACGAACTCGAAGGCCTGGTCGAAGCGGCCGAGGGCAAGGCCCTGCTGCTGGTGCTCGACGGCGTGCAGGACCCGCACAACCTCGGCGCCTGCCTGCGCAGTGCGGCGGCCGCAGGTGTCACCGCCGTGGTGATCCCCAAGGACAAGGCCGTGCAGGTCAACGCCACCGTGCGCAAGACCTCGGCCGGCGCCGCCGATCACGTGCCGGTGGTGCGGGTGACCAACCTCTCGCGCACGCTGCGCGACCTGCAGAAGCTGGGCGTGTGGATCTACGGCCTGGCCGGCGAGGCCGACGCCTCGCTGTACGCGATCGACCTGCGCGGCAACGTCGCCCTGGTGCTCGGCGGCGAGGCCGACGGCCTGCGCCGGTTGACGCGCGAGCATTGCGACCAGCTGGTGACGATTCCGATGCCGGGCGCGGCGGCAGCGGCCGGCGTGGAAAGCCTCAACGTGTCGGTGGCGGCCGGCGTCACGCTGTTCGAGGCGGTGCGCCAGCGGGTGGCCGGCTGACGGCAGCGGGCGGTCGGGGCGATGGCGATGACCGGCGCGTCACGGCGGTCGGGCAACCGTGCATCGGCGTGGCTGCGACGCTGCGGCCTGCCGGGCGCGGTGCTGGTGCTGGCGGGGCTGGCCGGGACGCCGCTTCCCGCGGCTGAGCCGCGTGCGCCGGCCGATGCGCCGGCGCCGCTGCACGACTACGCGTTCGATCGCTGGACCTCGCGCGACGGCCTGCCGCACAATTCGGTCCGCGATCTCGCGCAGACCCCCGACGGCTATCTGTGGCTGGCGACCTGGGAAGGCCTGGTGCGCTACGACGGTCTCGAGTTCACGGTCTACGACCGCGGCACCGCCGATCCGGCCCTGCCCGACAACGGTGTCGGCGCACTCTATGTCGACCCGCGCGGCGCGCTCTGGTTCAGCGATTCGCGCGGCAACCTGGGACGACGGGACGCCGACGGCGCCTGGCGGTTCTGGCGGTCGAGCGACGAAGACTGGCCGCAGGTGTTGATCCACGCGATGGCGATGGATGCGCAGGGCCGCCTGTGGCTGCTGTTCGAGGGCCGCGGCGTGGGCTGCCTGCATCCGGATGGCCGCTTCGAGCACGTCGAGGCGCCGGCGGGCGTGCCGCTGCCGCTGAGTTATCCGCACATGGCCATCGGTGACGACGGCCGGATCTGGATCGGCGGCCTCGACGGCCTCGTCGTGCGGGAGACCGATGGCCGCCTGCGCCGCGCGCCGTCGGCGCTGGGCCTGCCACCCGGACTGGCCTGGCCCTACCGCGCGCCCGACGGCACGGTCTGGCTGGTCGCCGGCGACGGGGTGTATCGCGTCGACGGAACGCGGGCACGCCGTGTGCACCGGATTCCGGGGCAGGGCGACTTCACCGCGATGCTGCAGGACGGCCGCGGCGATCTCTGGCTGGGCAGCGAAAGCCGCGGCCTGCTGCGCGTCGGCGCACGCGGCATCGAAGCACCGCCCGCCGACGCCGCGCGGCCCGCGGGGCGCATCGTCCAGCTGCTGGAGGACGCCGAAGGCAGCATCTGGGCCGGCGCCAATGGCGGTTTGTTCCGTGTGCGCGAGACACTGTTCACGCGGCTGCTCGCGCGCGACGGCCTCAGCGGCGACTACGTCCGCGCACTGATCGAGGACGGGGCTGGCCGGCTGTGGGTAGGCGGCACCGGCGGGCTGGACCGGCAGGGTGCGGACGGGCGCCTGTCGCCCGTGCCGCTGCAGCCGGGCGTGCCGCCGTCGGTGTTGAGCCTGGCCTGGGACGCCGCCGGCGATCTGTGGGTGGGCGCGTACGGCGGCCGCGTCTTCCGCGTGCGCGACGGCCGGGTGCTGCAGCGCCTGGACGGGTTTCCCGGCCACATCCGCGCGATCGAGCCCGACGGCGACGGCGGCGTGTGGCTGGCCACCCACCGAGGCCCGGTGCGCCTGGTCGATGGCCGTCCGGCGACACCACGCGTGCCCGGCCTGCCGACGGGCCTGGTGACGTCGCTGGCGTGGATCGACGATGCGCTGTGGATCGGCTCGGTCGAAGGCGCGAGCGTGCTGCGCGACGGCCGCGTCCGGCACCTGCCGCTGCCCGCCGCCGACGGCGCGCGTTCGGTATTCGCCTTCCGCCGCATCGGTGACGACGTCTGGCTGGCGACCGACCGCGGGCTCTACCGGGAGCGCGACGGCGTGCTGGCCCGGGTCGGGTTGGAGCAGGGCCTGCCGGTCGACACGGTCTTCCAGATCGTGCCCGACCGGCTCGGCAACGCCTGGATTACCTCCAACCGCGGGATGCTGCGGGCGCGCATGGCCGATCTCGACGCGGTCGCCGACGGACGCCTGGCGCGCGTGCCGGTCGAGCGCTACGACGAGATCGACGGCATGTCCAACGCCCAGGGCAACGGCAGCTCGTCGCCGTCGGCCCTGCTGCGGCGCGACGGGTCGGTGTGGATGGCGACCGCGGTCGGCCTCAGCGGCGTCGATCCCGCGCGCTGGAAGGCCATCCAGCGGCGCCCGCCGCCGCTGCCGCGGATCGAATCGGTGCGGATGGACGGCGCGCCCGTGGCGATGACCGACGGCGCGCGTGTGGACCGCGGCACGCGTCTGTCGGTGTCGTATGTGGGGCTGAGCTTCCTGATGTCCGAACGCATCCGCTTCCGCACCCGTCTGGAAGGCCTGGACCCCGACTGGATCGAGCGCGGTCGCCAGCGCAGCCTGGACGTCGTCGGCCTGCCGCCGGGCGATTACGTGCTGCACGTGTCGGCCGCGCACCCGGAAGGCGAATGGAGCGCGCGCGACGCGCAGTGGCGCTTCACCGTCGTGCCGGCGTGGTGGCAGCGTCGCAGCGTGCAGGCACTCGCGGTGCTGCTGGTGCTGGCCGGGCTCGCGCTGGCCTACCGCACGCGCATCCTGCGCTACCGCCGTGCCAACGCGCGTCTGGCGCAACTGGTCGACGACCGCACGCGCGCCCTGCAGAGCCAGGCCGCGCAGCTGCTCGAAGCCGACAGCGAGAAGACCGAGCTGCTGGACCGCCTGCGCGCCCAGGCCGAGACCTTCGAGCGCCAGGCCTACGAGGACGCGCTCACCGGCCTGCCCAACCGGCGCAGTTTCGACAGCGCACTGGCCCGCGAGGTCGCACGCGCGCATCGGCGGCGCCAGCCGCTGTGCCTGATGATCCTCGACATCGACCGCTTCAAGGCGATCAACGACGTGCACAGCCACGCCACGGGCGACGAAGTGCTGCGTCAGGCCGGCGCGCTGCTCGCCGGCGCCTGCCGTGCGTCCGACATCGCCGCGCGGATCGGCGGCGAGGAGTTCGCGATGATCCTCGTCGATGCGACCCTCGACGAGGCGCACGGCCTCTATGCCCGATTGCGCGACGCCTTCGCGCGCGAGGACGGCTGGGGCGGTGTGACGGGATTGCGCGTGACCATCAGTGCCGGCGCGGCGATGCTCGACCCGCTCGACACCGTGCCCGCGCAGCTGATGCGCCGCGCGGACATGGCGCTGTACCGCGCCAAGAGTGCGGGACGCGACCAGCTCTGCGACATCTGAGCGACGCGCCGGCTGCGCCCGTGGCGCGCGGACATTCAGGCGTGGCCCGATAGCATTCCCGGCTCACGGTGGCAGGGACGACCCTGCCGGTTCGCACCGCGCGCGGGGACGGCCCCATCTTCGATCGATGGAGGTGTCCGATGTCGTGGTTCATCCTGCTGCTCGCCGGCCTGTTCGAGATCGCCTGGGCGATCGGCCTGAAATACACCGAAGGCTTCACCCGGCTCTGGCCCACGCTGGGCACGGTTGCAGCGATGGGCGTGAGCATCACGCTGCTCGGCCTGGCGATGAAGTCGTTGCCGCTCGGCACCGCCTATGCGATCTGGGTCGGTATCGGCGCCGTCGGCACCGCGCTGCTCGGCATGCTGCTGTTCGACGAGCCGGCCACGGTGGCGCGCCTGGTGAGCCTCGGGCTCATCGTCGCCGGCCTGGTTGGGTTGAAGCTCGCGAGCTGAGTGTCGACTTGCAGATGGCGATGCGGGTCGATGCAACGCAGCATCCTGCCGAAACCGCATGATCCGGCCGCGGCGCGGCTGGCATGCACGGCGCACATCGCCGACCATGGCCGGCCCCTGACGGCCCGGTGATCCGGCCGTCGTCGCGCTGCCATTGGATGTCGTGTGCTGAGTGTCGTTGCGGTCGTTCTTGCGTCCTATCTCGTCGTGCGTGTGGTCTGGCCGCTGCGCTTGTCGCGCGCGGCGCGCGCCGGTCTTGCGTTGCTGGTGTTCGGGCTCGCGCTGCATCACCGCATCGTCGCGCGGTTCGCCGGCAGCATGGCGTCTCCGGAAATTCCCAAGGCCGCCATCGCCGTGCTGGGCACCGGCTTCATCGCCCTGCTGCTGACCACGGTCTTCGTGCTGCTGCTCGATGCGCTGTGCATTCTCGCCTGGGCGCTGCGCCGCCGCCGCGCGCTCGCGGCGTTGCGACGGCCCGGCGTGCGCCCGCTCATCGCGGCGGTCGCGCTGCTGCTGTCGGGCTACGGCACCTGGCAGGCGATGGCGGTGCCCCAGGTGCGCCAGGTCGAGATCGCGATCGAGGGGTTGCCCGAGGCCTTCGACGGCTATCGCCTGCTGCAGATCACCGACCTGCACGCGAGCCGCCTGCTCACCGGCGACTGGGTGGCTGCGGTCGTGGCCGCGGGCAATGCGCAGCAGCCGGATCTGATCGTGCTCACAGGCGACATGGTCGACGGCAGTCCGCGTGCGCGGGCCGACGACATGCGGCCGCTGGCCGGGCTGCAGGCGCCGGACGGCGTGGTCGCCGTGACCGGCAACCACGAGTACTACGCCGAGTACCGCGCGTGGATGCCGGCGCTGCGGGCGCTCGGCATGCAGGTGCTGGAAAACGGGTATCTCGAGATCCGGCGCGGCGACGCGGCGCTGACGCTCGCCGGCGTGACCGATCCGGTCGCCGCGCGCTACGGCCTGCCGCTGCCGGACAGTGCGGCCGCGCTGGCCGGTGCCGATCCGCAGGCGCCGGTGATCCTGCTCGAACACCGACCGCGCGAGGCGCGCGCGCGGGCGCAGGCCGGTGTGGCGCTGCAGCTCTCGGGGCACACCCACGGCGGCCACATCGTCGGCATGGACCGGCTGGTCAAGCGCGCCAACGGCGGTTTCGTCTCCGGCCTTTACGACGTCGACGGCATGGCGCTGTACGTCGGCAACGGCGCCGGGCTGTGGCCCGGTTTCGCGACACGCATCGGCGTGCCGTCCGAGATCGCGCTGATCACGCTGCGCCCGGCGACGTCCGGCTGAGCGGCGCGGTCGCCTGCAGCACGTGATGAGGGCGGGTGTCGACGGCCCGTGCGGGCGCCGTGTGGGCCGCGCGAAGCGCGCGGGCGCTCAGGCGGCCGGCGTGGGCGCCGGCCAGGCGTTGGCGATGCGGCAGAACAGCCGCGCGGTCTGCTCGGTGTCGTAGAGCGCCGAGTGCGCCTGGCTCTGGTCCCACTCGAAGCCGGCGGCCTGCACGGCGCGCGCGAGCACGGTCTGGCCGTAGGCCACGCCCGCCAGCGTCACGGTGTCGAACACGCTGAAGGGATGGAACGGATTGCGCTTGTGGCCGCTGCGTTCGACCGCGGCGTTGACGAAGCCGAGGTCGAAATGCGCGTTGTGCCCGACCAGGATCGCGCGCTGGCACTGGTGGTGGCGCACCGCGGCACGCACGCCGGTGAAGATGTGCTCGAGCGCGTCGTGCTCGCTGCGCGCCAGGCGGAACGGATGGTGGATGTCGATGCCGGTCACTTCCAGCGACTGCGGATCGATCTGCGTGCCCGCCGCCGGCTCGACGTGCGCATGCACCGAGCGGCCGAGCACCAGCTGCCCGTCGGCGTCGAGATCGAGCGGAATCGCGGCGATCTCCAGCAGCGCATGGCGGCGCGCGTCGAAGCCGCCGGTCTCGACGTCGACGACGACCGGCAGGAAGCCGCGGAAGCGGCGTGACATCGGGAGGTGGGGTGTGGCCGCTACGACCGGCGTGGTCGGGACGTCGAGATCGCTCATGCGCACAAGCCTAGCAGAGCGTCGCCGGCGCCCGGGCGCGTGATGCGCGGGCCGGAAGCACAGGTCGCGATGCGGTGCGCGCGGGCGCACCTGCATCGCGCCATCCCGCGCGGAGGCTCAGACGACGGTGTTGGTCTCGTCGCGCTTGTCGCGCGGCGGCAGTGCGTCGTCGCCGTGGACCAGGAACCAGATGTTCTCGGCGATGTTGGTCGCGTGGTCGCCGATCCGCTCGATGTTCTTGGCCATGAACAGCAGATGCGTGCTCGGGGTGATCGCGCGCGGGTCTTCCATCATGTAGGTCAGCAGCTCGCGGAACAGGCTGGTGTAGACGGTGTCGATCTCCGCGTCCTGGTCACGCACGCGCTGCGCGGCCTCGGCATCGTTGTCGCGGAACGCGATCAGCACGTCGCGCACCTGGCGCACCGCCAGCTGGCCCAGCACGGTCAATCCGCGGGTGTGCGGCAGCGGCGGCGCGAGATTGAGTGCGGTCGAGCGCTTGGCGACGTTGGCGGCGTAGTCGCCGATGCGTTCGATGTCGGCGGCGATGCGCAGGGCGGCGAGGATCTCGCGCAGGTCGCGCGCCATCGGCCCACGCAGCGCCAGCTTCATCACGTCCTGGCTGACCTCGTGCTCGAGTGCGTCGATGGCGTCGTCGTTGGCGATGATGCGTTCGGCGGCCTTGTCGTCACGGCGCTCCACGACATCCAGCGCGGCTTCGAGCTGCGAGGCGGCCATTTCGCCCATGCGCAGGATTTCCTGCGTCAGGCGGTTGCGCTCGTCGTCGTAGCTCTTGACGATGTGGTCGTTCGGTTGGATGGGCATGGGTGGCTACCGGAATTGGGGATTGGGGATTCGGGATTCGGGTGGCGTAGATGACGATCCGCGATCGGCAGGGCATTCGCAGTTTCGAATCCCCGATCCCGACTCCCGAATCCCGCGCCGGCAGACTCGGCTAGCCGAATCTGCCGGTGATGTAATCCTCGGTCTGCTGCTTCGAGGGCTTGGAGAAAATGGTCTCGGTGGTGTCGTGCTCGATCAGGTCGCCGAGATACATGAAGGCCGTGTAGTCCGAGACGCGCGCGGCCTGCTGCATGTTGTGGGTGACGATGACGATCGTGTAGTCGACCTTCAGTTCCTCGACCAGCTGCTCGATGCGGCTGGTGGAGATCGGGTCGAGCGCCGACGTCGGCTCGTCGAGCAGCAGCACGTCGGGGCGCAGGGCGACGGCGCGTGCGATGCACAGGCGCTGCTGCTGGCCGCCGGACAGGCCCAGCGCGCTCTGGCCGAGCTTGTCCTTGACCTCGTTCCACAGCGCGGCCTGGGTCAGCGCCTGTTCGACGCGGACGTTGAGCTCGGCCTTGGACAGCTTTTCGTGGTGGCGGATCGCGTAGGCGACGTTCTCGAAGATCGTCATCGGGAACGGCACCGGCTTCTGGAACACCATGCCGACCTTGCTGCGCAGCCGGTTCATCGGATACTTCGGCGACAGGATGTTCTCGCCGTCCAGCAGCACCTCACCGCTGGCGGTCATCTTCGGATACAGCGCGTAGATGCGGTTGAAGATGCGCAGCAGCGTCGACTTGCCGCAGCCCGACGGGCCGATCAGCGCGGTCACCCGCTTTTCGGGAATCTCCAGCTCGATGCCCTTGAGCGCATGGAAATCGCCGTAATGGAAATCCAGCCCGCGCGCGGCGATCTTCACCGGCGCCGGCGCCAGCACTTCACGTGCGTGGGTGGCCAGGTGGATCCGTTGCGTCGGGGCGGTATGCAGGTCGTTCATGGACGGTCCGTTCGAAGAAGGGGCAGTGCGGATCAGTCGTGGCTGATCCGCTTGCGCAGCAGGATGGCGCGGGCGACGAGGCTGACGATGAGCACGAAGCTCGTGAGCACCAGCGCGCCGGCCCAGGCCAGTTGCTGCCAGGATTCATACGGGCTGCCGGCGTACTGGTACATCACCACCGGCACGCTGGCCATCGGCCGCATGACGTCGCTGTTCCAGTACTGGTTGCCGAACGCGGTGAACAGCAGCGGCGCGGTCTCGCCGCTGATGCGGGCCAGGGCGAGCAGGATGCCGGTGACGATGCCCGCCGACGCGCTGCGATAGAGCACCTGCACGATCACCTTCCAGTGCGGCACGCCCAGCGACAGTGCCGCCTCGCGCATCTGCGTGGGCACCAGTTGCAGCATCTCGTCGGTCGTGCGCACCACCACCGGCAACACGATGAAGGCCAGGGCGATCGCGCCGGCCAGCGCCGAGAAGCGGCCGCCGGTCTGCATCACGAACGCGGTGTAGACGAACAGGCCGAGCACGATCGACGGCGCCGACAGCAGGATGTCGTTGACGAAGCGCACGACGGTGCCGATCTTGCGGGCCCGCCCGTACTCGGCGAGCCAGGTGCCGGCGGCCACGCCCATCGGCGTGCCGATGGCGATCGCCAGCGCGCACATCACCGCGCTGCCGAAGAAGGCGTTGGCCAGACCGCCTTCCTGCATCGGCGGCGGGGTCATCTGGGTGAACAGCGCCCAGTTGATGCCACCGGCCGCCTTGGAGACCAGCGTCCACAGGATCCAGCCGAGGAAGAACAGGCCGAAGGCGGCGGTAAGGCAGCCCAGGACGATGGCGACGCCGTTGACGATGCGACGACGGCCGTAGAGGCGGTCGGCGACCTGGCGCTCGCGTTCGGTGACGACACTGGCCATCACTTGCCCTCCTTGCGCGACAGCTGCATCAGCATCAGGCGTGCGATCGCCAGGACCACGAAGGTCACCAGGAACAGCACGAAACCGAGCAGCAGCAGCGCCGAGCGGTAGGTTTCGGTGGCTTCGCCGAAATCATTGGCGATCAGCGCCGCGATCGTCGTGCTGGGCTCGAGCAGCGACGGGGTCAGACGCACCGAATTGCCGATCACGAACGCGACCGCCATCGTCTCGCCGAGTGCGCGGCCGAGGCCGAGAAAGATGCCGCCGATCACCGCCGAGCGGGTATAGGGCAGCACGATGTCCCAGCTCACTTCCCACTTGGTCGCGCCGAGTGCATAGGCCGATTCCTTCAGGCGCGTGGGCACGGTCAGGAACACCTCGCGCATCACCGACGAGATGAAGGGAATCACCATGATCGCGAGCACGAAGCCCGCGGTCAGCGTGCCGATGCCCAGCGGCGGGCCCTGGAACAGCAGGCCGATGCCGGGAATCGCACCGAAGTAGTCGTTGAGGAACGGGGTGACGTAGGTCGTCATCACCGGCACCAGCACGAACAGGCCCCACATGCCGTAGATGATCGACGGAATGCCGGCCAGCAGTTCGATCGCCGTGCCCACCGGCCCGCGCAGCCAGCGCGGCGCCACCTCGGTGAGGAAGAACGCGATGCCGAAGCTCACCGGCACGGCGATGATCATCGCGATCAGCGCGGTGACGATGGTGCCGAGGATCGGCACCAGCGCGCCGTAGCGGTTCTCGACCGGATTCCAGTCGGCACTGGTGAAGAACGACAGGCCCTGGGTGGCCAGCGCGTCGCGCCCGCCCCACAGCATCGACAACGCGGCGCCGGCAAGGGCCAGCATCGCGAATACGACGGTGGCCGCGAGCAACCAGCGGAAGAGCCGGTCGTTGCGGGCGTCGCGGAGGTCGCGTTGCCGGGGTGCCGGCGCGGCGGAAAGGGTGGCAGCGGTCATCGGATCCCTTGTGTTCCGTCAGTCCCGCGCGGGCGGGACGTCATTGCCGTCGGTTGCGACACGATCGCGCGGCGTGCCGCCATCGGGGCGACCCGCCGCACGTGTGCCGTCACTGGAACTCGGCGGCCCAGTAGGCTTCGATCTGCTGCACCAGCTCGGCCGGCAGCGGCACGTAGTGCAGTGCGCTGGCCTGGGCCTGGCCGGACTCGAGCGCCCACTTGAAGAAGTCGCGTGCGGCCTGGCTGCGCGCGGCATCACGCGGCTGCTTCGGCATCAGCATGAAGTTGGTCGCGGTGATCGGCCACGCATTGGCGCCCGGGGCGTTGGTGATGACCAGGTTGAAATCCTGCGCGCTGGCCCAGTCGGCGGTCGCGGCCGCGGCGGCGAAGCTCTCCTCGCTCGGCTGCACCCAGTTGCCCGCGGCATTCTGCAGCGACGCATACGGCATGTTGTTCTGCAGCGCATAGGCCAGCTCGACGTAGCCGATCGAGCCCTTGATCTGCTGGACGTAGGAGGCGACGCCCTCGTTGCCCTTGCCGCCGACGCCGACCGGCCACTGAACCGAGGTGCCTTCGCCGATGCGCGACTTCCAGTCCGGGCTGACCTTGGACAGGTAGTTGGAGAAGTTGAACGTCGTGCCCGAACCGTCGGAGCGGTGGACGATGCTGATCTTGCCGGCGGGCAGGGAGACACCCGGGTTCAGCGCCGCGATCGCGGGATCGTTCCAGGTGCCGACCTTGCCCATGAAGATGTCGGCGAGCAGGGCACCGGTCAGGCGCAGCTGGCCCGGCTGCAGGCCGTCGACGTTGACCACCGGCACCACGCCGCCGATCGCCGACGGAAACTGGCCCAGGCCCGCGGCCTGCAGTTCGGCGCTGTCGAGCGGCTTGTCGGTGGAGCCGAAATCGACGGTGCCGGCCTTGATCTGGGCGATGCCGCCGCCCGAGCCGATCGACTGGTAGTTGACCCGGTTGCCGGTGGCGGCGTTGTAGTCGGCCGACCAGCGCGACACCAGCGGGAAGATGAAGGTGGCGCCGGCGCCGGTGATCTGCATGGCGACGCGGTCGCCTGCGCCCTGGCTCGCGCCCGGGGCGCCGTCAGCGGACTGGCCGGCAGGTGCGCCGTCGTTGCCGCCGCAGGCGGCCAGGAAGACCAGGGAAGACAGCGCGAGCGCGCCGATGCGGACGATGGAACGGGCCATGAGCAACTCCATGTGGGAATGCGGCGCGTGCGCCGTCTGGGTCCGGACATGAAATGATGTTTTTGTTACATCCGTATGACGCCAGTCATCCTTGCAGGAGAACGGCCTCGACGCCACCCCGTGACATAACGAAAAAAGCGGGCCCGAAGGCCCGCCTGGATGGCGACGCGAAGGCGGATCGGCCGGGGAGAGGACGCCCGACCCGCATTCACGAAGCCGTCTGACTCAGTACCGCGCGTTCTCGGCCCAGTAGCGCTCCACCTGCTGGACCAGCGTAGCCGGCAGCGGGACATAGCCGAGCTGACGCGCCTGCTCGCCGCCATTGGCGTAGACCCAGCGGAAGAAGTCCTGCGCGCTCTTGGCACCGGCGCGGTTGCGCGGATTGCGGTGCATCAGGATGAAATTGGTCGCCGTGATCGGCCATGCGTTCTGGCCCGGGGCATTGGTCATCACCAGATAGAAGTCGCGCGACGTGGCCCAGTCGGCGCTGGCCGCGGCGGCCGAGAACGTCTCCTCGCTCGGGTTGACGAAATTGCCGGCGGCGTTCTTCAGGCGGGAATACGCCAGGCGGTTCTGCAGCGCATATGACAGTTCGACGTAACCGATGCCGCCCTTGATCTGGCGCACGTACGCGGCCACACCCTCGTTGCCCTTGCCGCCGATGCCGACCGGCCAGCGCACCGTGGTGCCTTCGCCGACGCCGTCCTTCCAGGCGGGGCTGACCTTGGACAGGTAGTTGACGAAGTTGAAGGTCGTACCCGAACCGTCGGAGCGGTGGACCACGGTGATGCGTGCGTCGGGCAGCGCGAGGCCGCCGTTGAGTGCGACGATCGCCGGGTCGTTCCAGCGGGTGATGTTGCCTAGGAAGATGTTGGCCAGCGTCGGGCCGTCGAGCTTCATCGCGCCGGCGGCGACGCCTTCGACGTTGACGATCGGCACCACGCCGCCGATGACCGAGGGGAACTGCACCAGGCCCGACTTCTGCAGGTCGGCGGGCGGCAGCGGTGCGTCGGAGGAGCCGAAATCGACCGTGCCGGCCTTGATCTGGGCGATGCCGCCGCCCGAGCCGATCGACTGGTAGTTGACCTGGGTGCTGGTGGCATTGCGGTAGTCGGCCGACCAGCGCGTCATCGCCGGGTAGACGAAGGACGCGCCGGCACCGGTGACGTCGGTGGACTGGGCGCTGGCGCCGAACGTGGCCGCGAGCAGCGTGGTGGACAGCACCAGCGTGGCGACCCGGGCCTTGAGTAGAGCGTGCATGGGAGTTCCCTGGAGTAAGGGCGGCAGGTGCCGCCGTGCTGCGCAATTTCACGTTCTTGACATGACAATTGCGGGTCAACGGCATGACCGGCGGGTGACGTCGGCGTTGCGGACTCGCGATCGGGCGCAGCCCGCGTCGTCATCCAAATGTCATGTGATTGCAATTTGAGTGTCAGCAAACGTAATCACGCTGCACATCATTCAGTCACACGCGTTTCATGTGCACACGGCCGCGAGCCGCGATGTCGCCGCTGCATCCATCTCCACTCAAGGGAATCCACCCATGCGTCATTCCATTCTGGCCGCGTCCGTCGCTCTCGCCGTCGCGTCCGTCTCCTTCTCCGCTGCAGCCCAGAGCCAGAGTCGGGATGCCGAAGTGGCCGCGCTGCGCGCGCAGCTGGCCGAGCTGCAGGCCAAGGTCGACGCGCTCGAGGTCCGCACCGACGCGCAGTCCGACATCAACATCGGCACCCAGGAAAGCCTGGACAAGATGGCCACCACCGCGCCGGTCATCGACACCAAGGGCGGCCTGAAGGTCACCTCGGCCGACAAGCAGTTCGAGTTCCAGGCCGGTGGACGCATCCACTTCGACGCCTATGCGTTCGATCGCGACATCGCCGCGAGCACCGGCACCACCGAGTTCCGCCGCGCGCGCCTGACGCTGCAGGGCAAGGCCTACGGCTGGGACTACAAGTTCGAGCAGGATTTCGCCGCCGGCACCGGCCTCGACGGCTTCCGCGACGTGTTCATCGCCAAGTCGGCGCTGGGCGGCAAGGTCACCATCGGCCACTTCAAGCCCTACCGCTCGATGGAAGAGCTGACCAGTTCCAACGAGATCCTGATGATGGAACGGCCGTTCGCCTCGGCCACCGGCCTGTTCAACGGTCGCCAGTTCCAGCAGGGCGTGGGTTACCTGCGCGCGGACACCAACTACACCGCCGGCTTCTCGGTGTTCAACCTGCGCAGCGCCTCGGGCACCCGCAACGAGGGCGTCGGCGCCGCCGGCCGCTTCACGTTCGCGCCGATCAACACCGAGGCGAGCACGCTGCACTTCGGTGGCTGGGCCAGCCACGAGAACGTCAACCAGGGCTCGGCCGACATCGCCGCGACGGCCAACTACGCCGGACGCCGCGGCCCGTCGCAGACCATCGCCACGACGACGTCGGGCAGCCGCAACACGGTCGACGCCTACGGCCTGGAAGCGGCCGGCTCGTTCGGTCCGCTGTTCTTCCAGAGCGAATACGCCATTGCCAGCTTCGGTCAGCCGGCGGCGGCCGACCAGGACATCACCACCTGGTATGTGCAGGGCAGCTGGCTGCTCAACGGCGGCCACAAGGCCTACAAGGCCGGAAACGGCATCTTCGCTTCGCCGAAGGTGACCGATCGCGGCCTGTGGGAGCTGACCGCGCGCTACGACACGATCGAGAACAAGGACCTGGTGAACCGCGAGGCGAGCAGCTGGATTGTCGGCATGAACTACTACGTCAATCCCAACCTGCGCTTCATGTTCAACTACACCAACGGCGACAACGAAGTGACCGGCGACAAGACCGGCCAGTACGCGCTGCGCACCCAGTTCGCGTTCTGATCGACACCGCTGTTCGATCTGCAAAGCCCGCGGCCATCACCGCGGGCTTTTTTTTGTGTGATTGGCGATCCCCGTCGGAGCGGCGCGATCGATCCGAATGGCGCACAGGCGCGCGCCGGATGCATCGCCCGGGAGGCGATATCCGCGTCGGCATTCGGACGGTTCTCGCTGGCGTGGTCGTGGCGTCGCCGCGATCGTCATCGCTCATGCCGGGCGCGTTCGGATCGCGTACGTCATCGGACGACCGGGAACGCGTCGAGACAGCAGACGCGGAGGCGGGCGTGCCACGGTCGTGTGTGGCCGGTGCCACATGCAGCCGCGGCGTACAGGCGATGCAGACGTGCATTCGATCAAGGGCGCTGGCGCGTATAGCCGCGTGGGCCGCCTGCGGGTGGCTCGGGCCCGTGCATGCGCTCGGGGTCATCGGACGATGTCGAACCCGGCTTGCACCCGAAGCCGGCCCTCGCTCCTTGCCACACTCAGGGTGGACGGGGCCAGGCCGCGCTGCAGCCGCAGGTCGTCCAGCCAGGCGAACAACTGCTGCGACGTGGCGGCATCCGCTTCGATACCGAAGCCGCCGCCGTGTTCGCGCTCGCGGCTCACGGCCAGTCCGGCCCTGTCCGCTGACGCCAGCACAGCGGCCTTCAACGCGGCCGCGTCGACCGGCGGTGCGATGTCGCGCCGATCCAGGTCTCGCAGCTGCGCCAGCTGCAGCTCGGCCTGCAGCAGCGCCAGCGTGGCGTGTTCGTGGCGTGCCTGCGCGGCATCGGCGGCCTTGCGCAGCGGGGTCAGCAGCCCGTACCAGAGCACGAACGCGGCGATCGCGGCGGTCATCAGGCCCAGCATCCAGCGCTCGCGTGGTTCGCGCTGCTGCCACCAGCGGCTGACGCGCGGCTTGTCGATCTGCATCAGAGTGGCTCCACGGCGACGAGGCTGCGCAGGCCGGTCTCGACCGGCTGGCTGTCGAGCGGCACCAGTGCCAGCCCGCGGTCGGCCAGAGAGTGGCGCACGAGTTCGAGGTCCTGCTCGCTGCCGTGCACCAACCCGGCGCGCACGCCGGTGTCGAGCGTGAATTCGTAACTGTCGAGCCGGGCGCCGGGCACCGCCCGCAACGCCTCGAACAGCGCGGCCGAGTGCGTGGCCAGCATGTCCGGCGCCAGGCGCTGGCGGTAATACGTGCCGAGACCGGCTCCGGTGAGCTGGGGCCGGTACTGTGCCGCCAGCGCGTCGGCACGTGTTTCCAGCGAGCGTGCCGCCAGGCCGTGATACAGCGCCTGCGCGCCGACCAGTAGCAGCGGAGACAGCAGGGCCAGCGCCGCCAGCCAGCGCAGGCGCCGGCGTCGGCGCGGCTGCGCCTCGTCGCGGCGCGCGTACGGGCCCTGCAACAGGTCGAGCGCAGGGGCGGCCAGCGCATTGGCGGCGAAGCGCGCGTCGCGCGCGCCGTCGTCGAGCCGCTGCACCGGCCGCGCCCCGATCAGGCGCTGCAGCAGATCCGGCTCGGCGGCGACCGCGAGCTTGCGGCCACGCGCCAGCAGCAGACCGTCGCGTTCGCAGACCTGCACCCCGTCGTCCGTCGGCGCATCGAGCAGCAGGCAATCGGGCACCACGGCCGCGGGGCGCAGTCCCAGTTGCGCGGCCTGTTGCAGCCAGTCGCGCATCAAGGCGGCGTCGACCACGCCGAGCAGACGCTGCGGGTCACCGGTCTCGGGGTCGCCGACGGCCACGTGCAGGTCAGTGCCCGGCTGCGCGACATGGTCCTGCAGCATCAGGCGGGCTGCGGCCACGGCCTGCGCCGCGC
The DNA here is from genome assembly GCF_043187535.1 of Luteimonas sp. WGS1318. GTDB lineage: Bacteria > Pseudomonadota > Gammaproteobacteria > Xanthomonadales > Xanthomonadaceae > Luteimonas. The sequence goes on from NZ_CP171131.1 coordinate 1,342,615, forward strand.
TGCGCGCCGGCAGATCGAACCAGTGCAGGCGCAGCGCCTCGGCCGGCACGACGAGGATGTCGCGCATGCCGGGTTCGGCCGGCAGCGGATGGGCGGGGTCGCAGTGCCGGCGTGCGACGACATGGCCGCCGGTGTCGATCGACAGGCACGTCGCGGCGCGCGATGGATCGGCACCCAGCTGCAGCAGGCGGATGGGGAAGGCGGTGTTCATTCGTCGGGAGTCCAGCGGCGGACGATCAGGCGGGCGCGGTCGCCCTCGGCGTGCAGCAGTGCACTGAGCACCGCCTGCGCACCGGCGTAGTCGACTTCGGTCTGCAGGGTGAACCAGCGGCTGCGCAGCTGCACCTGGTCATAGACCTCGTTCGGCAGCTCGCTGGCAGCGAGCGCGGGTTGCGCCCAGAACGCGGTCGCATCCGGCCAGCCGCCGTCCGGACGCGCGGCGATCACGCTGCGCGCTTCGGCAGGCGTCAGGCGTCCCAGGCTGAGCATGCTCAGCACCGGGGCCTGGTCGAGGCTCAGCGCGTTGACGTTCACCGGCGACAGCGCGGCGCTGGGCAGCGCGCAGACGTAGGGACGCAGGCGCGCGTAGGCCGCGCCGTCGTAGCCGCGGATCGCCCGCAGTTCCGACGGCTCGGCAAGCAGGGCGCCGCTGGTCCGGTAGCCGGGCTGCATTGCGGCGTAGGTGGAATCCTCGGCGCCGAGCGGCGCGCGCTGCGCATCGCTGTCGATCCAGTCGGCCAGCGTGTCCGCCAGGGCCTGGGCCTGGGCGGCGGCGAATCCCAGCGCCTGCAGCAGGGCCACGTACTGGCTCACCCCCAGCTCCCGGCGTTGCCATTGCTCGGGCGCGCCGGTGACCACGCTGTTGAGGTTGAAGCAGGTGCTGCCATCGCCCAGCCGCGCGCGCACCAGGCCGAGGGTCTGGCCGTCTTCGACGATCGGGAACAGCAGCGGTTTGTCGTTCCATTCCGCAACATCGACACCACCGCGCTGCAGTTCGCCCAACCGTTGCCGGGCCAGTGCCTCGCTGCCGAGCGCATAGCGCTGCGCCTGCGCGATCGCATGCGCGTTGCCGGTCCGGCGCAGACCGAAGCGGATGTCGTCGAGCATCGCCACCGCCAGCACGGTCATCACCGCGGTGAGCAGCAGCACCGAAAGCAGGGCCATGCCGCGCTGTCGCACCGGCGCGGTCATTCCGCTTCGCCCGGCAGCAGGAAGACCTGGCGCACATGGCCGAAGTCGCGGACCTCCATCTCCAGCGCGACCGCCTGCGGCAGCGTAGCGAGGCCGCCGCCCCAGCCGTCGCTCCAGAAGCCGCGCGCGTAATAGAACGCACGCACCGACTCCACGCCGTCCAGCAGCACCTGCGGCGCGCCGGCTGCGCTGCCGTCGAGCGCGGCGCGTGTACTGCGCTGCAGGCTTCCGTCGGCGACGCGGTACTCCACGTACTGCATCGACGCGCGTGGCGCGCTGTCCGGATTTTCCCAGCCGCGGCGGACGAAGCCCAGCAGCGGACGGCTGCGGTCGTCCGGCGGCGCGGCGGTGAAGGCCGACAACTCGGCCACGCCATCACTGCGCCGGGTGCGGCGCACGGCGGCCTGGCCGAGGTCCGCCTTGAGCAGGGCATGTGCGCGCTGCAGTTCGGCGGTGCGGTCCATGCGCGCGCGGATCACGCCCTGCTGGTCGGCCGTCCATGCCAGCACGCCGACCGCGGCCGCGGCGAGCATCGCGAAGATCGCCAGCGACACCAGCACCTCGATCAGGGTGAAGCCGCGTGCGCGCGGGTGCGATGCACGGCTCATCGCAGCACCTCGGCACTGGCCACCTGCTGGCCGTCGTCGGCGAACACCGCGATGCGCACGCGGGTCAGACCGGCGCCGGCGGGTTCGATCGCGCGCCGCCACCGCCATTGGCGATCGCCGAGACGTTCTTCGCCCTGCGCAGCATCGGGCGTCGCATCGCCGATCTGTGCCTCGACCGCCAGGTTCTCGGCCAGGATGCCGGCCAGCGCCCGGGTCTCGATCTGCAGTGCACTGCGCGTGCTGCCGCCGCTCAGATTGAGCAGGGCGACGACGACGAGCGCGAACACCGCCAGCGCGACCAGCAGTTCGATCAGCGAGAAGCCGCGCGCCGCGTCGGTCATTGCACGCGCACCGTGCCTGCGGCGTCGACCACGATCTCGGCGTGCAGGCCGTCGCGCGCCAGTCGCAGGCGCTGCGGTTCGGCGGCGCCGGTGGCGTCGAAGCGGACGTTGAGCTGGCCCCGGCGTTCCGGCAGCACGGCGATCACGCCGTCGGCCCAGGGGCGTGCGGAGAACGGCGCGTCGTCCAGCGGCTGCCACCGGCCGAAGTCGCGTCGGCTGAACCGGTAGCCGCCGGCGTCGACGCTCACCTGCATCGCGCGGCCGCCGAGGATGGCTTCGTCGCGCGCGTGCTTGAGGTGCAGGCCGAACTGGTCGGCCTGGCGATGAAAGCCGGCATTGCCGTCGGGCAACGTCAACGCCACCGCCGTCGAAGCCAGGCCGATGACGACCAGAACCACGAGCAGTTCGATCAGCGTGAACCCGGCCTGCGCGCGTGGCATGAGCGTGCGTGTTACTGCCAGTTGCCGATGTCGGCGTTCTCGCCTTCGCCGCCCTCGGCGCCGTCGGCGCCGAACGAGAAGACGTCGAACGCGCCGCGCTGTCCCGGTATGCGGTACTGGTACGGGTTGCCCCATGGATCGGCCGGCAGACGCCGCACGTAGCCGCCCGTGCGGTAGCGCTCGGGACGGGCCAGCCCCGGCGGCGGCTGCTGCAGCGCCTGCAGGCCCTGTTCGGTGCGCGGGTAGGTCAGGTTGTCCAGGCGGTAGCTGTCGAGCGCCTGTTCCAGCAGCGCGACATCGGCGCGCGCTTTCTCCACCATCGCGCGGTCCTGGCTGGGCAGCACGTTGATCACCACCACCGTGGCCAGCAGGCCCAGGATGACGATGACCACCATCAGTTCGATCAGGGTGAAGCCGCGCGCTCTGGCGACGGCGGGACGGGAACGACGAAGCATCATGGCGAAGGGTTCCGGGTCGGTTGCGGACGGGTGGGGATCAGCCCAGCGCCATCGAGTTGAACTGCAGGATCGGCAGCAGGATGGACAGGACGATCATGGCGACCACGCCGCCGAGCACGATGATGATTCCCGGCTCGAGCAGGCTCAGCGTGGCGTTGGAAAAGGTGTCGATCTCGCGCTCGAGATAATCGGCGGCGCGGTCGAGCATCGGCGCCAGGCGGCCGCTGTTCTCGCCGCTGCCGGTCATGTAGAGCAGCGTGGGCGGGAACACGCCGGCGCGCTTCATCGCCGAGGACATGCTGCCGCCTTCGTCGATCGCGGTGACCATGGTGTCGGTGGCGGCGCGCAGCACGCGGTTGCCGACGGTGCGCGCGGTGATCGCCAGTCCTTCGATCAGCGGCAGGCCGCTGTCGAGCATGATCGCCAGCGTGCGCGACATGCGCGCGGCGTGCAGGTCGCGCAGCACCCGGCCGAGCAGCGGCAGGCGCAACAGCCAGCCGTCGAAGCGCAACCGGAAATCCTCGCGTTTGAGCAATCTGGCGAAGACGACGGCGCCGACCACCAGCAGCGTGGCGACGAGCCAACCCCACTGATTGATGAAATCGGACACGGCGATGACCGCGCGCGTCAGCAGCGGAAGTTCGCGGCCCATCGAATCGAACTGTTCGACCACGCGCGGCACCACGAATGTCATCAGTGCGATCACCACCGCCACCGCGGTCAGCGACAGCGCGGCCGGATAGACCAGGGTGCCGATCATCTTGCCGCGCACCTGCTGCTGGCGTTCGAGCAGATCGGCGAGGCGTTCGAGAATCTGCGGCAGCGCGCCCGAGCGTTCGCCCGCCGACACCATCGCCCGGTACAGCGGCGGAAACGCCTTGCCCTGCTGGGCCATCGCATCGGCCAGCCGGCGGCCCTCGAGCACCTGGGCGTGGGTGGCCATCACCACCCGGCGCACGCCGCGCCGGTCGCTCTGGCTGCCGATCGTGCGCAGGGCTTCTTCCAGCGGTGCGCTTGCCACGAGCGTCGACAGCTGGCGGGTCAACAGGGCGAGGTCCTTGGCGCCGAAGCGGCCGCCGCGCCCGCCCGGATGCTGCTGCATCGCGGGCTCGACCGAGACCGGCACCAGCTGCCGCTTCTCCAGCAGCGCACGCGCGTCGCGCGGCGTCGCGGCCTCGACCGTGCCGGCACGGGTGTGGCCGCGCAGGTCCAGCGCCGAGTAGTCAAACGCCGGCATCGTCCCGGGTCTCCTGACGGGTGACGCGCACGGCTTCTTCCAGCGTGGTCAATCCGGCCGCGACCGCATCACGTGCAGCGTCCGACAGCCGCTCTGCATTGGCGAACGCCGCGTCGGCGATGGCGTCTTCGCCGGCGTCGCTGGCGATCAGGCGGCGGATGCGGTCGTCGACGGTGATCACTTCGTGGATGCCGATGCGCCCGGCGTAGCCGGTGTGGTTGCAGCGCGGGCAGCCCACCGCGTCGTACAGCACACCGTCGACCTCGCCGCCGAGCATCCCGGCAAATCCGCTGTGGGTGCGCGGCGTGCGGCAGTGCACGCAGAGCTTGCGCAGCAGCCGCTGCGCCATCACCAGGCGCAGGCTCGAGGCCAGCAGGAAGGGCTCGATGCCGACATCGCGCAGCCGGGTGATCGCGCCCGCGGCGTCGTTGGTGTGCACCGTCGACAGCACCAGATGACCGGTGAGACTGGCCTGCACCGCGATCTGCGCGGTCTCGGCATCGCGGATCTCGCCGACCATGACGATGTCCGGGTCCTGGCGCAGGATCGCGCGCAGGCCTGCGGCGAAGCTCATGCCCACGCGCGTGTTGACCTGGGTCTGGCCGACGCCCTCGACCGCATATTCGACCGGGTCTTCGACGGTCAGGATGTTGCGCTCGCCGTCGTTGAGCGCGGTCAGCGCGGAATACAGCGTGGTGGTCTTGCCCGAGCCGGTCGGGCCGGTGACCAGGATCACGCCGTTCGGCACCTGCAGCGCCTTGCGCAGCGACGCCAGCGTGGGCGCCGACATGCCGAGTTGCTCGAGCGACAGCGTGCCCTGTTCCTTGTCGAGGATGCGCAGCACCACGCGCTCGCCGCCGCGGGTGGGCAGGGTGGATACACGCACGTCCAGCGCCTTGGCGCCCATCGCCAGCGACACGCGCCCGTCCTGCGGCACGCGCCGTTCGGCGATGTCCAGGCGCGCCATCACTTTCACGCGCGACACCAGCAGCGGCGCGATACGCGCCGGCAGCGACACCGCCTCGCGCATCACGCCGTCGACGCGGAAGCGTACGCGCAGCGCGGATTCGAACGATTCGATGTGCACGTCGGACGCGCCGAGACGCGCGGCCTCGGCGATCAGGCCGTTGATCAGACGGATGACCGGCGCATCGCCCTGGCGTTCCAGCAGATCGGCGGTGGTCGGAATGTCCTCGACCAGCGAGTCCAGATTGCCGTGCAGATGCAGCTGCTCGACGCCTGCGGCATTGCCCAGCCCGACATCGGCGTAGATCTCCGACAGGCGCCGGTCGAACGCGGTGGGCGTCAGCGTGTCTACCCGCAGCGGCAGGCCCACGGCGCGCCGGACCTCGATCAGCGCGTGCGCGTCCCCGCCTTCGCGAAGCGCCACGTGCGCGTGGTCGTCGGTGTCGAGCAGCAGCACGCCGTGCCGTTTGGCGAAGGCGTACGCCAGGGGGCGCGTGGGCGTGCGCATCAGGGGTTCGGCGCGGCGTCCGGGGTGACCGGAGCGGAGGGCGGCGGCGCCGGGAGCGCCGACGGTGTGGCTTCGAGGTAGTCGCGCACCAGCGCATCGAGTTCGACCAGCGCGGCCGGATCGCCGCGCAGCCCGGTGTCGCGCAGGTAGCCGTAACGCTGCGCGGTCCGGCGCTGCGCATCGGCCCCGTTGCGGATGATCGTGGGCCGCAGGAACACCATCAGATTGGTCTTGGAACTGTTGCGCGAGCGGCTGCGGAACAGCGCGCCGAGGCCGGGGATGTCGCCGAGCAGCGGGATCTTCTCCAGTCGCGCGTCATTGCTCTGGTCGAGCAGGCCGCCGAGTACCACCATCGCGCCGTCGTCGACGACCACGTTCGTCTCGACCTCGCGCTTGTTGAGTACCAGCTCGTCGTTGCTGCTGCTGACCGTCCCGTTGACCGACGAGACCTCCTGCTTGATCGACAGCGTGATGCCGCCGCCGGCGTTGATCTGCGGCCGCACCGTCAGCTGGATGCCGACATCCTGACGATCGATGGTGCGGAAGGGGTTGTCGTTGTTGCCGCTGAGCACTTCGCCGGTGGTGATCGGCACTTCCTGCCCGACCATGATCCGCGCGTCCTCGTTGTCGAGGGTGAGGATCGACGGCGTCGACAACAGGCTGGACCCGGTGTCGGTCTTGACCGCGTTGATGATCAGGCCGAACAGGGTGTTGTCGCGCTCGGCAGCGAAGCCCAGCAGTCCGCCGCTGAGGCCCAGCAGCGCCTGCGCGGCCGCCTGGCGAGCGGCGTCGCCCAGGGCGTCGTCGTCGTCGTCGTTGCGCCGGCCTGCCAGGGCGCCACCGGCCAGCGAGGTGATCCCCGGGCCACCGTTGGAAAACTGGGTCAGTCCGATCGGAATCGAGCCGTCCTTGCCCGCGAGCAGCAACTGGGTGCCGAGCCGACTGGCGGCGGCGTCGGAGATCTCGACCACCAGCGCTTCGACCAGCACCTGCTCGCGGCGCACGTCGAGCTGGCGGATCACGTCGAGCAGGATCCGCTGGGTGCTGGGATCGGCGCTGATGACCAGCGAGTTCGCGCCCGGGTAGCGCACGATCACCGGACGCTTGCCGCCGGCCGGGGAAATGATCTGCAGGTTCTCGGCATCGGCGGCCGCGGGCACGGCGGCGGCCATCGCGGCGCTCGCAGCAGCGCCGCCGCCGTCGGGCGATTGGCCGATCAGTTGCTGCAGCACCGGCAGCAGCTGCTCGGCGCTGGCGTGCTGCAGCTTCACCACGGCGACGTCGCTGCTGCGCTCGGCGCGGCTGTCGAGTTCCAGCGCCATCCGCGCGACCCGCTGCACCATCGTCGGGTTGCCGCGGATCACCAGCGAATTGCTGCTCTCCACCGGCAGCACCGACAGCGCGCCGTCGTTCTGTCCGGAGATGCCGTAGAGGTCGACGAGCGTTGCGGCCAGTTCGCGCGCCGACGTGTTGCGCAGGGTCACGGTGTCGATGCTGGCGCTGTCGTGATCGATCTGCGACACCAGGCCGCGGATGCGGCGCAGGTTGTCGACGTAATCGGCTACCAGCAGGCTGTTGCCCTGGGGCAGGGCCATCACCACGCCGCCTCGGCCGATCAACGGCTTCAGCGTTTCGGCGGCGGCGCGCGCGTCGATGCGCTGCAGCGGAAACACGCTGGTGGCGTAGCCGAGCGGCGAGCCCGGCTGTTGTGCGGCCAGTTCGTCGGGGACGATGCGATAGGTGGCGGTGCCGGCCGGCACGGCGATCAGGCCGTTGCTGCGCAGCACGGTGAGCAGCACTCCGATGAGGTCTTCGTCGGTCAGCGGACGGTCGCGGCTGACGTTGACCGTGCCCTGCACGCGCGGGTCGACGATGAAGGTGGTGCTGGTGGCACGCGCCACATCCTGGATGAAGGCGGTCAGCTCGACGTTCTGCATGCGCAGGGCCGGTGCTTCGGCCTGCGCCTGGGCCGACAGCGGCGGGGTGGGGCAGGCCAGCAGGACGGCGGTCGCCAGCAGCCACCGCGCCGGGATGCGGGGGCTCATGGCGCGCTGCCTCCGAGGCTCAGGGTGCGGGTCTGGCCGTCGCGCTCGAAGGTCACGACGGCCCTGGGGTTGGATTTCAATTCGCTCGCCAGTTCGGTGATCACGCTCGGCGACAGGACCTGGCCGTTGACGGAGAGCAGCACGTCGCCGGGCTGCAGGCCGGCGGCACGCAACAGCACCTCGCTGTTGCCGCGTGGCAACAGGGTGTAGCCGGCGAGGCGGCCATCGACGGTGCGCGCCTGCAGTCCGGCTTCGAGCAGCTGCGCGGGATCGACGTCCGCGCTGCTGGCCGGTGCAGGCGTGGGCGAAGGTGGCGCCGGGATCGACGCGGCCGGCGCATCGGCCTGCGCATCCTCCACGAGCGCCAGCCGCTGCCCGTTGCCCAGTTCGACGTGGTCGGCCCTCACGGCCGCGAGGACCAGGCCGGGTGCCAGCGCGTCGCCGACGCCATAGACCGATTGCGGCTCCCGGTCGCGGCCGAGAATGGCCGTGCCCTGGCCGTCGGCGGCGGTGCGCAGGCCGAACAGGCGCCAACCGTCGGTCGCGACGGGCGCGGCCGACGCAATGCCGGCAAGAAACGGGTCATGTGCCGCCAACTCCGGAATCTGTGAGGGGAGGCTGGTCACCTGCGGCGTGCCGGCGACGCTGGCCGGCGCGAGCACCAGCCATGCAAGCCGGGCGAGCTGGGTCAGCAGAACGAGCAACAGGACGATCTCGGCCAACCCGGGCCAGGGCCACCGCGACGTACCCGGAAACACGTGGAAAATAGGCAAGGCAGGTAGGCAGGTAACCGATTCATGACAGCATGAGTCAGCGATATGACATTGCTGTTTCGCGATTGATCCCGTCTGCAACGAAAAAGCCCGGCGGTTGAGGCCGGGCTTTTCAGTTTTATGACCGCAACGTGGATCAGAAGTCGATGCTCAGGCTCACATCCCAGCTGATGCCCGGCTTGTAGGTGTACAGATCGATGCGGGCGCCATCGCGTTCCTGATATTCCTCGTGCTTGGTATTGAGCAGGTTGCGGGCGCTGAAGCTCAGTGACGGCTTGAGCGTATTCCAGCCGAAGCTGCCCATGTCCAGACCCTTGCGCATCACGAAGTCGAGGGTGACCCCCGGGTCTTCCATGTAGTCGGGCTGGCCGGAACGGCCGCGCACGCTGATCCGCTCGCTGACGTAGTTCGCGATCAAGGTCGCGCGGAAATCGGCGCTGTCGTTCTCCACGCCGAACTGCAGGTTGCCGATGTGGTCGCTCTGGCCCTGCATCCGGGTGCCGTCGCCGACGAAGCTGCGCGCGTCCTGCGGCACGCCGTTGAAGCCGGGCGGAATCACCGTATCGCCTTCCTCGGCATTCACCTCCGACGACGACCAGGTGTAGTTGGTCGCGAAGTACAGGCGGCCATCGCCCAGGAGACGGAATTCGGGAGCGAAATACTTCTTGAACTCGAGCTCGACGCCGTAAAGCGTGGCCTCGGGCGCGTTGAGGAAGCCCTGGTAAAGCTGATTGCCACCGAAATCGCCGATCACCGCCTCGACCGGGTTGTCGATCGACTTGTGGAACAGGCCGGCGGTGAAGTATTCGCCGGCATTGAAGAACCACTCGTAGCGCAGGTCGAGGTTGGTCAGCTCGCTGTCGACGAGGAAGGGATTGCCGAAGAACAGGCGGTTGTTGTCCGGGTCGGTGTACTGCTGCGGCGCCAGCTCACGGAACTGCGGACGCGCGATGGTCCGGCTCGCGCCGAAGCGGATCTGCTGATTGTCGGCGAAGTTCCACGTGACCGTCGCCGCCGGCAGCAGGTAGTCGTTGCGCAGGGGCTGGGCGGCGAACACACCACCGACGCGCTCGCCGCTGAAGATGTCCAGCGGATGCACGGCCTGGGTGGCGTCCTCGTAGCGGACACCCACCGCCGCGCGCCATGTCGGCGCGATCTCGCCTTCCAGTTGGAGATAGGCCGCCTGGGTCTTGAGCGTGCCCTCATAGGCCGACTCGCCGTTGTTGTTGGGCGTGGTCTCGGTCACCGTCAACAGGCCGTTCTGGAAGTTGTAGTCCGAGAACAGGTAGTCGATGCGCTGATACTGGTTGTAGACAGGCAGCGCGCCACCGAGCGTGTCGAAGCGGAAGGTGCGCTGGACCGCCGCACGGTCATTGTCCGAATACGCCAGGCCGGCGCTGAGGGTCAACTCACGCTCGATCGGTAGGCGCCAGTCGAGATCGACGCCGCCGCTGGCCACCTCGTCGTCGACCGCGCCGAACCGCAGTGAATTGGCGCCACTGCCGTGGACCCAGGTGCCGTCGACATTCGCGTAGCGCACGTCGGTCTCGTAGGGCGTCAGGCGACGGGCGCGCGATTGGCCGAGGCGCCAGCTCAGCTTCAGCGCGTCGTACTCGCCGAAGTTGCTCTTGCCGGCCAACTGGTTGTTGATCAGCTGGCGCTCCAGCCAGAGGGTGCCGTCTTCGCGGATGTCGACGCCGACGTTGAAGTTGTAGCCGTCGCGGGAGCGGGTTTCCTTGACGGTGTCGTGCACGTAGAGGGTGTTCCACGCGACCGAGTGCTGGGCGGTTTCCAGTCCCAGTCCGAACAGGCCGTTGACCCGGGCGTTCATGCGGGTGGTGGCGAAGTCGTAATCCCGGTAGAGCTCCACACCACCATCGGTGAACACGCCGTCCTGTTGCAGGCCGGTGCGGGTGCGCCAGTCGTTGTCGAAGCTGGCCACGCCGATCACGCCGAGGCGCACACCGTCGGCGATCTCGAACGAGGTGCCCGCGCTGGCACCGAAATTGACGTCCGGGTCGATCCGGCGCTTGCGTTGGACAACGTAGAGGTTGGGGTTGTTGAGCGCACTGCCGAACGCCGCCAGCCACTCGGGGCTGTAGTTCGCGCTGGTGATGGGCTGGGCGCTGTTGACAATCTCGGCGGGCAGATCGCGTCGGCCGGTGTCGTAGCCCCACCAGTCGCGGTTGCTGCCGTAGTAGGTCAGGCCGGGCGAGCGGGTGGTGACCGAGTTGCCTCCGAAGCCGATGTCGACCTTGAAGAACGGGCTGTCGGGCACGGTCACCCCTTGCAGATCGATCACGCCGCCGCCGAACTCGCCGGGATACTTCACCGAATAGGTCTTCTGCACCGTCACCCCGGCCAGCGCTTCGGCCGGGAACAGGTCCAGCGGCACCACGCGCTGGAGGGGTTCGGGCGAGGGCAGCGGCGAGCCGTTGAACAGCGCGCTGGAGTAACGCTCGCCCAGACCACGCACGTAGACGTACTTGTCGCCGACCACACTGAGCCCGCTGACGCGGGTCAGGGCGGCAGCCGCGGTACTGTCCCCGGTCCGCTCGAAGTCCTCGCGCGTGACGAAGCTCGCGACTTCGGCGGTGTTCGCCATCGGCTCGGGAATGTACTCGCCGCGCACGGTGACCGCGCCCAGTTCGGATGTCTGCTGCGGCGTGTCGGCCGCGCCAGCCGGCACGAGATCAGGCGCGGGCTGCTGGGCATGGACAGGAAGGGCCAAGGCCGCGCCGACGGCCAGGTAGATGCCGCTGCGTGCGATGCGGCCGCCGCGTAGCCGCGGGACGCGTGTTTGGGAAGATCGGGGGTGGGAAGACGTCATGAGCGTGGACCTTGGCTGCCCTTGGCAGGCTTGATGGGTGCTTGCATGCAAGATGCGGCGGATTCAGGCCGCCGCATCGTGTGCACTCGTGGCAAACGCAGGCCGATCAGTTCAGGCCGACGGTCCAGCCTTCCCACCACGCGCCGGTGGCATCTGCCGCGCCGATGGCGGCCGGATTCTCGAAGAAGTTGATTCCGGTGTAGGCGCCGAACGCACCCGTCCTGATGCCGCTGACCGGCGTCACGGCCACGGCGTTCTCGTTCGCGCCGTTGCGGTAGGCGGCGGTCAACGTCGAGGGCCCGAACACGGTGCGATCCTTCGCTGCCGCGTCGAAGATGGCGCGGGTGGCGGGCTGTTCGACGTAGTTGCTGGCGTTGTAGGCGTTGGTGGTGCCGCGGATGGTGTAGGCGCAGGTGAAGTGGTTGGACAGCAGTTCGATCGTGGTGCCGGCGTTCTGCAGGTCGAAGCACGAGTCCGCCTGCTTCTGGTTCGCCGATGCCGGGGCAGTGACGAAGACGCTGTTCCACACGAAGGCATTGGTCGCCTGGTTGACCTTGACCAGCGAGTCGAGCGTCGGATCCGTCGTGTAGACGGTGAAGTTGGACACCTTCGGCGTCGAGGTCGGCGTTCTGGTCAGCGCGGACCATTCGAAGATCGAGCCGGAGTCGGCGACACCCTTCACCGACGGCGTCTTTCGCACGATCAGGCCGTACTGCACGCCGCCGCTCCAGCCCCAGTCGGTGTCGAGCGAGTCGTCGTCGGCCTCGGTGATGACGACGTGGCTCATGTTGACCGTGCCACCGAAGATCTCGATGCCGTCGTCGCCGCTGTAGTGCGACTGCAGGTAGTTGATCTTGGTGCCGTTGCCGACGCCGACCAGGGTCAGCGACTGCAGTTCGTTACCTGGCGCGATCTCGAAGCCGGAGTAGCGGATCTGCACGTAGCGCAGTTCGCCGCTGCTGTCGGTCGGATCGTTGCCGCCGCCGAACGCGTTGCTGGTGCCTTCCACCGCGCCCTGGCAGGCGGCGGTGCCGGCCACGGCATTGCCGATGCAGTTGTTGATCGGCGCGCGGCCCATCAGCACGACGCCGGCCCAGTTGAACTTGCGGCCGTTGCCCTCGAGGTCCTGCAGCGAGGTGAAGATGATCGGGGCGTCGCGGGTGCCCAGCGCAAAGATCTGGGAACCGCGTTGGACCAGCATGACGTCCGGCCCACTGCTGCCGAACAGGGTCACGCCGGGTTCGATGTAGAGCCGGCCGCGGGCCGACGCATTGTTGTTGGCGGAGTCGCCCAGCTGGTCCTGGCCGACGTTCACCTGGCCCTGGATCTGGTACGCCACGCCGTCGACTTTGCGCAGGATCAGATCGCCCAGAATGGTGGAGGGCAGGCGGCACGCACGCAGCGTGTTGTTGACGACGGTGCCCTGGTTGACGGTGCCGTCCGGGCAGCTCGCGGCGGGGCCTGCAGTCGGCGGCGGGGCGGTCGTCGGCGGGGGCGTGGTCGGGGGCGGCGTGGTCGGCGGCGCGGCGACGGGCGGATTGGCCGGGACGCCGGGCGAGACCACTTCGTCGGCGCCGTTGCCGCAGCCGGCGAGCGCGAGGGCGGCGCCGAACGTCATCAGCAGGGTTTTGGTCGGGGTGCGGACGGACATCGTGAAAGTTCTCCGAGCTTGAGATTCACGCAAAGGCGCGTGGCGGGTGTTGAGCAATGGGCGGTGGGGTTCGTGGTGTCGGGTGACAGTCGGATGACCCGTTCCGCAGGCGCGCCCCGGTCGGGTCGCGGCTGCCCCGTGACTTGCGGCAAGCTTCGGCCGGTTATGTGTCATTTATGTTTTCGAATTACGACATCGCCGACATCGAACGGATTGAGACCGTCACATTCGCGTCCGACACTTCACCGATGACCTCACGACGACTCACCCCCGACCGCGAGCAGTGGGTGGTCGCGCAGGCGATGGCCGGCGCCGACCCCGACAGCGTGCTCAGGCCGCTGTTGCAGGACGGCTGGGCCGAGGCGGCGGCGGTCGACGCCGTGCAGGCCGCGGTGTCGCGTTTCATCGAGCGGAATTCCGAGCGCACGGGACTGCCGCTCCCGGTGCCCGTGCCGGTGCCGGCCGAGCCCAATGGCGCTTCCGTGCTCGACGGCGGCGACCGCGACGTGCAGGTGCTGACCAGCCTGATGCTGCCGCGGGTCCTGGTGCTCGGCGGTCTGCTGGCCGACGACGAATGCGACGCCTTGATCGAACTCGCCCGGGCGCGGCTGCGTCGCTCCACCACCGTCGACCCGCAGACGGGAGGTGACCAGGTGCATGACGATCGCACCAGCCGCGGCACCGGGTTTACGCGGGGGGAGACTGCGCTGTGCGCGCGGATCGACGCGCGGATCGCGCGTCTTGTCGACTGGCCGCTCGATCACGGCGAAGGGCTGCAGGTCCTCAACTACCCGCCGGGCGCCGAGTACCGGCCCCATCACGACTATTTCGATCCGGCCGAGCCGGGTAGCCGGGTCCAGCTGGCACGCGGCGGCCAGCGCGTCGCGTCGGTGGTGATGTATCTCAATACGCCGAAACGGGGCGGCGCGACGACATTTCCCGAGGTCCACCTGGAAGTGGCCGCGGTCAAGGGCAATGCGGTGTTCTTCAGTTACGACCGGCCGCATCCGATGACCCGCACCTTGCATGCGGGTGCGCCGGTGATCGAAGGCGAGAAGTGGATCGCGACCAAGTGGCTGCGCGAGGGACGCCACGACTGAAGCCGGCGTCCGCGCCCTCCGGACGATGTCGCCGATCGCTGGCGTCAGCGCCGATCGGTTCGGCTGCGCACTGTGACGACGGCGGCGATCCGGCCTGCACGTTCGATGTCGGCGTATGCCGGTCAGGCTGCAGATGCGCCGATGGGCGGCCGCGCATCGGGTAGGATGCGCGGCCGTGTCGCCATCCGGGCGCGACACGCCGTAACGGGACATCCGAGTGACCGCACGCCATATCGTCCGCCGCCTGCGTCCGGCGGCCCTGCTTCTGTCCGCCCTGCTGCCGGGCCTCGCATTCGCACAGGCGGCCGAACCGGTCGACCTCGACGTCGTCGCCAAGATCCGCCACGAGGCCTTCCACCGTTCGCAGGTGGCCGCCAATCTGAAGGAACTGACCGAGACCATCGGCCCGCGCCTGACCAATTCGCCGGCCTATGTGCGCTCCAGCGAATGGGCGCGCGGCAAGCTCAGCGGCTACGGGCTGACCAATGTGCACGACGAGGTCTACGACGACGCCTTCGGTCGCGGCTGGGAGTTCCGTGCGTCGCGCGTCGAGCTGATCGCGCCGCGCGAGCTGCCGATCCATGCGCTGCCCAAGGCGTGGACGCCGGGCACCAACGGCCCGGTCGAGGGCGAACTGGTGCGCGTCTCGTTCAAGACGGTCGCGGACATCGAGGCCCAGCGCGGCAAGCTGGGCGGGCGGATCGTGCTGCTCGACGAGGCGCGGGCCTACAAGCCGTCCGACCGGCCCGACTTCCGCCGCCACACCGAGGAAGATCTCGGCGAACTGCAGACCTTCCCGATGCCGCAGGACGCCGATCCCGCCGCGGCCGACAAGCGCCTCGACGAGTACCGCAAGCGCCAGGAGCTGGTGCGCGCCCTCAACACCTTCTTCGCCGAGGAAGGCGTGCTGGCGACGCTGTCGATCAGCTCCTGGGACAACGGCATCGTCCGCGTGATGGGCGGCGGCGGTCGCAAGGCCGGCGATCCCGAAGGTGTGCCGGATCTCGTCGTCGCGGCCGAGCACTACAACCAGCTCGTGCGCGCGGTCGAACGCGGCCAGGCGCCGCGCCTGCGCGTCGACGTCGATGCGCGCTTCACCAGCGACACCGATCTGCCGGCCACCAACACCTTCGCCGAGCTGCGCGGCAGCTCGAAGGCGAACGAGACCGTGATCATCGGCGCGCACCTCGACTCCTGGCACACCGGTACCGGCGCGGCCGACAACGGCGCGGGTGTCGTGGTGATGATGGAGGCGATGCGGATCCTCAAGGCGATCGACGCGCGGCCGCGGCGTACGATCCGCATCGCGTTGTGGGGCGGGGAAGAGCAGGGCCTGCACGGCTCGTCCGGCTACGTCGCCCGGCATCTGGCCGACTGGCCCGCGCCGACCGATCCCGAGCAGATCGCCTTGCCGCGCGCCTTCCAGCGCGGCACCGGCCCGCTGCAGCGCCGTGCCGGGTTCGACCGCTTCTCGACCTATTTCAACTTCGACAACGGCACCGGCCGCATCCGCGGCATCTACGCCCAGGAAAACCACGCCGCGGTGCCGGTGTTCCGCGCCTGGCTCGCGCCGTTCGCCGATCTCGGTGCGACCATCGTGACCACGCGCAACACCGGCAGCACCGACCACATCGCCTTCGACCGCGTCGGCCTGCCGGGCTTCCAGTTCGTGCAGGACCCGGCCGACTACTTCACCCATGTCCACCACACTCATCTCGACACGTATGACCACGTGGTGCCGGACGACCTGAAGCAGGCCGCGGCGATCATCGCCTCGTTCGCGTATCACGCCGCAATGCGCGACGAGCGCCTGCCGCGCAAGCCGTTTACCGATCGGGACGAGTGATGCCGTTCAAGCGCGACGGCCAGCGTGCCGTCGCGCGTGTCCGTCAGGCGCGATGACCTCCGTCATTCCCGCGCAGGCGGGACTCCAGTGGCTTCCTCAGCGCTGGCATACGGAACGCTGCCTCGCATGAGGCGCTGGATGACCAGCCTTCGCCTGTTGAACGCCCCGCATGCGCGGGAATGACGGTCCGCGAGCCCTCTGCGGGCGTTCCGGCTGCCGAATTCTTTTGCGTCAGCAGCGCCGGAAGCAGATGCCTAACCCGCCACCCCGGGCGTCTTGTCCCTGAACCTGCACAGATCCCGCACCACGCACTTCGGGCAATCGGGCTTCCGCGCCTTGCAGGTGTAGCGCCCGTGCAGGATCAGCCAGTGGTGCGCGCCGAGCAGGAACTCCTCCGGAATCACGCGCATCAGCCGGTCCTCGACAGCGCGCACGTCCTTGCCCGGCGCGAGCCCGGTGCGGTTGGACACGCGGAAGATGTGCGTGTCGACCGCGATCGCCGGTTCACCGAACACCGTATTGAGCACGACGTTCGCGGTCTTGCGGCCGACGCCGGGCAGCGCTTCGAGCGCGGCGCGGTCGTTCGGCACCACGCCGCCGTGGTGTTCGACGAGGATGCGGCAGGCGGCGATGACATTCTTCGCCTTCGCGTTGAACAGGCCGATCGTCGAGATGTGCCGCCTGAGCGCGTCCTCGCCGAGATCGAGGATCGCCTGCGGCGTGTTCGCGACCGGATACAGCCGGCGCGTCGCCTTGTTGACGCCGACGTCGGTGGCCTGCGCCGAGAGGATCACCGCGATCAGCAGTTCGAACGGCGTCGTGTACTCGAGTTCGGTCGTCGGTTCGGGATCGAGTTCGCGCAGGCGTGCCAGAAATTCATGGATCTCCGCGCGCGTCATCGTCGGGCCACGCCGCCGGGGCGCGGCCGCGTTCGCCGACGCACTCATGGCGTGCCGCCCGCTGCACGCGCTTTGGCGCGGGCGAGGATCGCCGCCGCGTTCGACGGCAGTGCGGGACGCACGGGCGCGCCGTCGGGTGCGGTCGGTGCGGGCGCGGGAATGCGCCGCGCGGCCTCGCGTTCCGAGGCGCGGCGCGCGAGACGGGCCGTGCGCGCCTCGTACCGGGCACGCGCCTCCCAGGCCGTGCGCAGGCGTGTGCGGGTTGCGAGCAGCAGGACACGCGCGTCGTCGTCGAGCATTTCGGCGCAGGCGTCCGGCCAGTCCTCCATCAGTCCCGCATCGATCGCGGCATCGACGGCGTCCTCGCGCAGCAGCGCCACCAGACGTTCGAGGGTGGCCTGAGGCGGAGCGCTGGCGTCGGGCGGGCGGGGCGGCATGGCGTCGCGAACTCAGCGGTTCCGGAACTCGGGCTTGCGGCGTTCGAGGAACGCGCGCGTGCCTTCGCGCATGTCCTCGGTCGAGAACGCCAGGCCGAACTGGGCGGCCTCGTACTCCAGGCCTTCGCCGATCGCGCTTTCGCCGCCGATGTTGATGCAGTCGAGGATGCCGCGCAGCGCCAGCGGCGCCGCGTTCGCCAGCCTGGTCGCCAGCGCCATGGTTTCGGTCTCAAGGTCGGCGGCCGGCACCACGCGGTTGACGATGCCTAGCGCCTGGGCGCGGGCGGCGTCGATCGGGGTGCCGGTCAGGCACAACTCGAGCGCCGCGGCGCGACCGGCCAGGCGCAGCAGGCGCTGGGTGCCGCCGAATCCGGGAATCAGGCCGAGGTTGATCTCGGGCTGGCCGATCTTCGCGGTATCGGCGGCGATGCGCAGATGGCAGCACATCGCCAGTTCCAGCCCGCCACCGAGTGCGAAGCCGTTGATCATCGCGATCACCGGCTTGGGCAGCAGTTCCACGCGGCGCATCATCCGTTGCCCGCGCAGCGAGAAATCCCGGCCTTCGACCGGCCGCAGATCGGCCATCTCGGCGATGTCGGCGCCGGCGACGAACGCCTTGGGACCCGCGCCGGTCAGCACGATGGCGCGCACCTCAGGCGCATCGGCCGCGTCGTCGAAGGCGGCATGCAGGGCGTCGAGGGTCGCGGAATTGAGCGCGTTCAGCTTGTCGGGACGGTGGATGGTGATGACGCGGACGCCGTCGCGGTCGTCGATCAGCAGGGGAGAATCGGGCATTGGGCAGCGGTTCCAGGCGCGTGTCCGCGGCTGCGTGGAACTTGCCAGGCCGCGCGCGGTCGGATTGGGGAGTCGTCAGTGGCGGTTAAGCCCTGCGACCGCTATCCTAGCGCGTCCAGATGGGGCGGTTCGACCGCCCTTTCTCGCGACAGGCGATATCGAAATCTGACCTAGCGGAGATCCACGGAATGAAGTTGCGTTTTATTGCTGCCGCCCTGGCAGCCACCACGTTCAGCGGCGTCGCGTTCGCGCAGCAGCCCGCTGCACCCGCAGCCGGTAACGACAGGACGACGCTGAGCTACGCGCTGGGTTTCGATCTGGGCAACCGCCTGGCCGAGACCGGTGAGCCGGTCGACGTCAACACCATCATCAGGGGCCTGCAGGACGGGCACGGCCGCAAGGATCCGACCTACACCCCCGAGCAGATGAGCACCGCCTACAACGGCTTCCAGCAGCGCATGCAGCAGAAGATCGTGACCGAGCGCCGTGCGGCCCTGACCGAGAACGAAGGCAAGGCGACCGCGTTTCTCACCGAGTACCGCGCGCGTGAAGGCGTGGTCTCGCTGCCGAGCGGCGTGATGTACCGCGTCGTCGAAGCGGGCGCCGGTGCCAAGCCGTCGGCCAGCAGCCAGGTCGAGATCGCCTACCAGGCACTGGTCGTGCCGGTCGGCATCGGCCTGAGCGCCGACGACAAGACCGAGCCCTTCCGCGTGTCGGATTCGCCGATCGCCGGCCTGCGCGAAGTCCTGCCGCTGATGCCGCTCAACGCGGTCTACGAAGTCGTGTTCCCGCCGGGCCGTTTCGTGACCGGTGAGAACACCCAGGAAATCGCCCGCCAGCCGGTCGGCGTGATGGTCAAGCTGCTCAGCGTCCGCTGAGTCGACACCATCGTGTGACCCCGACGCCGACGTGCCTGCACGTCGGCGTCGTCGTATGTGGCGTCGTCGCTTCCTGCACGCCGGCATTCGGTGGCACCAGCGGCGGGGCGTGGGCACGCCGTCGCATGCCGCGCGCGGGCCCGGCCGTTAGAATCGGCGGATGGACTCCACGCCTCGCGCCGTACTCACGCCCTGCATCGGCGTCTGCACCATCGACGAACACGGCACCTGCCACGGCTGCCTGCGCACCCTCGGTGAGATCGGATCGTGGCTGCAGATGGGCGACGCCGAGCGCCAGCGCATGATGGACGTGGTGCTGCCGGCCCGGGAGGCGGCGCGTCGATGATCGGCCGCCTGGCCGCCGCGGACCTGCGACGCGTGCTGCATCCGCTCGACGGCGTGCCCGGCGCGCGCGCCTGGAATGTCGACGAACTCGATGGGCTGATCGCGCCCGATCTCGCGCTGCACGAGGCGGCGGTGCTGGTCGGGCTGGTGCGTCGCGAGACCGGCCTGCAGGCGGTGCTGACGCGTCGCACCGACACGCTGCGTCATCACGCCGGTCAGGTCAGTTTTCCTGGGGGGCGGGTCGAGCCCGAAGACGACGGTCCACTGCAGGCCGCGCTGCGTGAAGCCTCCGAGGAAATCGGACTGTTGCCGGCGCAGGCCGCCCCGCTGGGCTATCTCGATCCATTGGCCACGATCACCGGCTATCGGGTGATTCCGGTGGTCGCGATGCTCGACCCCGATTTCGTGCCGGTGCCCGACCCCGGCGAGGTGGCCGATGTGTTCGAGGCGCCGCTGGCATTCCTGATGGCGCCCGAGCGTCTGCGCCGGGTCGACATCGAGTTCGGTGGGCGCACGCGGCACGTGCTCGAATACGAAACGCTCGCCGGCGCGCCTGCGCACCGGATCTGGGGCGTGACCGCATCGATCCTGTTGAACCTGCGCACGCATCTGGAGCGGCTGTGAGCGCCGCCTGGACGACGCTGGTCGACGTGCCGACGCTGGTCGAGGCGCTGGGTCGCGAGGACCTGCGCGTGGTCGATTGCCGGTTCACGCTGTCGGTCGGCGGCGCCGATGCCGGCGCCGGTGAGCGCGCGTGGGCGGCGGCGCACATTCCGGGCGCGGTGTACGCGCATCTCGAGCGTGATCTGTCCGGACCGATGGGGCCGGGTCTCGGCCGCCACCCCTGGCCCGATGCCGAAGCGTTCGCGGCGGCACTGACCCGCTGGGGGATCGACGCCACGACCCGCGTGGTGGCGTACGACGACGGCGATGGCGCATTCGCGGCGCGCCTGTGGTGGTTGCTGCGCTGTTTCGGACATCACCAGGTCGCGGTGCTCGACGGCGGATGGGCGCAGTGGACCGCAACCGGTGCGCCTCTCGACGTCGAACGTGCCGCTTCACCGCCGCCGTCGATCGCGCCGGTCGCAACCCCGGCCTTCGACGCGTCACGCCTGCTGCGTGATGCTGAAGCCCTGCAGCGGCATCTCGATGCCGGCGGCGTGGTGCTCGACGCGCGTGCAACTGCACGATTTCGCGGCGAGGTGGAACCGCTGGATCCGCGCGCGGGCCACGTGCCGGGCGCGATCAATCGCCCGTATGCCGACAATCTCGCGGGCGGACGGTTCAAGCCCGCAGCGGTGCTGACGACGGAGTTCGATGCGGCGCTCGGCGGTCGTGCACCGCACGAGGTGGTCGTGATGTGCGGCTCCGGCGTCACCGCCTGCCATCACCTGCTGGCGATGGCCCACGCGGGGCTCGACGGCGCACGCCTGTATGCGCCGTCCTGGAGCGGCTGGGTGGACGATCCGGCGCGGCCCGTCGCGACAGGGGCCGCCTGAGGCGTACGCCCGTCAGCGACGCAGGCGGGCGGCCAGTGCCTGCAAACCGGCCTGGGTATCCGGAGCATTCCACGCGTCGATGAGCCGGTCGAGGTCGACGGTGTCGGGCTCGAGCGCGGCGATCAGATCGGCCCGCGCGATCGCGCGCGTCTGCAGCATCGGCGCGCGCGGCAGTGCCAGCAGCGTCTCCAGCCAGCGCCTCGCCTCCAGCGAGACCTCGTCGCTCGCCGCCAGCGCGTCGACCAGGCCCAGGCGCAGTGCTTCGTCGCTGTCGAGCAGCAGGCCGCCGACCAGCAGCCGCTCGGCCTGACGCGCACCGACCACGCGACGCAGCAGGCGCTGGATGCCCTCGGGCGCGACCAGCCCGACCTGGGTTTCGTTGAGGCCGATCCGGTAGTCGCCGGCGGCCATCACCCGGTAATCGCAGCACAGCGCGAGCACGCAACCGCCTGCAGGCGCATGGCCCGCGAGTGCGGCGACCACCGGCATCGGCGCTGCGGCCAGTGCACGCGCGGCCGCGAAGAACGCGTCCCATGCCGCACGCAGCGCGGCCGGGTCCGTCAACGACAGCAGATGGGGCACATCGAGCCCGGCGGAAAACACCTTCGGGCCGCCGGCGAGCACGAGCCCGCCCACACCGTCCTGCGCCGCCTGGGTGAGGGCGTCGCGCAGGGCCAGGCACAGCGCCGGGTCGAGCGCGTTGACGGGCGGGCGCGCCAGGCGCAGCTCGCGGATGGGCCCGTGGTCGTGGGTCTCGATCAGTGACGTCATGGCCGGCATGTCCATGCAGAAGGAAGCGGCATGGTAGCGAGGCGCATCGCCGGGCGGTGTCGTCCGTAGGGCATCGGCACACGGCACGCGTCGAAATCGCGCCCAGCGCACCGCACGCGTCGCGAATGCGGGCGATATCTGGGCGGCGCGTACGCCAGGCGGCCGGCGCCGACATTGCGCCGCGTGTACGTCGACGGTTGGATCCGCGACGCGTACGCGCCACCGACATCGCGGCTCTGGGGCAACGATGGCGCCGCGCGACCTCGAAAGACCGCGCGCACCGTCCATCGGCGTTCCGCGTCAGGCCGCTTCGGCGATTCCCTTGACCTGCTCGGGCAGGGCCGTGGGCCGTCCGGTCGCCCGGTCGATCCACACCATCACCACGTGGCCGTCGGCGAACAGCGTGGCGCCGTCGTCGGAGACGATGCGGTGGCCGAGCGTCACGCTGCTGGTGCCGATGCGATCGGCCAGCAGCTCCACGACGATCTTCGCCGGATACGGAATCGGCACCTTGTAGTTCATCTGCACCGCGGCGAGCAGCGGCGCGATCGTGTCGGTGACCCAGGGCTCGCCCAGCGAATCGAACCAGCGGATCCGGGCCTCCTCCAGATACGTCATGAAATTGGAGTTGTTGACGTGGTTGAACGCGTCGAGATCGCGCCAGCGCAGCTCGATCGGCATCCGGATCAACACCTTCGATTCACTCATGCCTTGACTCCCTTCTTCTTCTTCTTCGCCTGCTTGGATGCGGTCTTTTTCGCGCTCGCCTGCGGCGCCTCGCGCGCGTCCGGATCGACCTGCTTCGAGCCGGCCTTCATCAGTTCGGCGCGCACGTTCGCTTCGGCCTCGGCGGCCTTCGTGGAGGCGCCCTTGCGCGGCAGGGGCTTGGGCAGGTGGGTCGTAGACTTGCGCGCCAGCGTGCGTTCGGGCTTCGGCGCCGCCGGCTCCGGCAGTTTGGCGTCGAGCAGGCGCGCCAGGAACTGGCCGGTATGCGACTGCGGCATCGCCGCGACTTGCTCGGGCGTGCCCTCGGCGATGATCTGGCCGCCGCGATGCCCGCCCTCCGGCCCGAGATCGATGACCCAGTCCGCGGTCTTGATCACGTCGAGGTTGTGCTCGATCACGACCACCGTATTGCCGTCGTCGCGCAGCTTGTGCAGCACGGCGAGCAGATGTTCGATGTCGTGGAAGTGCAGGCCGGTCGTCGGTTCGTCGAGGATGTAGAGCGTGCGCCCGGTGTCGCGACGCGAGAGCTCCTTCGAGAGCTTGACGCGCTGCGCCTCGCCGCCCGACAGCGTGGTCGCGCTCTGGCCGAGCTTGACGTAGGCCAGGCCCACATCGACCAGTGTTTCGAGCTTGCGCGCGATCGGCGGCAGGTTCTCGAACAGGCCCAGCGCGTCCTCGACCGTCATCTCCAGCACGTCGTGGATGCTGTGGCCCTTGTAGAGGATCTCCAGCGTCTCGCGGTTGTAGCGCTTGCCGTGGCAGACGTCGCAGGGCACGTAGACGTCGGGCAGGAAATGCATCTCCACCTTCAGCAGGCCGTCGCCCTGACAGGCCTCGCAGCGGCCGCCGCGCACGTTGAAGCTGAAACGTCCGGCCGCATAACCGCGCGAACGCGATTCGGGCACCTGCGCGAACAGTTCGCGCAGCGGTGTGAACAGGCCGGTGTAGGTCGCCGGGTTCGATCGCGGCGTCCGGCCGATCGGCGACTGGTCGATGTCGACGACCTTGTCGAACAGGTCGAGGCCTTCGATCTCGCGATACGGCGCCGCCTTGTGCGACGCGCCGTTGATCTCGTTCGCGGCCAGCGAGTGCAGGGTGTCGTTGATCAGCGTCGACTTGCCCGAGCCGGACACGCCGGTGATCGCAGTGAACAGGCCGGAGTGGATCGTCAGATCCACGTTCTTGAGGTTGTGGCCGGACGCGCCGAGCAGCTTGAGCCGCATCTTCGGATTCGGCTTGTGGCGCTTGGCCGGAATCTCGATGCGCTTGCGGCCGCTCAGGTACTGGCCGGTCAGCGAACGCGGCGCCTTGAGCACGTCCTCGTACGAGCCCTGCGCGACGACTTCGCCGCCGTGCACGCCGGCGCCCGGGCCGATGTCGACGATGTGGTCGGCGAGGCGGATCGCATCCTCGTCGTGCTCGACGACGATGACGGTGTTGCCGAGATCACGCAGCCGCGTCAGCGTGCCGAGCAGGCGTTCGTTGTCGCGCTGGTGCAGGCCGATCGACGGCTCGTCGAGTACGTACATCACGCCGACCAGACCGGCGCCGATCTGCGAGGCCAGGCGGATGCGCTGGGCCTCGCCGCCCGACAGCGTGTCTGCCTTGCGTTCGAGCGTGAGGTAATCGAGGCCCACGTCGACGAGGAACGTCAGGCGTTCGGCGATCTCCTTGACGATCTTGGACGCGATCTCGCCGCGCCAGCCCGGCAGTTCCATCGTGCTGAAGAACGACAGCGCTTCGTCGATCGGCAGCACGACGAGCGACTGCATCGGCCGGTCGGCGACGAATACGTTGCGCGCCGAGCGGTTCAGGCGCGCACCACCGCAGTCCGGGCACGGCCGCTCGCTGATGTACTTCGACAGCTCCTCGCGCACCGCGGACGATTCGGTCTCGCGGTAGCGACGTTCGAGGTTCGGCACGATGCCTTCGAAGCGGTGCTTGCGCTGGGTGCGCGCGCCCGAATCGGTGATGTAGGTGAAGCTGATGGTCTCGTTGCCGCTGCCGAACAGCACCGCATCGCGCGCGGTTTGCGGCAGCTCCTGCCACGGCGTGTCGACGTCGAACCCGTAGTGCTTCGACAGTGATTGCAGCAGCTGGAAGTAATAGGCGTTGCGACGGTCCCAGCCACGCACGGCGCCGGCGGCCAGCGACAGCTCGGGGTGCACGACGACGCGCTCGGGATCGAAGAACTCGCTGACGCCGAGGCCGTCGCAGGTCTGGCAGGCACCGATCGGCGAGTTGAACGAGAACAGGCGCGGCTCGAGCTCGGGCAGCGCGTAATCGCAGACCGGGCAGCTGTACTTGGACGAGAACAGCTGCGGTGCGATCGACGCATCGTCGATCGCCTGCACCGACACCATGCCTTCGCCAAGCTTGAGCGCGGTCTCGAAGGATTCGGCCAGGCGCTGCTTCATGTCCTCGCGCACCTTGAAGCGGTCGATCACGGCCTCGATCGTGTGCTTCTGGCGCAGCGCGAGCGTGGGCAGGCCGTCGATCTCGTAGAGCTCGCCGTCGACGCGCACGCGCACGTAACCCTGCGCACGCAGCTGCTCGAAGACCTGGGCGTGCTCGCCCTTGCGCTCGCGCACCACCGGCGCCAGCAGCATCCAGCGCTGCTCGGGATCGAGGGTCAGCACCTGGTCGACCATCTGGCTGACCGTCTGCGCTTCCAGCGGGTAGCCGTGATCGGGACAGCGCGGACTGCCGACGCGTGCGTAGAGCAGGCGCAGGTAATCGTAGATCTCGGTGATCGTGCCGACCGTCGAACGCGGGTTGTGCGAGGTCGACTTCTGCTCGATCGAGATCGCCGGGCTCAGGCCTTCGATATGGTCGAGGTCGGGCTTCTCCATCACGCTCAGGAACTGGCGCGCGTAGGACGACAGCGACTCGACGTAGCGGCGCTGGCCTTCGGCGTAGATCGTGTCGAAGGCGAGCGACGACTTGCCCGAGCCCGACAGACCGGTGATGACGATCAGCTGGTCGCGGGGGAGGTCGAGGTCGATGTTCTTCAGGTTGTGGGTACGGGCACCGCGAATGCGGATGGTGTCCATCGCCATCGGCGTCAGATCCAGGTTGTGGAGCAGGGGGGAGGCAGCACGGTCGACGCGGGCCATGGAACGGCCAATCGGTCAGACTACCGAGCCGGTGATTTGGGGGCAAATCCCGGAAAGGCCAGCGTAGCGGCAGTCTGTCTCAGTCCCTGCGAATGGCGTGTCGTGCGCGGCCGGGCTCGCCGGCCACTGCCGCGGGGCCCGTGGGGCCCGTGGGGCCGTGCGGTCAGGCCAGGCCTGGTAGAGGGGCGGGCAGGCCGTCGGCGGGCCGGAATCGACCCGTTTGACCCTAATCCACTGAATCCCCTACAATTCCGCTCCTGTCCGCCCTTGATGGCGGCCGGAAACAAGAATAACTACAGAACCAACACCGATACG
The DNA here is from genome assembly GCF_043187535.1 of Luteimonas sp. WGS1318. GTDB lineage: Bacteria > Pseudomonadota > Gammaproteobacteria > Xanthomonadales > Xanthomonadaceae > Luteimonas. The sequence goes on from NZ_CP171131.1 coordinate 1,368,390, forward strand.
AGAGGCTCCACATGTACGCAGTACTGGTCACCGGCGGTAAGCAATACCGCGTGGCGCAGGGCGAAACGCTCCGCGTCGAGAAGCTCGAAGCCGAAGCCGGCAACGAGATCACGTTCGACAATGTCCTGATGCTCGGCGACAGCGACGGCATCAAGATCGGCGACGCCCTCAAGGGCGCCAGCGTCACCGCCAAGGTCGTCAGCCACGGCCGCGCCGACAAGATCCGCATCATCAAGTTCCGTCGCCGCAAGCACCACATGAAGCGCCAGGGACATCGTCAGCACTACACCGAAATCGAGATCACCGGCATCGCCGGTGGCGACAAGAAGTAAGGAGAAGCAGTCATGGCACACAAAAAGGGCGTAGGTTCCTCGCGCAACGGCCGCGACTCCAACCCGAAGTATCTGGGCGTCAAGATCTTCGGCGGCCAGGCCATCGAGGCGGGCAACATCATCGTGCGTCAGCGCGGCACCCAGTTCCATCCGGGCGCCGGCGTCGGCCTCGGCCGCGACCACACGCTGTTCGCGCTGGTCGACGGCAAGGTCAACTTCGCGACCAAGGGTCCGAAGAACCGCCGCACCGTCAGCGTGGTCGCCGAGGCCTGAGCCTCGCGCGACGCGTGACACCGGAAAGCCCCGCTTCGGCGGGGTTTTTCGTTCTGGCGGACAATGCCCGCCAGAACGACGGGATTGGTGATTCGGGAGTCGGGATTCGCAAGAGCGACCCGCTGGTACCGTGGCCAATCCACCGGAAACGTCGGGGCCGTCAGGCTTCGGCGTTCTCCAAATCCCCAATCCCGAATCCCGAATTCCCATGAAGCTAGTCGACGAAGTTGAAATCACCGTAACCGCCGGCAAGGGCGGCAATGGCTGCGTGGGTTTCCGCCGCGAGAAGTTCATTCCGCTCGGCGGGCCCGATGGCGGCGATGGCGGCGACGGCGGCAGCGTCTGGATCCAGACCGACGAGAACCTCAATACGCTGGTCGACTTCCGTCACCAGACGCTGTTCCGTGCGCAGCGCGGCGAGGGCGGCATGGGGCGGCAGATGTACGGCAAGGGCGGCGAGGATCTGGTCATCGTCGTGCCAGTCGGCACCGTCGTGCACAACGTGACGACCGACGAGGTCATCGGCGATCTGACCGAGCACGGCCAGCGGCTGCTGGTGGCGCGCGGCGGCAAGGGTGGCCTGGGCAACATGCATTTCAAGAGCTCGACCAACCGCTCGCCGCGGCAGTCGACGTCGGGCGAGGAGGGCGAAGAGCGCACGCTGCGGCTCGAGCTCAAACTTCTGGCCGATGTCGGCCTGCTGGGCTTTCCGAATGCTGGCAAGAGCACGCTGATCCGCGCGGTCTCGGCGGCGACGCCGAAGGTCGCGGACTATCCGTTCACGACGTTGTATCCGAACCTCGGCGTGGTCAGTGTCGAGCCGGCGCGCAGCTTCGTCATCGCCGACATTCCGGGCCTGATCGAAGGTGCGGCCGATGGTGCAGGGCTGGGTGCGCTGTTCCTGCGCCACATCCAGCGCACGCGGCTGCTGCTGCATCTGGTGGAGATCCAGCCGCTGGACGGCACCGACCCGGTTGAACAGGTGCGCGCGATCGAGCGCGAGCTGGAAAAGTTCGATGCCGCGCTTCTGGACAAGCCACGCTGGCTGCTGATCAACAAAGCGGACACCCTGCTGCCCGAGGACGCCGAGGCCGAAGCGGCGCGCGTCATCGAGGCGCTGGGCTGGACCGGTCCCTGGTTCCTGGTGTCCGGCCTGGCGCACGACGGCACGCGCGAGGTGATGCTCAAGGTGCAGGCGGCGCTCGACGAACTGGACCGCAGCGAACGTGAGGCGGCCGACGCGGTCTGACGTATTCGGCAGGCCGGCGCCTGCGCTGTGAACGCCGCCGTCGTGCGCAAGAAAAACCCGGCCAATGGTCGGGTTTTGTCTATGCGGTCCGATGCGCGCGCCGGCCGGGCGCGCGTGGCGCTCACGAACGAACCGTAGCTTCAGGCGCGGAGAGCCCGGGAACGTCCGGTCTCGAAGAGTGGGGCGCCGGCGCGTTGCGTCCGACCGATCCCGCGTGGCGCGCTGTTGCGGACGCCCACAGAAAAACCCGGCCGAGGGCCGGGTTTCCCGTGCAGCATCATCGACCGCTGACGCGGTCGGCCTGGCTCAGGCGGCCTTGAGGGCCTTGATGCGTGCGGTCAGGCGGCTCTTGTGGCGAGCGGCCTTGTTCTTGTGGATCAGGCCACGCGAGCTGAAACGATCGAGGATCGGCTGGGCGACGTTGAACGCCTCCTGTGCGCCGGTCGCGTCGTTGGCGTCGAGTGCCTTGAGCACCTTCTTGACGGCGGTGCGGAGCTGCGAGCGCTGGGCGGAGTTGCGCGCATTGCGCACGACGGTCTGCTTGGCGCGCTTCTTGGCGGACTTGATGTTTGCCACGATGGATTCCTGGAAGCTGGACGTGTGAAAATCCGGCGTCGCCGGACGAATGAAAATTTGAGCAGGAAATTATGGGTGTTTCAGATACTTGCGTCAACCAGCCCGGCCTGAACGGCGCTGTCGGGTGACGGCGTCCGATCCGGTGGGCACCCAGCCGGCCCCGAAGCGCCGCGGTGGGTTGCTGCGTTCGAGCGCGGTGTTCAGCGCGATGACCCTGCTGTCGCGGATTGCCGGCTTCGCCCGCGACATGCTGCAGGCGACGCTCTTCGGCACCGGTGGCGCAATGAGCGCGTTCATTGTCGCCTATCGCATCCCCAATTTCCTGCGGCGGGTGTTCGCCGAAGGCTCGATGGCGATGGCCTTCGTGCCGGTGCTCAACGAGATCAAGGAACGCGGCGACCGTGCCGCGCTGAAATCCTTCATCGACGCGATGGCCGGTGCGCTGTGCGCGGTGGTGCTGGTGGTCTGCGCGCTGGGCATGCTGGCGGCACCGCTGATCGCGCGGCTGTTCGCGCCCGGCTGGGCGGACCAGCCCGAATTGCTGGCCCAGACCGCGCAGATGCTGCGGATCACATTCCCGTACCTGCTGTTCATTTCGCTGATGTCGCTGTCGGCGTCGATCCTCAACAGCCACGGCCGGTTCGGCCTGCCGGCGTTCACCCCGGTGCTGCACAACCTGACGATGATCGCGGCGATGCTGTGGCTGGCGCCGCGCTTCGAATTGCCGCCGCAGGGGCTGGCCTGGGGCGTGCTGATCGCGGGATTCCTGCAGCTCGCATTGCTGTGGCCGGCGCTCGGTCGGCTGGGATTGCGCCCGCGCTTCCGGGCCGGATTCAAGCATCCCGAGGTGCGCAAGGTCGGCCGGCTGATGCTTCCGACGCTGTTCTCCTCGTCGGTCGCCCAGGTCAATCTGATCGTCGGCACGGCCTTCGCATCGCTGCTGGCGGCGGGCAGCGTGGACTGGCTGTACTACTCCGACCGCCTGATCGAATTCCCGCTCGGCCTGTTCGGCGTAGCGCTGGGCACGGTGATCCTGCCGCATCTGTCGCGGCGACATGCGGCCGAGGACGCAACGGGCTACAACCAGTCGCTGGACTGGGGGTTGCGCATGGCGCTGCTGGCCGGCGTGCCGGCGGGCCTGGGCCTGCTGCTGCTGGCCGAGCCGATCACGGCGACGGTCTACAACTACGGCGCATTCGGCGCCGAGGACACGCGCATGGCGGCAATCAGCCTGACCGCGATGAGCCTTGGCGTACCGGCCTTCATGCTCAGCAAGGTGCTGGCGCCCGCGTTCTATGCGCGGCAGGACACGAAGACGCCCATGCGCGCGGCGATCTGGACGGTCGCGGCGAACGTGCTGCTGACGATCGCGCTGACCACGCCGCTGTGGCTCTACGAGATCCCCGGCGCGCACGGCGGCATCGCGCTGGCCACGGCGCTGGCGGGTGTGGTCAATGCGGCGCTGCTGTGGCGGTATCTCCGCCAGCGCGGGATCTTCAGTCCCGAGCCCGGCTGGGCGACCTACGCGCTGCGCCTGGCCTGCGCCTGTGCGGCGATGGCGGTCGTGGTGCTGGGTCTGCGGTTCTGGATCGGCGCGTGGACCGACATTCAGGGCGCGCTGCACCGCATCAGCTGGCTGGTGCTGGTGATCGGAGCAGGCGGGGCGACGTACGTCATCGCGATGGTCGCGCTGGGCCTGCGGCCGCGCCACCTGCGCCACTGAACGCGACCGCCGGACCCGGGCCGGACCGGGGGCCGGCTATACTCGCCGGTCACTTTTTTCCTGCGGGCGCCCACTGGTGCGCCTGCCGCAACGGACCCACATGAGCAGGCTGTTCCGCGACATCGCCGGCGGGCCCCTCTGTGCCGACGGCAGCGTGGTCTGCATCGGCGCGTTCGACGGGCTGCATCTCGGGCACCAGGCGCTGGTGCGCCACGCGATCGCGCGTGCGCACGTGCTGGGCGTCGACGCCGCTGCGCTGAGTTTCGAACCGCTGCCGCGCGAGTTCTTCGCTGCCGCATCGCCGCCGCCGCGGCTCGGGCCGGTGCGCGCGAAATTCGAAGGCCTGCGTGGCCTGGGTGCCGACGTGGTCGGTCTGCTGCGTTTCGATGCGCGCATGGCGGCGATGTCGCCCGAAGCCTTCGTCGATGCCGTGCTGGTGCAGCGCCTGCGCGCGCGCGAGGTCTGGGTCGGCCCGGGCTTCCGCTTCGGCCACAAACGCGCCGGCGACCTGGCGACGCTGCAGGTGCTGGGTCGCGAGGCGGGCTTCATTGCCGGCGAGATCGAGCCGTTGGTGGTCGATGGCGAGCGGGTGTCGAGCACCCATATCCGCACCGCGCTGGTCGCGGGTGATTTCGAACACGCCGCGCGTCTGCTCGGACGGCCGTACGCGGTCTCCGGGCGCGTGGTGCGCGGCAAGCAGCTCGGCCGCACGCTTGGGTATCCGACCGCGAACCTGCGCTTCGGCGGCAAGGTGCCGGCGCTGCGCGGCATCTACGCCACCCGCGTGCACGGCATCGGCAGCGGTGCCGATCGAAGCCGGCCCTGGCCGTCGGTGTCGAGCTTCGGCACGCGGCCGACCGTCGGCGGCGTCGAGCCGCTGCTCGAGGCGCATCTGTTCGATTTCGACGGCGATCTGTACGGCCGCCGCATCGAAGTCGAATTCGTCGCGCGCCTGCGCGACGAGGAAAAGTTCGACGACCTGCCGAGTCTGGTCGCGCAGATGGATCTCGACGCCGCACAGGCGCGCGCCGTCCTCGCCGCGCCGCATTCCCCACGATACGAAACGCAACGACAGGACTACGCGTGAGCGCAGACGCCAGCAATTCCAATCCCTACAAGTCGACGATCCATCTGCCGGCGACCGACTTCCCGATGCGTGGTGATCTGCCCAAGCGCGAGCCGGCGATGCTGGCGCGCTGGGAAGAGGAGGGCCTGTACGCGCAGCTGCGCGACCATGCGCGCGGGCGGCCGCAGTTCGTGCTGCACGACGGCCCGCCGTATGCGAACGGCTCGATCCATCTCGGCCATGCGGTCAACAAGATCCTCAAGGACATCATCGTCAAGTCCAAGGGCATGGCGGGTTTCGATGCGCCCTACATCCCGGGCTGGGATTGCCACGGCCTGCCGATCGAGATCGCGATCGAAAAGAAGTGGGGCAAGGTCGGCGTCAAGCTCGATGCGGTGGAATTCCGGCAGAAGTGCCGCGAATACGCCAACGAGCAGATCGACATCCAGCGTCGCGATTTCAAGCGCCTCGGTGTGCTCGGCGACTGGGACAACCCGTACCGCACGCTCGATTTCCGCTTCGAGGCCGACGAGATGCGCGCGCTGGCCAAGGTGGTCGACAACGGCCATCTGACCCGCGGCGTGAAGCCGGTGCACTGGTGTTTCGACTGCGGTTCGGCGCTGGCCGAAGCGGAAATCGAATACGCCGACAAGGTCTCGCCCGCGGTCGACGTCGCGTATCTCGCGCGTGATTCCGCCGCGTTCGCGCATGCCTTCGGCGCGACGCTGCCGAGCGATGTCGACGTCGCATTGCCGATCTGGACCACCACGCCGTGGACGCTGCCGGCGTCGCTGGCGATCTCGCTGGGCGCCGATCTCGAATACGCGCTGGTCGAAGGCCCGGTGGCGCAGGACGGCCGTCGTCGCTGGCTGGTGCTGGCCGATGCATTGGCCGAGCGCGCGCTGCGCCGCTACGGCGTCGAGGGCGATGTGGTCGTGCACGGTCGCGTGGCCGGCAGCGCGCTCGAGCACCTCGTGCTCGCGCATCCGTTCTATGCCGAGCGCGACATCCCGGTGATCCTCGGCGACCACGTGTCGGCCGAAGACGGCACCGGCGCGGTGCACACCGCGCCCGGCCACGGCCAGGAGGACTACGTCGTCGGCAAGGCCTACGGCCTGCTCGACCGCTACACCGCCGCACAGCTCAACCCGGTCGACGGCCGCGGCGTCTATCTGCCGTCGACGCCGCCGATCGGCGACACCGTGCTCGCCGGCTTGCACATCTGGAAGGCGAACGACGTCATCGTCGACGCGCTGCGCGCGCAGGGCAGCTTGCTCGCGTTCGCGAAGTTCGAGCACAGCTATCCGCATTGCTGGCGCCACAAGACGCCGATCGCGTTCCGCGCGACGCCGCAGTGGTTCATCTCGATGTCGCAGGCCAACCTGCGCACCGACGCGCTGGCCGCGATCAAGAACGTGACCTGGTACCCCGAGTGGGGCCAGGCGCGCATCGCCGGCATGGTCGAAGGGCGCCCGGACTGGACGATCTCGCGCCAGCGCACCTGGGGCGTGCCGATCGCGCTGTTCGTGCATCGCGAAACCGGCGAACCGCATCCGCGCAGCACCGAGCTGATGCGCCTGGTCGCCGATCGTGTCGAACAGCACGGCGTCGATATCTGGTACACGCTCGACGCGGCGGAACTGCTCGGCGACGAGGCGGCCGACTACGACAGGATCACCGACATCCTCGATGTCTGGTTCGACTCTGGCGTGACCCACGAAGGCGTGCTGCTGGCGCGTGGCTATGAGAAACCGGCCGACCTGTATCTCGAAGGCTCCGACCAGCATCGCGGCTGGTTCCAGTCCTCGCTGCTGACCGGCGTCGCGATCGACAAGGCCGCGCCGTACCGGCAGTGCCTGACGCATGGCTTCACCGTCGACGAGCACGGCCGCAAGATGTCGAAGTCGCTCGGCAACGGCATCGAGCCGCAGGACATCATGAAGACGCTGGGCGCCGACATCCTGCGCCTGTGGATCGCCTCGGCCGACTACAGCAACGAGATGTCGCTGTCGCAGGAGATCCTCAAGCGTACCGCTGACGCCTACCGCCGCATCCGCAACACCGCGCGCTTCCTGCTGGGCAATCTGGCCGGCTTCGAGCCGGCGCGCGATCTCGTCGCGCCGCAGGACATGGTCGCGCTGGACCGCTGGATCGTGCATCGCGCGGCCCAGCTGCAGGCGCGGATCGAGGATGCGTACGCGCGCTACGATTTCGCCGAGATCGTGCAGGCGCTGTCGAACTTCTGCAGCGTCGATCTGGGTTCGCTGTATCTCGACGTCACCAAGGACCGGCTGTACACGATGCCCGAGCACTCGGTCGGCCGTCGCAGCGCGCAGACCGCGATGTACCACGTGGCCGAGGCATTCACGCGCTGGATCGCGCCGGTGCTGAGCTTCACCGCGGACGAGTTGTGGAGCCATCTGCCGGCACCGGCAGACGGCGCGCGCGAGGCCAACGTGCAGTTCGCGACCTGGTACACCGGCCTGCGCGAACTCGGCAGCGATGCCGACTGGTCGGCGCAGGATTTCGACCGCGTGCTGGAACTGCGCGAGCGCGTGTCCAAGGTGCTCGAGCCGATGCGCGCGAGCGGCGAGATCGGCGCGGCGCTCGATGCGGAGATCGAACTGCGCTGCGGCGTGTCGGACGCGAACTGGCTGTCGCCGGTCGTCGACGAGCTGCGCTTCCTGCTGATCAGTGGTGAAGTGACGATCGTCGACGACCCGGCGGCGACTGCGATCGGCGTCTCGGCGCGTGTGACCGGCAAGCCCAAGTGCGTGCGCTGCTGGCAGCGTCGCGGCGATGTCGGCGCGCATGCCGAGCATGCCGACCTGTGCGGCCGCTGCGTGGAGAACATCGCGACCGATGGCCGCGACGGCCAGGGCGAACTGCGGAGGTGGTTCTGATGGCCAAGGTGACGCCCAACGCCCTGCCGTGGCTGGTGCTGTCGGTGGTGGTGATCGTGCTCGATCAGCTGACCAAGTACTGGGTGCTGACCTCGCTGCCCGAGTACACCGCGATTCCGGTCATCGACGGGTTCTGGAACTGGTACCGCACCTACAACACCGGTGCGGCGTTCAGTTTCCTTGCCGATGCGGGTGGCTGGCAGAAGTGGTTCTTCACCGGCCTGGCGATCCTGATCTCCGGCACGCTCGCGGTGTGGCTGGCGCGCACGCCGCGCAACGACTGGCGGACCGCGCTGCCGTTCGCGCTGGTGATCGGCGGGGCGATCGGCAACGTGATCGACCGGCAGATCCATGGGCACGTCGTCGATTTCATCCAGTGGCACTGGCAGGACTACTACTGGCCGGCGTTCAACCTGGCGGACGCGGCGATCGTCGGTGGCGCGATCGGCATCGCGCTGTTCGGCTTCATCGGCGGCAAGAGTGCCCCGGCGAGCCGTCGCTGAGCCGCACAATCTGTTGTTGAGAATCATTTGCGGTTGCATCACGATCTCATTATCATCCGCGGCTAGGCGCCGGCTGTTCCGGCGCCACAGCCCGTGAGATCGCCCGATGTCCTCGTGTTCCATGTCGTCGCAGCGCCCGGCCTTCGCCCGCTGCCCGCTCGCCCTGTGTTGTGCGGCCGCCTTGGCGGCGTCCCTTCCGTTGTCCTCGTGGGCGGCCAATGACACTGGCCTTGCCGATCCGATCGAACTCAACCGTGTCGAGGTGCATGCGGCGAAGGCCGCCGGCTACGGCGCGCCGCCAACGGCCGCCGGCACCGGCCTGCGGCTGACCACGCGGGAGACCCCGCAGTCGGTCAGCGTGCTCACCCGTGAGCAGCTCGACGATTTCGGCCTCGACACGCTCAACGACGCGCTCGACGCCGCGCCCGGGATCGGCGTGGAACGGGTCGAAACCGGTCGCACGTATTACACCGCGCGCGGGTTCGACATCAGCAACTTCCAGTTCGACGGCCTCGGCGTGCCGCTGCCCTATGGCATCCAGGAGGGCGACATCGACCTGGCGATGTTCGACCGCGTCGAGGTGCTGCGCGGCGCGAACGGCCTGATGTCGGCGACCGGCAATCCGTCGGCGACGATCAACTTCGTACGTAAGCGGCCGACGGCGGCGTTCGAGGGCGCGGTGCACGCGACGTTCGGCAGCTGGGACCGGCAGCGCATCGATGCCGATGTCGGCGGTCCGCTGGGCAGCGACGCGGTGCGCGGCCGCGTGGTCGCGGCCTACGAGGACGGCGACAGCCATCTCGATCGATATCACCTGGAGAAATCGCTGGTGTACGGCGTCGTCGACGCCGATCTCGGCGCGTCGACGCGCCTGACCGCAGGCGTCTCGCGCCAGGACAACAACGCCGACAGCCCGCTCTGGGGCGCGTTGCCGCTGTTCTACGCGGACGGCTCGCCGACCGACTACCGGCGCAGCACCAGCACGGCCGCGGACTGGGCGTACTGGGACACCCGGGATACGCGCGCCTTCGCCGAGATCGTCCACGACTTCGGCAACGGCTGGTCGCTGCGCGGTGCGTTCAACCACCAGGACAAGGACCAGGATTCGGAACTGTTCTACGTCTACGGCACGCCCGATCGCACAACCGGGCTGGGCCTGTTCGCCTATCCGTCGGCGTATGCCGGTGCGCTGCGCAGCCGGCATGCGGACGTGCGCGCCAGCGGGCCGCTCGAATTCGGCGGCCGTCGCCACGACGCGGTCGTCGGTGCGAGCTGGGCGGACAGCCGCGTGCGCGAACTCTCGTGGTACAGCGACGACATCGGCACGCCGCTCGGCCCGCTGGGCGCCTTCGATGGCCGCTATCCGAAGCCTGCGTTCGACAGCTACAGCGACGGTTCGGATTTCGAGTTCCGACGCGAGACGCTCTACGCGAACGTGCGCTGGGACCTGGCGGACACGTTCAAGCTGATCACCGGCGCCAACCACGCCCGCGTCCGCATGGACGGCATCGGCTACGGCACACCCAGGAACAGCGCGGTCACGCGCACCACGCCGTTCGTCGGCGCCGTGTGGGACATCGCGCCGGCGTATTCGCTGTACGCCAGCTACGGCGGCATCTTCGCCCAGCAGACCGAGCTCGATGCATCCGGGACGCCGCTCGAAGCGATCGAGGGCAGCAGTCTCGAAGCGGGCCTCAAGGGCGCCTGGTTCGATGGCCGGCTCAACGCCTCGGCCGCGGCGTTCCGGGTGGAGCAGGACAACCTCGCTCGTTACGTGGGCTTCGACGTCGACAGCGGCCGCTCGGTCTACGCAGGTGAGGATGCGCGTTCGACCGGCGTGGAGCTCGAAGTCTCCGGCGAGGTCGGCGAGACCTGGTCGCTCTCCGCCGGCTGGACGCGTCTGCGGATCGAGGACGACACGGGCGCCGACAGCCGACCCTACGTGCCGCGCTCGACGCTGCGTGCCGCCGCGGTGGCGCGCATCGCCGCGGTGCCGGGTCTGCGGGTCGGCGGCTCGGTGCGCTGGCAGGGGGATATCTGGCAACCGGTCGCGTTGCCGGACGGCACGCCCGCGCGGGTCGAGCAGGATGCGTACGCCGTGGTCGGCCTGATGGCCGGCTATCGCCTGCGCAGCGGCTGGGATGCGACGCTGAATCTCGACAACCTCACCGACCGCACGTACCTGACCTCGCTCTACAGCGCCGGGCAGGGCTTCTACGCCGCACCGCGCAACGTCTCGTTGACGCTCGGTTACCGGTTCTGAGCGGTGGCGCCCACGATGAATCCCCGTGTCGACCGGCGCCGTCGGCCCGATGCCCACGCGCGCTGGCGGCATGCCGGCGAGGTTCTGCTGCGCACGGTGATCGCGGTGGTCGGCGGCTACGTCCTCGCCCATGCGTTCTCGGCGCTCGCTGCATCGCTGCTGCCGTTGTCGCGGCCGGACCGGGTCATCACCGGCATGCTGCTGGCGTTTCCGGTGTGGTGCGCGGCCGCGGTCTACAGCTTCGGTGCGCGGCGCTGGACGCGCGCCGCCGCCGTGGTGCCGCTGCTGGCGCTGGCACTGCTAGCCGCCGCGTCGCTGCTGTCGGCACAGGCGATGCGTCCGTGATCCGCGCGGGGAGGGTGCCGTCATGAAGAACTCGTTGCGCCAGGCGATGGCCTGGCTGCACACCTGGGCAGGCCTGCTGTCGGGCTGGTTGCTGTTCGTCATCTTCGTGGGCGGCACGATCGCCTGCTTCGACCGCGAGCTCGACGACTGGATGCGTCCGACGCTGCACGATCTCGCCGGGCCGCAGCCGACGCGCTTCGATGCCGCGTTCGACATCCTGGAACGCCACGCGCCCGAGGCACACGTGTGGTGGGCCCATGTCTCCAGTGCGCGCAAGCGTGGCGTCGAGGCGTTCTGGTTCAACGACGATGGCAGCGAGGGCGCGGTGCTGCTCGACCCACGTGACGGCGCGGTGCTGCCTGCCACCGCGGGCGGCCAGTTCTTCTTCCGGCTGCACTACGACCTGCATGCCGGGCTGTGGGGCATGTACGCGGTGGGCCTGCTCGGCATGATGATGCTGGTGGCGCTGGTGGCCGGCGTGATCACCCACAAGAAGATCTTCAAGGACTTCTTCATGCTGCGCTGGCGCGGTGGCGGTCAGCGCGCCTGGCTCGACGGACACAACCTGGCCGGTGTGCTCGGCCTGCCGTTCCACGTGATGATCGCCTACACCGGCGTGGCGATCTTCGCCGCCAGCTACATCGTCGGCGGCACGCAGGCGGCGTACGGCGGCGACACAGAAGCCTTCTTCGCCGACGCCGGTGGATTCTTCGAGCGCGAGGAAACCAACACGCCGCTGGCATCGCGGCATTCCGTCGACGCGCTGGTGGCCGATGCCGAGCGCCGCATGGGCGCCCCGGTGGACTGGGCGTCGATCCACCATCCAGCCGACGGCAGCGCCCTGATCGCATTCGGCACCGACCATTCCCGCCGCGTGGCCTGGGACATGCAGCAGGTGCAGTACGACGCGGCGACGGGCGCATTCGTGCATCAGTCCGCGCCGGCGACGGCGGGCTACACCACCTACGCGTTTCTCGGCGGCCTGCACATGGCGCAGTTCGGCGGCGCGGCGCTGCGCTGGCTGTATTTCGTGCTGGGTCTCGCCGGCTGCGTGATGCTGGCCACCGGCATGCAGGTCTGGGTGCGCAAGCGCGCGCAACGCTGCGCGGCGGCGGGCCTCGTCTCCGGGCACGGCCTGGTGCGTGCGCTCAACGTCGGCGTGGTCGCCGGGATGCCGCTGGCCTGCGCGGCGATGCTGCTGGCCAACCGCCTGCTGCCGGCGGCGCTCGAAGACCGGGCGAAGGCGGAAATCGTCACGTTCTGCGCGGTCTGGGCCGCGGCGGCGCTCTGGGGCGCATTGCGTGACCGTGTCGGCCGCGGCTGGCGCGACCTGTTCCTGGCGACCGCGGTCGCGATGGCGGCGGTTCCGGTGGTCAATGTCGCCACCGCGCCGCACAGTCATCTCGGCGCGACGCTGGTCCGGGGCGAATGGGCGTTGGCTGCGGTGGACCTGGTGGCGATCGCCTTCGCACTGGGCTTCGCTCTGCTCGCGCGTGCGGCTTACCGGCGCGGCGCCGCTGTGCCGGCGGACCGTGCGCAGCGCTCGAGCGAGGCCGGGCGCGCCGGAGATCCCGCATGATCCTGTTCGCCACCCTGATGCTGCTCGCCGCCTGGTGGGCGCTGGCCGCCGCGATGCCGCCGGCGAACCTGTCCCGCCGGCGTCGCCGCGTGCTGCGCAGCCTGGCCGGGGCCGCGCTGGCCGCGAGCCTCGCGCTCTACGTGGCCGCGATCGGCGTCGAGCAGGGGCCGGTGTTCTGGACCGCGGCGCTGATGCTCGCCGCCCTGGTCGTGGCGCTGTCGCGTGCGTTGTTCCGCCCCGGGGCACGGCCACGCGCCCGAGGCGAATGAACGCCGTCACCGGGCGGTCGCCTGGGCATTCCACCGGCGTTGCCGGCGGTGCGGGTAAACTGCGCGGCATGGATATCGTCCTCGCCAACCCCCGCGGCTTCTGCGCCGGCGTCGACCGTGCGATCGAGATCGTCAAGCGCGCGATCGAGACGCTGGGCGCGCCGATCTATGTGCGCCACGAGGTGGTGCACAACCGCTTCGTCGTCGAAGACCTCAAGCGCCGGGGCGCGATCTTCGTCGAGGAGCTCGACGAGGTGCCCGATGGCGTCACCGTGATCTTCAGTGCGCACGGCGTCTCCCAAGCGGTGCGTGAGGAGGCCGCCCGTCGCGGCCTCAAGGTGTTCGACGCGACGTGTCCGCTGGTGACCAAGGTGCATTTCGAAGTGGCCCGCCACTGCCGCGCCGGTCGCGACGTGGTGCTGATCGGTCACGAGGGCCACCCCGAAGTCGAAGGCACGATGGGCCAGTGGCGCGCGGAAGCCGGCACGGGCGCGATCTACCTCGTCGAGGACGAGGCCGACGTGGCCGCGCTGGTCGTCGGCCAGCCGGAAAATCTCGCCTACACCACCCAGACCACGCTGTCGGTCGACGACACCCGCGGCGTCATCGCCGCGCTGCGCGCGAAGTTTCCCGCGCTGCAGGGGCCGAAGAACGACGACATCTGTTACGCCACCCAGAACCGCCAGGACGCCGTGCGCGACCTGGCCCGCGAGTGCGATCTCGTGCTTGTCGTCGGTTCGCCCAACAGCTCCAACTCCAACCGCCTGCGCGAGCTCGCCGAGCGCGACGGCGTCGAGTCGTACCTGATCGACGGCGCCGATGAGATCGACCCGCGCTGGGTCGAGGGACGGCAGCACATCGGCGTGACCGCCGGCGCGTCCGCGCCGGACGTGCTGGTGCAGGGCGTGCTGGATCGCCTGCGCGAGCTCGGCGCGGGTGGCGTGCGTGAACTGGCCGGTGAGCCGGAGAACATGGTCTTCGCCTTGCCGCGCGAGCTGCGCCTGCAACTGGTCAATTGACCGCAGGGCCCGCGCTCCTTCGTAAACCCCTTAGGGTTGCGGCACAGCAGTGAGATGAGATGGTTAGCCTCCCCTGCTTCGAGCGGCGGAGCAGATCCGCAAAGTTTGCGGAAGGTACGAGGGAAGAGATATCAACACCTCGAGCCAGACTTTCCCCAATGCCCTCCTGGCGGACGTTACTGCGTTAGGCCTGTGTGCGGGTGGCGTATGCTCCGTTCGGCTTACCTCGCGCTTACCGAAAAGTTGCGTATTCCAAGGGGCGGACCATGCTCTTGTTCTTTAACTATTATGTGAAGCTTGCAAAAATGTTCGCGGGAGCCTTTCGGCTCACCGGCGCCTTAACCAGTCGTCGGCTCGCCGAACAGCTCCAACTCCGACCGTCTGCGCGAGCTCGCCGAGCGCGATGGCGTGGAGGCGTACCTGATCGATGGCGCCGAGGAAATCGACCCGCGCTGGGTCGAAGGCTGTCGCCATATCGGCGTGACCGAGGGCGCTTCAGCGCCGGACATCCTCGTCCAGGGCGTGCTGGACCGCCTGCGCGAACTCGGCGCTGACGGCCTGCGAGAGCTGTCGGGCGAGCCCGAGAACATGGTCTTCGCCCTGCCCAAGGAACTGCGCCTGCAACTGGTCGATTGGCCGCAGAGACAACAGGCGCGTCATTCGCGGCCTCTCATTTTTCGCGATTGCGTCTGGTTCTGGCAGGAGATCACCTTCGTCCCGGATGTCGTTCGGGCGGATTGTTCGGCAGCGATCGCGGAACACGCAACGCGGCGAATACAAGAACTCAAACCACATCACCACCGCTTAGTGCACGTGGCGCTAAAGGATCCGCGTGAGCCTTTGCTTAGCGTAAGCTTCCTGTGACTTACAACACACTTACCGACGTTGTGGGTACTTATGCCTGTCCTTAAGTCGCTGATTCTTAGGTAAGCGCTGCGAACTAGGGCTGAGAGGGGCATGGCATTTGATATGCCACGCGCTCCTAACGAAGAACTAGCTTCTTGCTTGCTCGCTGCTCATCCTGAGGCACTGACATGACTGGTCATGGCGAATCGCAATATAGGAATTTTCTTACAGATCTGACGTAACGGCACGAGTAATCTCGCTGCTCGACTCGCACCCACGCAGGGGCGATCCGAGGACACTCAGCATGCCGCTCGACGAGAGACCGCTGAGCCGAGTTAGGCTTGCCCGGGGGGGGCAAAGTGGCAGAAGACCTTTTTAGGCGAGAAGTGCTCGAAGCCAAAAGAGCAGGGTGGTTAGGAGAAATATCGATAGTGCGGCCTATGAAGCTCTGGATCATGGCTGTTGTCGCTAGCTTGATCGCCTTAGCCGTCGTACTCGTGTTGATTTTCGGAACCTATACGCGCCGCTCCCAAGTCGGCGGACAGCTTGTCCCGGTGAGCGGGATGGCTGCCGTGCTTGCGTCGACTTCCGGCGTGATCACAAGCCTAGACATCCAAGAAGGCGACCGAGTTGAAGCCGGCCAGGTTATTGGCGTTCTTGCCGTGCCTCGAGCAACTATGGCTGACGGAAACACGTCGGCTGCGCTAGGGGCGAGACTTCAACGACGAGTTGACGGACTAAGATCGGCGCAAGACGCAAAACAGGATCTGCTTGAAGCCCAGCGCACGGGGCTTGCTGCGCAACTGAACAACGCAAGGCTCGAATACAATCAGATAGGCGCTGAGATCGCTACGCGCAGGGAGCAGGTCCGGATAGCCAATGAGACTCTGCTGCGCCTGCAATCGCTAGAAGAGGAGCGATTTGTGAGCTTGCTTCAGATAAAGCAACAAGAGTCACTCGCGCTCTCACATCTCAGTGAACTGCAGGCACTGGAGAGGCAATCGATTCTCACCGAGCGCATGATCGGACAGATCTCTCAGGCAATCAGAGAGTTGCCAAGCGAGATAAGGGCCGCCGAAGCAAGTTTTGAGCAAAGTGCGGCAGCCATCGAGCAAGAGCTGGTGGAAAACATTGCAAGTAGTGAACTCGCTATTGTCGCGCCTGTTTCAGGAATTGTCGCAACTCTGCAGGTTAAGGCTGGCCAGTCGGTCCAAGGCGGGCAATCCATGATTAGCTTGCTGCCTGGCGACGGCGAGTTGGAGGCTGAGCTTCTCATTCCTAGTCGTGCGATCGGATTCGTTGAGGAGGGCGACAAAGTCCTATTAAGGTATCAAGCCTTTCCGTTTCAAAAATTCGGTCACCACGAGGGAAGTGTGACGCGAATTAGCCGAAGTACTCTCCACCTGGGCCGCGCAGAAAGTGCAACAGAGCCTTTTTATAGAATTACGGTTGCGTTGAGAGAGCAGAGCGTTAGTGCATATGGCAGAAAGGAGTCGCTCAAGCCGGGGATGCTTGTAGATGCCGACGTCTTGGGGGAATCCCGATCATTGTTCGAGTGGGTGCTAGAGCCTATCTACTCGATAAAAGGTACTGTGTTCGGAGAGTAGTTTTACTCCGAAGATGCAGTAAGGGGGCCGGCTAGCTCGGCCATAATAGTTGTAAGAATTAATCAAGGACTGATATGCGAGAGCTTACGTTTGATGAGATCCAGGCGGTTGAGGGTGAAGGCGTTGGTTCTGCGTTCCTGAGCGGCGCAGGCGCAGGCGCATTCGTTGGCGCGCTAGGCGGTGGGCCCATGGGAAGCGCCGTTGGTGCGTTGGTCGGCGGCGGGCTCGGCGTCGCTTTTTACTTGATGTAAGCCAAGTAAATTAGACCGCAATTGCTACTAACCTAAACACAATTGAGCGAGAAATAACATGCGCGAACTCACTTTTGAAGAAATGAACAGTGTCGACGGTGCTCACGAAGGAACCTCCAACGGCTTTGCTTCCGGCGCAATCGCTGGTGGCGCAATCGGCTTTATGATTGGTGGACCCATCGGAGCAATCGCAGGCGGAATCAGCGGAGGGCTTCACGGGGCTTTCGTCGGCCACTTCTTCTTTGCGCAATAATCTCGATCTAGCGAGGTTGTAGAGAGACGGGGGCCGAAATTGCGCGGTCCCCGCCTTTTTAAATTTATAGGAAGCTTGTGCTCAAAAGTAATATCTGTCTAGGCTAAAGAGGACGATCATGAAAATTCCAGGTATAGATTCCAAGACCTATCTAATCTGCATCTCAGGCTTGGTAATGGTAGCCGCTGGTTCTGGCTTGAAACTCTGGCCTGTGCTTCTGCTGGGAGCTGGAGTAGCGAGTGTAGCTCGATATGCCGATATGAAGCTGGCCGGTAGCGATAAGGTGAAGTCAGCTAAACCGGAATAGGACTGGTATCAGACCGTGGGCGCTCAATTCTGCAGCCAGTCAAAGTTCCGTCAATCCTAATGTAGCTTCTGGCTCGCATTTGCTCTCGACAAACTAAAAGAAAAAGCACGAGTAATTGATGAAGGCTATCTTGCAGTCTGAGGCGACCGAATGTGGCCTAGCGTCGCTTGCGATGATCGCCAACTTTCATGGGTTTCATGTTGGTCTGGCCGAACTTCGTAGGCGGTTCCCGCTATCCCTAAAGGGAGTGAAGCTGGCGCAACTGATCCACATTTCACAGCAGGTTGGCTTCGCAGCGAGACCCCTTCGCCTGGATATGGAGCACCTACAGGATCTTAAGTTACCTTGCATCCTGCATTGGGACTTAAACCACTATGTCGTGCTCACAAAGGCCTCTCGGGGGAAATTCGTCATATATGACCCGGCGCTAGGTAAGAGGGCCTTAACCGCCCCTGAGCTTTCCGAGCACTTTACCGGAGTCGCGCTGGAGCTCACCCCTACCGCCGATTTCAAAAAAGAAGCCCACGCACCTGCAATCACTCTACGCCAGCTTACGGGTCGAGTGCACGGCTTGGGCCAGGCCCTAGCGCTGATTCTTGCGCTCTCTGTGGCGCTTCAGGTGTTTGTGGTTCTAGCACCGTTCTTCATGCAGTGGGTTGTCGACCAGGCACTAGTCTCGGCTGATCGCAACCTTTTGACCATGCTAGGTTTGTGCTTCCTAGGCGTGGTCTTAATCCAGGTAATCATCGGCCTTCTGCGAGGCTGGGCTGTAATCTATCTGTCTTCACGTCTGGGGCTGCAATGGATGGGAAGCGTTTTCTCGCACCTCATGAAGCTGCCACTAGACTTTTTCGAGAAGCGGCACCTTGGCGACATCACGTCGAGGGTTTCGTCCGTACAGACAATTCAACGCACAATGACAACTAGTTTTGTCGAAGTGATAATTGATGGGTTGATGGCTGTAGTTACGCTCGGTGTGATGCTCCTGTATAGCTGGAAGCTCGCTCTCATTACATTGTTGGCTGTTGCTATCTATGTGGCCATCAGAGCTGTTGCTTATCGGCCAGTTCGGGACAGAACAGAGAATCAGCTCGTGGCTGGGGCGAAGCAACAGACGCACTTGCTCGAATCGCTCCGGGGTATGCAAAGTCTAAAGATTGCCGGTCAAGAGCCATCTCGAAGGTCGACCTTCGAGAATTTAATGGTTCGCACAGTAAACGAAGAGGTCAAGCTGTCGAAGTTGACACTTGGATTCAATACTTCTAGTCAGCTTGTTTTTGGCCTTGAGCGTGTCGCAGTAATCTGGATCGGTGCGATCCTCGCTATGACTAATGTATTTTCAGTTGGTATGCTAATCGCGTACTTGGCTTACAAGGATCAGTTCGCCCAGCGCATGTCGGCGCTGGTTGACAAGTGGATAGAATTTAGGATGTTGCGCCTTCACGGCGAGCGGTTGGCGGACGTTGTTCTCACAGAGCCTGACGAGTGTATGCGGAAGCCTGATCTTCCTGCTCCGTGCTCGTTCAGAATTGAGGTGGTGAATCTATCGTTCCGATATGCGGAAGGTGAGCCATGGGTCGTAAAGGACTGTTCCTTCATTGTTGAAGAAGAAGAGGCAGTAGCGCTAGTCGGTGCCTCTGGCTGTGGAAAAACCACGCTCGTTAAGCTCATGCTCGGATTACTAAAACCAACTAAGGGCCACATCCGGGTCGGCGGACTTGATATCCATGAGCATGGTGTGAGGAACATACGAAATATCGTCGGTGCCGTGATGCAGGACGATCAGCTCTTCGCGGGCAGTATTTCCGAGAATATCAGTGGCTTCGACCATCACATTGATCAGCAGAGGGTTGAGATTGCAGCCGCAAACGCTGCCGTCCACGACGATATCAACGTCATGCCTATGGGCTACCACGGTCTGATCGGCGATATGGGAAGCTCGCTTTCAGGTGGCCAGAAGCAGCGGGTAATCCTCGCTCGCGCGCTGTATCGGATGCCCAAATTGCTATTCCTCGATGAGGCGACTAGTCATCTCGATGTGATGAAAGAGCGACTCGTAAATGATGCTGTGAAGCAGATGAAGCTTACGAAAGTGATCGTAGCTCATCGGCCGGAAACGATTAACAGCGTCGATCGCGTCCTTCTCATGGAGCAAGGACGGATTGTCCAGGAAGTTCGCCCACGTCGGCCGATTGAGAACGTTGATGAGCGAGTGGCAGTGGAGGCTTAATCCGAAGCTCGCTTCAAAGCGTAAGTTCGTTTCCCTCCGTCTCGCATAGATCGTCACCTGCGTGGCGCCGTAGATGATGTCGGGATCTCCCGTGCTCGACAGTGCGTCGACAACCCCTGTTGTCGCAAGTAGTTGAACTTCCTGTAAGTGCGTCTTGAGCTCTCTCAAGGCATTCCTTATCGAGAGCGTGCCATTGTGTGTGCCACGGCCAGGCCCTGTGTGGGTGGGTTGGAACTTCAATTATCAGGTGTTGCGTAAGCTCCCCCACCTGACAGACACCGCATAAGTAGATCTTTCTGGCATCGTTTCCTCAGCCAGGAGGTTCCATGCGCACATCGAAGTTCACCGAGACGCAGATCATCGCGACGCTCAAGCAGGCCGACGCAGGCGTGCCGGTCAAAGACATCTGTCGCCAGGTCGGCATCAGCACCGCGACGTACTACCAGTGGAAGAGCAAGTACGGCGGCCTGGAGGCCTCCGAGCTTCGGCGGGTCAAGGAGCTCGAGTCCGAGAACGCCAAGCTCAAACGGATGTATGCCGAGCTGGCGCTCGACAACGCAGCGATGAAGGACCTGATCGCAAAAAAACTCTAGGGCCGGCGCGCAAGCGCGAGGCCGTGCGGTTCCTCGTCGAGGTCCACGCGCGGCCGCTGCGCCGGTCCTGCGCATGCGTCGGTTTGTCGCGAGGGGCGTGGTACGCGCCGCCTCTGGATTGGACGGTGCGCGATGCCGAGCTGATCGCTGAAATCGCGCGCTTCGTTGAGGCGCACCCCAGCCGCGGCTTCTGGAAGTGCAGCAACCATCTTCGCAAGCAGCAGCCGGCCTGGAATCCCAAACGAATCTATCGCGTGTACAAGGCCATGAAACTCAACCTGCGCCGCGCCGCCAAACGGCGCCTGCCCAAGCGCGAGCGGGTGCCGCTCTATGTGCCGAGGCTGCCAGACACGGTCTGGTCTGTCGATTTCATGAGCGACGCGCTCGCCTGCGGCAGACGGTTTCGCACGTTCAACGTCGTGGACGACTTCAACCGAGAAGCCCTGCACATCGAAGTGGACACGTCGATCAACTCGCAACGGCTGGTCCGTGTGTTCGAGCAGATCAAACGCGATCATGGTTTGCCGCAGGTCGTGCGCTCGGACAACGGTCCCGAGTTCTTGGGCGAAGCGTTCACCAACTGGCTCAAGGCGAACGGCGTGGCGCTGCAGTACATCCAGCCCGGCAAGCCGAACCAGAACGCCTTCATCGAACGCTTCAATCGCACTTACCGCGAAGAAGTGCTGGACCAACATCTGTTCGCCCGCCTCGACGACGTCCGCGAAGCCACCCACTGGTGGACGATCGACTACAACGAAGCACGACCCCACGACTCACTCGGCGGGCTGACGCCCGTCGAGTACCGCCACCAACACGCCCGAAGTTCTATTTTTGATGTGTCTGCTTGACGGGGGAGCTTACGACCACAGCGGCTGTCGTGATGCCTTTAGCGGCAGGACTGAACGCGATGCGAGCCGCGGAAGAGATAAGTTGGTATAGAGCCGCAGCGTTTTCCAGGAGCCTTTTCCTCGCTTCCTCATATAGAGGAATATCTTCGCGTTCCAGCGTATTCCTCAGCAGGTCGGTAGCTTGGACTACCGCCTTAGTAAAGCTAATCAGAGGATCGCGCTTAGCCTCGGCTTTCCATGCGTCCAGGACGACCACGGCCCAGTCGGGGGCGTTTTTCCGAAGATCTTTCTCGAACATTTCGAGGAAATAACTTTTCCCCGATCCCCACTGACCTTCAAGGCCAATTACCCAGGAGTCGCTTTCTGCACTCGCTATCGCTGAGCGAAGCAGCGCTGCGAAGTCTCCTCTACTGAGTTGATCAGCTGCGAACGGATCATCGAGCGTGATCGCACGATTCATAGGGCGGTTCAGGGTCGCCATTGGCTGTCCAGCATCAATGTGGTCCGTCGCGCAGGTTACAGGGACTGGAGATGGCTGAGCACGGCCAAGCTAGGTAGATTGTTAGTGTCCGAGAAGTCTGATCGACGTGCGACCAAGCTCGTGAAGCTCGGCTTATCAGGCACTTACGCCGTAACCGCCGGCGCCTCCGCTCCGGACGTGCTGGTGCAGGGCGTACTGGACCGCTTGCGCGAGCTCGGCGCGGGTGACGTGCGTGAACTGGCCGGTGAGCCGGAGAACATGGTCTTCGCCTTGCCGCGCGAGCTGCGCCTGCAACTGGTCGATTGACCGCAGGGCCCGCGCTCCCTAGAATTCGCGTCCCAAGCCGGAATAGCTCAGTTGGTAGAGCGGCGCATTCGTAATGCGTAGGTCGTAGGTTCGATTCCTATTTCCGGCACCAAGCTTCAGCAGAAAGGCTGCGCCCGACGGGCGTGGCCTTTTTTGTGGCCGCGATTGCCGGCCGAGTGGGGAAGATTGCTCTCGCCTTGCCGCCGCTCCCGATCAGCCGCCATCAAGCGCGCGACGCGCCACCGCGGGATCGTCCGCGAACAGGCCATCGATCCCAGCCGCGACGTGATCGCGGATGTGGCGGATCGAGCCGTCGTCATTGCGTTGCGTGTCGTCGCCGTCGCGGTACTCCGCAGGCAGGTAGGTGTTCTCCGGGCGGAAGGTGTACGGCATCACCTGGAGACCGGCCGCGTGCGCTGCGTCGACCAGCGGGCTGCGGAGACGGCCGTCGGCGCCGCGCTGCAACTGCAGCACCTGGAACGGTGGGCCGATCAGGTCGGCGTAGGCGGCGATGGCGCGCAGGCCGTCGGGCTGCATCATCGCGCCGTAGGTCGTGTCGCTGTCGGCAGCGAGGTCGTAGGGCCGGCTGCGCGGGTCGCCCAGCAGTTGCAGCAGACGCACGTTGGGCAGCGCGCCCAGTCGCGTGCGCAGTACGCGCAGGTTTCCGGTTTCGAACGACTGGATGATCACCGGCGCCCGCCGGGTGTAGGGATGCGCCGCCAGGGTCGTCAGCAGCCGGTCCTCCATCGGCAGGCCGATCGCGCGGAAATAGCTGGGATGCTTGAGCTCGGGCACCAGCGCGATGTCCCGGCCCGTACGCGCGGAGGCCTCGGCGGCGAGCGCGACGATCTCGTCCAGCGTGGGCACCTCGAACTGCCCGTCGTGGACGGTGGGCCGCAGGGTGGGGCGCGGTTCTCGCGCGCGCAGGGTCTTGAGTTCGGCGAGGGTGAAATCCTCGGTGAACCAGCCGTCGACCCACTCGCCGTCAATCTTTTTGCGCGTGCGGCGCGCGGCGAATTCCGGGTGTGCGGCGATATCGGTGGTGCCGCCGATTTCGTTTTCGTGACGGGCGACGAGCACGCCGTCGCGGGTGCTCACCAGATCGGGTTCGATGGCGTCGGCGCCGTCGTCGATCGCGCGCGCGTAGGCGGCCAGCGTGTGTTCGGGCATGACCGCGCTCGCGCCGCGGTGGGCGATGAGCAGCGGACGTTCGACATCGGGCATGGCGGCTCCGGCGGTCGGCGGCATGGGCGAACTGGTGCAGGCGGCGAGCGCCAGCAGCGGGGTCAGCATCGTGGCACGCATGGTCGGTGCTCCGGGCAGCAGGCCCCCGACGATGGCGCGATGGGGTGTCGACCCGATGACAGCCGTCTCGCCCGCCGAGACGGGGCGCGGCTAAAGTGGCGGCTGATGCAATGCGGGCACTTCGATGGCAAAGGCTAGGACGGCATACGTCTGCAGTGAATGCGGCGCCGATTTCAACAAGTGGCAGGGGCAGTGCAGTGCCTGCGGGGCCTGGGACACGATCGCCGAGATCGTGCTGGAGAGTGCGGTGGCCGCGAAGTCGCCCGCCTCGCGCCGCAGCGGCTGGGCCGGGAAGATCGACGCGCCCAAGGTCATGGCGCTCAAGGACGTGCAGCAGGGCGAGGACGTGCGCGTGTCGACCGGCATCGGCGAGTTCGATCGTGTGCTCGGCGGCGGACTCGTCGAAGGCGCCGTCGTACTGGTCGGCGGCGATCCGGGCATCGGCAAGTCGACCCTGCTGTTGCAGGCGCTGGCGCAGATGGCGGGCACGCTGCCGGGCCTGTACGTCACCGGCGAAGAATCATTGGCGCAGGTCGCGGGTCGCGCGGTGCGCCTCGGGCTGTCGCTCGACGGCCTGCACGCGCTGGCCGAGACCGGCATCGAACGCATCCTGCAGCACGCCTCGGAGCTGCGACCGAAGCTGATCATCGCCGACTCGATCCAGACCCTGTGGACCGAATCGCTGACCGCAGCGCCGGGCTCGGTGAGTCAGGTCCGCGAATCCGCCGCGCGTCTCGTGCGTTACGCCAAGGAAACCGGCACGGCCGTGTTCCTCGTCGGCCATGTGACCAAGGAGGGCGGCATCGCCGGCCCGCGCGTGCTCGAGCACATGGTCGATGCGGTGCTGTATTTCGAAGGCGACAGCGGCAGCCGCTTCCGGGTCATGCGTGCGTTCAAGAACCGCTTCGGCGCGGTCAACGAACTCGGCGTGTTCGCGATGGGCGACAAGGGTCTGAAGGAAGTGCCGAACCCGTCGGCGATCTTCCTGTCCGGCGGCAGCACGCCGCAGCCCGGCAGCTGCGTGATGGTCACGCGCGAAGGCACGCGGCCGTTGCTGGTCGAAGTGCAGGCGCTGGTGGATGCCTCGCCACTGTCGAATCCGCGCCGCGTCGCGGTGGGCATGGAAGGCAACCGGTTGGCGATGCTGCTGGCGGTGCTGCATCGCCACGGCGGGATCATGACCGGCGACCAGGACGTGTTCGTCAACGTCGTCGGCGGCATCCGCGTGCAGGAAACCGCGGCGGATCTGCCGGTGCTGCTGTCGGTGCTGTCGTCACTGCGCGACGCGCCGCTGCCGGACAAGACGATCGCGTTCGGCGAAGTGGGCTTGAGCGGCGAGATCCGGCCCGTACCCAACGGCGAGGAGCGGTTGCGCGAGGCGGCAACGCACGGCTTCAAACGCGCGATCGTCGCGAAAGCGAACGCACCGAAGACCGGCAGCTTCAAGGGCATGGAGGTCATCGGCGTCGAGCGTCTGGCCGAGGCGCTGGAGCACATCTGACCCGGCACGCCGGCTAACATCGGGCGATGTCCCGAGCGTCCATCACGACGACCGCCGCGCGCGTCGTTTCCATCGCCCTGCATCCATTCCTCGTGCTGGCAGTGCTTGCGCTGCTGGCCGCGTGGCGCGTCGATCCCGCATCGCTGCCGCGCACCGCGCTGGGAATCGGCGCGGCGATTGCGATCGTGTCGGTCTTCATCTGGCAAAGGCGGCGCGGCGGGCACTGGGAAACCGTCGATGCGTCTCGCCGTCAGGAGCGGCCGCTGCTGTATGCACTCGCGCTGCTGGTCGCCGGGGCCTACTGGCTGTGGATGGGTGGCCGCGCATCGGCGACATCGAATGGCGTGCTCGCCGCGGTCGCGATGCTGTGCGTGGCCGGCATCGCCAACCGCTGGATCAAGCTGTCGCTGCACATGGCGAGTCTGGCGTTCGCAGGCGTGGCCGCGTGGCCGCTGTGGCCAGGTGCGGCCATCGTCGCGCTGGCTGCATTGCCGCTGCTCGGATGGGCGCGCCTGCGGATGGCGCGGCATACGCTGCCCGAGGTGCTCGGCGGCACGGCGCTGGGGCTCCTCGCTGGCGTCGCATTGCTGGCAGCCTGACGCGCGGATGCGGCAGGTTCCGATGCGAAGCGTTCGCATGACCGTGCAGGCTATCGACGCGGCATGTCGCCGCGTCGACCAAGGACGCATGCAGATGGACGGTTCTCGAAAACACAGCCCGAAGCATTTCGCGACCACAGCGTGCTGGCTGGCCTTGCTGCTGGCGCCGATCGCGGCCTTCGCAATGGATGCGGCCGACCGCATCGGCGTTCCGGGCCCGATCCGCTTCGGCGATACGGAATTCGCGCTGCAATGGGTCAGCAATCCGTCGCCCGAGCTCTACAAGCAGGAGTACGTGCCGGCGGGCCAGCGTGTCGAGCGCTACGACAGCATGCTGCTGATCGATGTGCGGCCGCTCGGCGCCGACCTCGCGCAGACAGCGCGCGCCATGATCGAACAGATCGAGGCCCGCAAGGCCACCGACCCGGTGGCCAACTTCGAAGTGCTGGTCAACGAGGCCGGCGACGAAGTGCTGCTCGACTTCCTGATGTCGGCGCCGGATGCGTCGGGCGTCATCGTCGAATGGAATGCCTATCGCTATCGCCGCGGACCGGGTGGGCAGGGCACGACGATGGTGGGCATCAGCCGTCGCGGCTATGGCGACGCGGCGCGTGCGTTTCTGGTCGACCTCAAAGCGCGTCGCGCGCAGGACATCGCAACCCTGTCCGCCTTGCCAGGGTTCGAGATCCGGCTGCCGGCACCCGCTCGGTAGCACGCCACACGGGTGCTCAATGCCCGCCGGCCGCCGCGCCGCCGGTCTTGGCCGCGAACGGCGGTTTCGCCATCCAGACGAAGGCGATCACCACCAGAAACAGGATGCCGAGCAGGTGGAAGATCTCGTTGAAGCCGATCTGCGTGGCCTGCTGCGCGATCATCTGCTCGAGCAGCAGTGCGCCGCGTTGCATATCACCGTTGCCCAGCGCGGTGATCGTCTGTTGCATCGCGGGATCGTGCGCGGGGATGTGTTCGGTGAGCTGCGCATGGTGGATGGTGCTGCGCTGGTTCCAGGCCCAGGTCGTCAGTGACGCGGCGAAACTGCCGCCCAGCGTACGGCAGAACGTCGCCAGGCCCGAGCCCGCGGCAATTTCATGCGGCTCCAGGTCCGACAGCAGGATCGTGAGCACCGGCATGAAGAACAGCGCGACGCCCAGGCCCATCCACAGCTGCACCATCGCCACGTGCTGGAAGTCGACGTCGAGATTGAAGCCCGAACGCAGGAAGCTGGTGAAGGCCATCACCATGAAGGCGAAACTGGCGAGGATGCGCAGGTCGAACCGCGTCGCGTACTTGCCGACCAGCGGCGTGAGCAGCACCGGCAGGATACCGATCGGCGCCGTCGCGAAGCCTGCCCAGATCGGCGTGTACCCGAGGTTGCGCTGTAGCCACAGCGGCACCAGCAGGCCGACGGCGAAGAACGCCGAATAGCCGAGCACCATCGCGATCGTGCCGAACGCGAAGTTTCGATGCCGGAACAGGCGCAGGTTGACGATTGGATCCTTCTCGGTGAGTTCCCAGATCAGGAACACCGCCAGACCGATCACCGCGGTGATGCCGAGCCAGATGATCTTGGTCGATTCGAACCAGTCCTCTTCGTTGCCGAGGTCGAGCAGCGTCTGCAGCGCGCCGACGCCGATGATCAGCGTGATCAGGCCGACGTAGTCCATCTTCGGCGTCTCGAGCGTTTCCGGCCGGCCGCGCAGCTGGTTGGCGACGACGAGGCAGGCGAAGATGCCGATCGGCACGTTGATGAAGAAGATCCATTCCCAGCTGTAGTTGTCGGTGATCCAGCCGCCGAGGATCGGTCCGCAGATCGGCGCGACCACGGTGACCATCGCCAGCAATGCAATCGCCTGTCCGCGTTTGGCGGGTGGGTAGATCGAGATCAACAGCGCCTGGGTGACCGGATACATCGGACCGGCGACGAAGCCCTGGATCGCGCGCGCGGCGACCAGAAATCCCATGCTCGATGCGAGCCCGCACAGCAGCGACGCGAGTACGAACGCGAACGTCGCCCAGACGAACAACTTCCGCTCGCCGAAGCGCCGCGTCATGTAGCCGGTCAACGGCAGCGCGATCGCATTGCTGACCGCGAACGACGTGATCACCCACGTCGCCTGGTTGGCACTCGCGCCGAGATTGCCGGCGATCGTCGGCAGCGACACGTTGGCGATCGTGATGTCGAGCACTTGCATGAACGACGCCAGCGCGAGGCCGATCGTCGTCAGCGCGAGGTTCGGCGGACGGAACGCAGGTTGCGCGGCCGGGGCGGAAGCGCCCGGCGCGTCGGCGGTGGTCGTGGACATGACGGGCTCGGCGGGCGGCGGATCAGCGACGGGCGACGGTGGTCGCCGGCAGGTTCTGCGCGATGGTGCGTTCGATCAGCGCATCGGCCTGCGCCAGCTGTTCGGCGTAGGCGTCGGTGGACAGCAGCGGCGTGCTGCGCGGCGCGTCGACCGAGGCGAGCACGGCGCCGTCCTGGTCGCGGATCGCGACATCGACGTGCATCGACAGGCCGAGGCGCAGCGGATGTTCGACGACCTGCTTCGGATCGAGTTCGATCCGCACCGGCACGCGCTGCACGATCTTGATCCAGTTGCCGCTGGCGTTCTGTGCCGGCAGCAGCGAGAACGCGCTACCGGTGCCCATCCCGAGGCTCGCGACGCGGCCGTCGTAGCGCACGTCGCTGCCGTAGAGATCGGCGTGCACCTCGACCGGCTGGCCGATGCGCATCTTGGTGAGCTGGGTTTCCTTGAAGTTCGCCTCGATCCACACCTGTTCCAGCGGCACGATCGTCATCAGCGTATTGCCCGGCGCCACGCGCTGGCCGAGCTGCACCTCGCGCTTGGCGACATGGCCCGACACCGGCGCGACGATCGCCATGCGCTGCAGGTTGAGCCACGCCTGGCGCAACTGGCCGGCGGCGGCCTGCACCTGCGGCTGGCTTGCGATTTCGGTCGCATCGACCAGCGCGCGGCTGCGCGACAACTGGCCCTGCGAACCCGACAGCGCCGCTTCCGCGCCGGCCAGGATGTCGCGTGCGTGCGCGAGTTCCTCGCGCGAGACCGCGCCGCTGGCGACCAGCCCTTCGCGACGCTTCACGTCCTCGCGCGCCTGGCGCACGGCGACCTGACGCGCGGCCAGATCGGCCTGGCCGGATTCGACGCTGCTGTAGAGCCCGCGCACCTGGCGTACGGTGCCGGCGAGATTCGCGACCGACTGGTCATAGGCGACCTGCGCGTCGTTCGGATCCAGATGCACCAGCGCCTGGCCGGCTTCGACGCGCATGCCTTCGTCGGCATCGATCGAGACCACGGTGCCCATCGTCTGCGGCACGATGCTGACGACGTTGCCCTGCACATAGGCGTCGTCGGTGTCCTGGTGCCAGCGCGCGACCAGCAGGTACCACGCGGCCCAGCCGATGCCGGCGACGATGGCGACGGTGGCGAGGATCGCGAGCGCGCGGCGGCGCTTGCCGTTTTTTTGCGGCGCAGCGGCAGCGGCAGCGGAAGTGGATTCGGATGTCATGGCGTGGTCGCCCCGGCAATAGCGTGGGTGGATGACGTGGGTGCGGTCGGCACGAGGCCACCGCCGAGCGCGCGGTCGAGATCGACCGCGGCGCCGAGACGCTGCGCGCGCAATGCGGCGAGCTGCTGTTCGAGCTGGAACAGCGGACGTTGCGCCGCCAGCACGTCGAGCTGGTTGCCGATGCCCGCCTGGTAGCGCGTATCGGCGAGCGCGAAGGCCTGACGCGCGGCTTCGGCGGCCTCGCTGACCGTCGCGATCTGCGCATCGAACGCGCGCGCCGACTGCAGGGCATCGGTCACGTCGCGCAGGCCCGCCACCAGCGTCTGGTTGTAGCTGGCGACGGCGAGGTCGTAATCGGCATCGCGTTGCGACAGGCCCGCGCGCAGACGACCGCCATCGAAAATCGGCAGGCTGATCGCCGGACCACCGAGTCCGAGCACCGCGTCGCTGCCGAACAGGTCCGACAGATTGCCGGCGGCGAGTCCGACCAGCGCGCTGAGGTTGACGCTCGGCTTGAACGCCGCCTGCGCCGCGTCCACGCCGCGCGATGCGGCCTCGACCCGCCAGCGTGCAGCGACCACGTCGGCGCGATGGCCCAGCAGTTCGCTCGGCAGCACCGCCGGCACATCCGGCGCGGCCGCCTGCAGCAGCTGCGGCCGCGTGATGTCGAGGCCACGGTCCGGGCCCTTGCCCAGCAACGCGGCCAGCGCATTGCGCAGCGCGTCGATCTGCTGCTGCGCGGCCTGCGCCTGCTGGCGCGCGATGCCGATCGAGGCGTCGGCGTTGCGCAGCTGCAACTGGTTGTCGAGACCGGCCTCGACGCGCTGCGCGGCGAGATCGCGCAGGCGGCTCGCACGCGTCTGTTCGCGCGCCGCGACATCCTGCGTGTCGAAGGCCTGCGCCAGCGCGATATAGGTGCGTGCGACGTTCGCCGACAGGGTGAGCCGTGCGGCCTGTGCGTCGACTTCCGCGGCGCGCGCCTGGCCCGCAGCGGCTTCGAACGCGGCGCGCTGGCCGCCCCACAGATCAGGCGCCCACGCGAAGTTCAACATCAGCACGTTGCTGGCCTTGAAGTCGCCGCCCAGCGGTTCGGGCGCGAGCGTCGCCGGCAACTGCAGACCGCTGACGCGCGCGCTGGCGGCGAGTGTCGGGTTGCGCTGCGCATCGACAAGTCCGGCCTGCGCGCGCGCGGTACGGGCGCGGGCATCGGCGGCGGCCAAGGTCGGACTGTCGCGCAGGGCTTCATCGATCAGCGCATCGAGCTGCGGATCCGCGAACGCGGTCCACCAGTCGGCCTGCGGAAAATCGGCGGCACTCAGCGAGATGCCGCCGAGGCTGCGCGCGGCGGCCAGCGTGTCGGCATCGGTGGCCGTCAGCTGCGGCGCGAGCCCACGGCTGCTCGCGCAGCCGGCGAGAAACAGCGCGGACGCGAGCGCGGCGACGATCGGCAATGCGGCAGCCCGCGCCCGGCGCGGGGCGCGTGTCGTGGAAGAAGACATGGTCACGGTCCGGGGAAGGAGAGGTTGTCGCGAACCTGTTCGAGGACGCGGATGAACTGCAGGCGCTGCGCCTCGTCCATGCCGGACATCGCGCGCTCGCGCACGCGGTTGCCGCACTGGTCGATGTCGCGCCAGATGGCCTGGCCCTGTGTGCTGAGTTGGATGCGCACCACGCGCCGGTCGCCGGGATCGGCGTGCCGCTCGACCAGGCCGCGTTCGATCAGCTTGTCGATCAGCCGCGTCATTGCGCCAGGGTTGAGTTCCGCGGCGCGCGCCAGATCGGTCGCGCTGGTGGTCCCGAGGGCGAGCTTCTTCAGCGTGATGTACTGGCTGAAACTCAGGTCGTGGCCGGCGTTCGACAGTTCATCGGCCATCCGCGCCCACATGGCATCGCGGACCTGCCGGAACAGCAGGCCCAGCGAGGAACCGCTGGCGGAAGCGCAGGGGCGGGTGGTGTCCATGGCGCGGCATAATCCTCGCCTATGCAATTGTTGTCAAGGCAAGTATTTTTTTCGACGAGCGGATGCCGGGCGGCGGTTCGCGGCCATTCAGATCGGGAATCCGGCCTCAGCCGCCGGGCACGAGGTCATACGGCTGGCGAAGCTTGCGTTCGGGCTGGTCGGGATCCGCGCCGATCCGGTACAGCCACGCCGCGGCATCGCCTGCTGCTCGCAGGCGGGTCGCGGCCAGGCCTTCGGCGACTTCGGTCTCGACCGCGATCACCCGTCCGTCGGGGCCGAACGTCAGTACCCAGACGAAGCGTCCGCTGTAGTCCGCTGATGCGATGTCGGCCAGATAAGGCGTCCGGCCGTTGACGAAAGTGCGGTCGTTGCGGTGGAAGGCCGCGGTGGAGAGACTGTCGGCCACTTCGATCGTCTCCTGCGCGGCGATCTGTCCGTCGAACCGCAGGACCACGCGGCGCATGCCGACGGCCACGCCGAGCGCGGCCAGATCGATGTCACGACAGCGGACGAGATGCGCCGTCGCACCGGTTTCGGTGCCGAACCACAGCGGATGGCGTCCCTGTGCATCATCGATCTCCAGACGGACATCGACCGCGCTCGGCGGGAAGCTGGCCGATTTCCAGCAGGCGAGATGCGGCGCCTCCGTCCTGGTCAGGAGTCCCAGCGCGACCGGCCGCGCATCCGAACCGGGTGCGGGCGCCTCCCACAGGAATTCGATGTGGCCGTGGATCGGCGAAGGCGTGGCCGCGTCATCGGCGTCATGCGCCGGCGACGAGGCGGCCAGCCCGAACAGCGATGCGAGCGCAGCTGCAAACGTCCCTGTGTGCATCCGGATCCTCCTGACCCTGAAAGAACGCGGCCGTCAGACGGTGCGCCGCAACACCAGTTCCAAAACGAACTTGCTGCCGAAGAACGCCAGCACCAGCAGCGCCATCGCCGCCAGCGTCCAGCCGACGGCGCGCGTGCCGCGCCAGCCGTGGCGCCAGCGGCCGAACAGCAAGGCGCCGAAGGCCAACCACGACAGCACGCTGAGCACGGTCTTGTGCATCAGGTGCTGGGCGAAGAAGTCGTCGACGAACAACACGCCGCTCACCAGCGTCGCGGTGAGCAGGATGAAGCCCACCCAGATCGTGCGGAACAGCAACGCTTCCAGTTCGGTGAGCGGCGGCAACGCGCGCAGCCAGCGGTGGAATTCGCGCCGGCGCAGGGCGCGCTCCTGGGCCCACAGCATCAGTGCGAGCACGGCCGCCACGGCGAGGGCGGCGTAGGCCAGCAGCGCGAACCAGGCATGCAGTTGCAGGCGCCAGTCCAGCGTGTCGGATGCCGGGTGCGCGGATTGGCCGTAGCCCAGCAAGGTGAGCGCAGCGATCGGGAACACGATCACGCCCAGCGCCGCCATGCGTCCGCGGGCGTCGTAGAGCACCGTCAGCACCGCCATGCCCAGGCCGACCAGCGACAGCGCGGCGAAGAAGTGCAGTTCGGCGCCCACGTCGCGCCAGACCAGCACGTGCGCGGCCGCATGCAGCGCCACTGCGCCGAGCGCCGGCGTGGCCCACCAGGCGTTGCCTGCCTTGGGCTCGCGTGCGACACCGCGCACCAGCGCCGCGGCGGCCAGCAGATAGAGCAGGGCTGCGATGAGAACGATTGTCATCGCGCGAGTGTCGCATGCGGACGCGCCGGAGGGCAGCGCTTCGGGAGCGGCCGATGGGTCGCACGGGACGCCGGGCTATAATCGGCGGCCGTATTCCGCTGCCCGAGTTCCGCATGTTCGAGTCCCTGACCCAGCGCCTGTCCGGCACCATGGAGCGCCTGCGCGGCCGCGGTCGTCTGACCGAGGAGAACATCCGCGAGGCCACCCGCGAGGTGCGCATCGCGCTGCTGGAAGCCGACGTCGCGCTGCCGGTGGTGCAGGCGCTGATCGAGCGCATCAAGGTCCGCGCGGTCGGTCAGGAAGTGCTCAAGTCGCTGACCCCGGGCCAGGCGCTGATCAAGGTCGTCCGCGACGAGTTGACCGCGGTCATGGGCGCGCAGGCGACCGAGCTCAACCTCAACGTGCCGGCGCCGGCAGTGATCCTGATGGCGGGCCTGCAGGGCGCCGGCAAGACCACGACGGTCGGCAAGCTCGCCAAGCTGCTCAAGGAAAAGCGCAAGAAGAAGGTCATGGTGGTCTCGGCCGACGTCTACCGTCCGGCCGCGATCGAGCAGCTCAAGACGCTGGCCGAACAGGTCGACGTGCAGTTCTTCCCGTCCGAGTCCTCGCAGCAGCCGGTCGACATCGTGCGCGCGGCGATCGCCGCGGCGAAGAAGTCCTTTATCGACGTGCTGCTGGTCGATACCGCCGGCCGTCTCGCGATCGACGAAGCGATGATGGACGAGATCAAGGCGCTGCATGCCGCGGTCAATCCGGTCGAGACGCTGTTCGTCGTCGACTCGATGACCGGCCAGGACGCCGCCACCACCGCCAAGGCCTTCGGCGAAGCGCTGCCGCTGACCGGCGTGGTGCTGACCAAGACCGACGGTGACGCCCGCGGCGGCGCGGCGCTTTCCGTGCGCTACATCACCGGCAAGCCGATCAAGTTCGTCGGCACCGGCGAGAAGGTCGACGGCCTCGATGTCTTCCATCCCGAGCGTGTCGCCAGCCGCATCCTCGACATGGGCGACGTGCTGTCGCTGGTCGAGCAGGTCGAAGGCCAGGTCGACAAGGACAAGGCGCAGAAGCTCGCCGAGAAGGTCGCCAAGGGCAAGAAGTTCGACCTCAACGACATGCGCGACCAACTCGAGCAGATGCAGAACATGGGCGGCATCGGCAGCCTGATGGAGAAGCTGCCGGGCCTGGGCCAGGTGCCCGAGCATCTCAAGCAGCAGGTCAGCCAGGGCAAGGAAGTGCCGCGGATGATCGCGATCATCGGCTCGATGACCAAGAAGGAACGCCGCAATCCGAACCTGCTCAACGGCTCGCGCCGCGCGCGCATCGCCGCCGGTTCCGGCACCACGCCGGCCGACGTCAACAAGCTGATGAAGCAGTACATGCAGATGGAAAAGATGATGGGCAAGATGGCCCGCGGCGGCATGAAGGGCATGATGCGCGGCCTGCAGGGCATGATGGGCGGCATGGGCCGCATGCCGTTCCGCTGAGGTCCTGCGCCATGTCCGGCTGCGCTTGCCAGGTGACGCGCATGCGGTGCTCGAGTTGCTCACCTGCCGCGTGCACGCTGCGTTTCCGGACCTCCGCCACGCGCCATCTGCCTGCGCTCGCAACGGGCTTTGAACAGGGATGTCTCGCATGAGGTCCGCAGCCCGCCAGCGCAGCGACGAACTCTGTTCGCGCTTCGGGCTGAAGCGGCCGGTGCTGCTGTCGCCGATGGCGGGCGCATGCCCGGTCGCGCTGTCGCGTGCGGTGACCGACGCCGGTGGCATGGGTGCGATGGGCGCGGTGCTGTCGCAGCCCGATGACATCGGCGCGTGGATGGACGATCTGCGCGCCGCAGGCGGCGGACCTGCCCAGGTCAATCTGTGGGTGCCGGATCCCGCGCCGGTGCGCGATGCCGCCGCCGAAGCGGCGACGCGCGCGTTTCTCGCGCAGTGGGGCCCGGCGGTACCTGCAGATGCCGGCGACGCGACGCCTGCCGATTTCCATGCGCAGTGCGAGGCACTGCTCGCCGCCAAACCGGCAGTGGCATCGTCGATCATGGGCGTGTTCCCGGCGCCGTTCGTCGCCCGGCTCAAGTCTGCGGGCATTGCCTGGTTCGCATGCGCGACGACCCTCGACGAAGCGCTCGCGGCTGAGGCCGCTGGTGCCGACGCGGTCGTCGCGCAGGGTTTCGAAGCGGGTGGGCATCGCGGTGCCTTCGATGCAGCAAAAGCCGACACGCAACTGGTCGGCTTGTTCTCGCTGGTCCCGCGACTGGCGGACGCGCTGCGCGTGCCGGTGATTGCCGCGGGCGGCATCGCCGACGGGCGCGGCATCGCCGCAGCGCTGACGCTGGGCGCCAGCGCGGTGCAGATCGGCACTGCATTCCTGCGCTCGCCGGAGGCCGGCATCGCGCCGGCCTGGGCCGAGGCGCTGGCTTCCGCGGAACCCGAGCAGACCTGGCCGACGCGCGCCTTCAGCGGCCGACTCGGCCGCGCGCTGGCGACCCGCTACGTCCGCGCGGCAGCTTCCGAAGCTGCACCGCCGCCCCAGCCCTATCCCGTGCAGCGCGCATTGACTGCGCCGATGCGCGCGGCCGCAGCGCGCGACGGCCGGGTCGATGCGTTGCAGGCCTGGGCCGGCCAGTCCGCCGCCTTCGCACAGGCGCGTCCTGCTGCGGAACTCGTCGCCGACTGGTGGCACACGGCCGACGCGCTGCTGTGAGCCGGATCGCATCGAGCACCAGTCTCTGGGTCGACGGCAGGCCGGCCGACGTCGCCGCGTTGGCCGCGTTGCAGGTCAACTACGGCCATCTGTCGACGATGCAGGTGCGGAGCGGCGCGGTACAGGGCGTCGGGCATCATCTGGCCCGTCTGCAGTCGGCCAACACGGAACTCTTCGGCAGCGTCCTGTCCGCTGCGCGTATTCGAAGCGAGCTCGCATCGGCGCTACGGATCGCCGGGATCGACGACGCCACGTTGCGGGTCTCGGTCGGCCCGGTGGATTTTGCCGCGGTGGAGCGGGGCGAGGCCGCCGAGGTGGTGCTGCTGGTCGCGCTGTCGCCGCCGCGCACCGCGCCCACGGCGCCGCAGCGTCTGCAGACCTGTCGACACCAGCGCCCATTGGCGCATCTCAAGCACCTCGCCACGTTGCCGCTGCTGCAGGCCCGCCGCGCCGCGCGTGCAGCGGGTTTCGACGACGCGCTGCTGGTCGATGACGCGGGGCTCGTGACCGAAGGCGCGTTGTGGAACATCGGGTTTGTCGATGCCGATGGCGGCATCGTCTGGCCGGATGGCGATGCGCTACGGGGTGTCACCGAAACCCTGTTGCGCGACGGGCTCCAGGCCGCTGGCATGCTCCAGCGCGTCGCACTGGTGCGGCGTTCCGACTGCCTGGCGTTCCACTCGGCATTCGCCTGCAACAGCAGCGGTCTGTGGCCGCTGGCGTCGATCGACGGGCGGGCATTCGCAGGAGATCCGGTCATTCCGGAGGCGTTGCAGGCCATTCTGGCGGCCGTACCCTGGGACCCGCTGGGCGCCTGAGCGGCCCGGCTTGCCGAGCGGGCGGGGGTTTCCGCTATAATCGCCGGCTTACCTCGCCACTCTGGCGACTGGGCAACACAGGAAGCAAAGCAAATGGTCAAGATTCGTCTGACGCGCGGTGGCGCCAAGAAGCGTCCGTTCTACCACATCATCGTGACCGACTCGCGCAGCGCGCGCGACGGCCGCAACATCGAGCGCGTGGGTTACTACAACCCGGTCGCCACCGGCGGCGAGCAGCGCGTCGTGCTCGACACCGCACGCGTCGACCATTGGGTGTCCAAGGGTGCGCAGATGACCGACAAGGTCCGCGCGCTGTACAAGGACGCCGGCAAGGTCGCCGCCGCGACCGCCGCTGCCTGATTGACGGGCCGCGCCTCCGGGCGCGGCCGTTGTCGACATGAACGACCCGACGCGCCAACCTCCCCGCCGGATGATCCAGGTGGGGAAGGTCCATGGCGCGTTCGGTGTGCGTGGCGAAGTGAAACTCGAATCCTTCACCGAGCCGCGCAGCGCGATCTTCCGTTACCAGCCGTGGGTGCTGCGCGACGCGCGCGGCATCGAGCGCGAATGCGAAGGCGCGAAGGGTCGCGAGACGCCCAAGGGCGTCGTCGCGACGCTGCCGGGTGTCGAGGATCGCGATGGCGCCGAAGCGACGCGTGGGCTCGACGTCTTCGTGCCGCGTGAGGCACTGCCGCCGCCCGAGCCCGGCGAGTATTACTGGGTCGATCTCGAAGGCCTGCGCGTGCGCAACGTCGAAGGCGTCGACTTCGGTGTCGTTTCGCACCTGTTTTCGACCGGCGCCAACGACGTGCTGGTCGCGCAGGGCGACCGCGAGCGCATGATTCCCTTCGTGCTGCCGGACTACATCGTGTCGATCGATTTCGATGCGTCGCTGGTGACGGTGGACTGGGATCCGGAGTTCTGAGAAGCCCGGAAGTGGGGATTCGGGATTCGGGATTTGGAGAAGCAGTCATGACGTCGGACGCGTTGCCGAATCCCGAATCCCGAATCCCGAATCCCGGCCCGATTCGCCTCGACGTCGTCAGCCTGTTTCCCGACTTCATCGACCAGGCGGCGGACGTGGGGGTTGTCGGCCGGGCGCGCGAGCGCGGTCTGGTGACGCTGCAGGCCTGGAATCCGCGCGATTACGCCGAAGGCAACTACCGCCGGGTCGACGACCGCCCGTTCGGTGGCGGCCCGGGCATGGTGATGTTGATCGAACCGCTTCGCGCGGCGCTCGCGGCCGCGCGTGCGGCCGATCCGGCGCCCGCGCGCGTGATCTACATGAGCCCCCAGGGCCAGCGCCTGACCCAGGCCAAGGTGCGCGAGCTCGCGGCGCTGCCGCGGCTGATCCTGCTGTGCGGCCGCTACGAGGGTGTCGACGAGCGCCTGCTGCAGGCCGAGGTCGACGAGGAACTGTCGATCGGCGACTACGTGCTTTCAGGTGGCGAGCTGGCGGCGGCTGTGGTGCTCGATGCCGTCGCGCGGCTGCAGGACGGTGCACTCGGCGATGCGGACTCGGCGGTGCAGGACAGCTTCGAAGGCGACGGCCTGCTCGATTGCCCGCATTACACCCGGCCCGTTTCGCACGCGCTGGGGCAGGTGCCCGACGTGCTGCTGTCGGGGAACCACGCCGAAATCGCGAAGTGGCGGCGTCAGCAGTCGCTGGTGCGCACCCTCGACCGTCGCCCGGATCTGATCGACGAGTCTGCGCTCGGCAAGGCGGATCGCCGGCTGCTCGCGGCCTGGCGGGACGCTGCGGGCGGTGATGCACCCGGTGAGCCGGGCCACTGACCCCATCCGGCTGGGTGCTGGCATTCGTCGATCCACTCCGTCTATAATGCGCGGCTAACCCGTTTCACCCGAGCCGAAGAGCTCGCCGAGCCAGAGCGTGCGTCCACGTGCACCACGCCTACAACGACACCAACAGGCAAAGACCATGACCACCAAGCCCTCCCTGAACACCCTGCTGCAGGACTTCGAAAGCGCCCAGACCACGCGCGAGCTTCCCGACTTCGGCCCCGGCGACACCGTCGTCGTCAACGTCAAGGTCAAGGAAGGCAACCGCGAGCGCGTCCAGGCCTACGAGGGTGTGGTCATCGGCAAGAAGAACGCCGGTCTGAACTCCGCATTCACCGTGCGCAAGATCTCGCACGGCTTCGGCGTCGAGCGCGTGTTCCAGAGCCACAGCGCGACGATCGAGTCGGTCGAAGTCAAGCGCCGCGGCAAGGTCCGCGCCGGCAAGCTGTACTACCTGCGCGGCCTGGAAGGCAAGAAGGCGCGCATCAAGGAAGATCTGTCCGCCGGTGCGAAGGCCAAGAACGAGAAGGCGCGCGCCGATCGCGCGGCCGACGCGGCTGCGAAGACCGAAGCGGCGGCTGCGGCGAAGTCGGCGTCTGCCGCCGAGTAAGCGCAACGTGTGAAGTCGCACGACGGCCGCCGAAAGGCGGCCGTTTGCGTTTGTGGGCGCGCGATGGCGGTGCGTTCTGCGCGCATCTGCGGATACACCCACGGGTTACGGATGCCGAGCGCAGGTACACCCGGGTTCGATCGGACACACGCAAAAAGGCGCCGGATTCGCATCCGGCGCCCTCTCGGCTGGCCACAGCGTCGGGACGAACGGGACGTCAGTCGTAATCGACCTCGAGCAGGCGGCCGGTGCGCGCCGAGTATTCCAGTTCGACGATGCGGCCATCGTTCTGGCGGATGTCGATGTCGTACTCGCCATCGTCGTAGGACACGTCGATGACGCGGCCCGGATGACGACGCTGCGCATCGGCCAGGATGCTGTCGAGCGAGGCACTGTTGGCGCGGAAGCGCGGGTCGGCCTTGGCGGCGGCCGCGGCGTGCACGCGATCGTCGTCGCCGCGGCGGTCGTCGCGGTCTTGGGCGAACGCGAGCGGTGCAGCGACGGCGAACGCGGCGGCGGTGATCAGGCTGGCAATGGCGGTACGGGTCATGGCGAGTCCTCGGTATGGATGGGGAGCACCGGTCTGCAACCGGTTGACGCCAGTCTCCCCATCGCGCTTAACGCGGTTCTGATCGAGCCGTTCACGGTTCTGTTAATCCGCGTCGCCACACTTGCGCCATGCGTACGCTCATTGCTCCCATCGCACTCGCCGCTGCCCTGGTCGCCGCGCCACTCGCCGTGCCCCTTCACGCCGATGCGCAGGATCCGCAGGGCACCGCCGACTACGCCCGCGACGGTGTGCGCAGCGGCGAGTTCGTGCGGCTCGAACGCCTGCTCGCGGATGCCGAACGCCGCTATCCCGGTCGCGTGATCGAGGTGGAACTCGACCAGGACGACGACGAGTACGAAATCGAGATCCTGATGCGGGACGGCCGCGTGGTCGAGCTGACGTACGATGCGCGCTCCGGGCGCCTGCTCAAGGTCGAGATCGACGACTGATGCGCATCCTGCTGGCCGAAGACGACGCCGAGCTTGCGGCGCGCGTCGCCGCTGCGCTCGGCGCCGCTGGCTTCGCGGTCGATCGTGCGGACGACGGCGCGGACGCCGAGTTCCGCGGCCAGACCGAGGCCTATGATGCCGTCGTGCTCGACCTCGGCCTGCCGAATCTCGATGGCGTCTCGGTGCTGCACCGCTGGCGCGAAGCCGGCCTGAACTTGCCGGTGCTGGTGCTCACCGCGCGCAGCCGCTGGCACGACAAACTGGCCGGTTTCAACGCCGGCGCGGACGACTACCTCACCAAGCCGTTCCAGATCGAGGAGCTGGTGCTGCGGCTGCAGGCCCTGATCCGCCGCAGCGCAGGTCACGCGTCGCCGCGTCTGCGTTGCGGGCCGCTTGAGTTCGATGCGAATGCGGGCCGCTTTGCGCTCGATGGCGATCCGCTGGCACTGACTGCGCAGGAGCACCGCATCCTCGCGTATCTGATCCATCACGCCGGTCGTGTGGTCAGCCGCGGAGAACTCGGTGAGCACGTCTACGACAACGGGTTCGATCCCGATTCCAATGCGCTCGACGTGTTGATCGGGCGCATCCGCCGCAAGCTGGGCGTCGCGCTGATCCACACCGTGCGCGGGCAGGGCTTCCGGTTGTCGGAGACGCCATGAGCACGCGCCGCGCGCTGTCGCTGCGCTGGCGGTTGTGGCTGGCCGGCGCGCTGGGCGTGCTGGTTTCCGCGGTGATCGCCGGTGGTCTGCTCGGTGCGATGTTCGAACGCTCCGGGCAGCGTGCGCTCGATCGCCGCCTCGACGACGATTTCGCGACCCTCGCGGGCCTGCTCGAAGCACGCGCGGATGGCGGCTGGCAGCTGCGTCGTCCACCGGCCGACGAGCGCTGGGCGCGCGTGTTTTCCGGCTGGTACTGGGGCATCGGCGAGGGTCCGGACGCCGTCCGCTCGCGTTCCTTGTGGGATGACGAACTCGCGACGCCTGAGGTGGCCGGCCGTACGGCCGCCTGGTCGATCGTCGAGGGGCCGCGTGGCCAGCAGTTGCGCATGCGCGTCCAGCTCCTGCGCCTGCCGGGTGTAGCCGAACCCATTCCGGTACACGTGGCCGGCGACCGCGGCGATGTCGTCGCCGAGACGCGCGGCTTCCGCCAGGCGGCGATGCTGGCCTTCGCCGGCGCGGCGGCCGCGCTGCTGGCGCTGCTGGCCTGGCAGATCGAATGGGGCCTGCGCCCGCTGCGGCGCATGCGCGGCATCCTGCAGCGGGTGCGCAACGGCGACGACGTGCGTTTCGGTGCCGAGCGCTGGCCGGCCGAGGCGGCGCCGCTGGCGGAGCAGATCGACGATCTGCTCGACGAACATGCACGCCGCGTCGCCCGCGCGCGTCATGCCGCCGAGGATCTCGCCCATGCACTGAAGACGCCGCTCGCCGTGCTGTCGGCAGAAGCGCAGCGTCCAGGGGACGACATCGCCGATGTCGTGTCCACCCAGGTGCAGCGCATGCGCGGTGAGGTGGAGCGCAGACTCGCGGGCGGCTTCGCGGTGGATGCGCGTCAGCGCACGCCGATCGCCCCGGTGGCCGGGGCGCTGTGCGGGTTGTTCGCGCAGACCGCCGGCGATCGCGTGACGCTGCACTGCGAGGTCGCGCCGGATCTGGTGTTCGCCGGTGCGCGCGAGGATCTGGAAGAGATGCTCGGCAATCTCGTCGACAACGCGGTGAAGTGGGCGCGCGCGCAGGTGCGCATTCACGCGAGCGTCGTCGACGGGCGCGTGCGGATCGCAGTCGACGACGACGGCCCCGGCATGCAGGCCGATGCGATGGCGCAGGCGCTGCAGCGCGGCGTGCGCCTCGACAGCCGGATGCCGGGGCATGGGCTGGGGCTGTCGATCGTCGATGGGATCGCGGTGTCCTATGACGGCACGCTGGTGCTCGAGAACCTGCAGGGCGGATTCCGCGCACTGCTTGATTTGCCGGCCGGCGCACCGATATCCCGCGCATGAGCGAAACCCAGGTTCCCAACGCCGCCGACAGTGTCCGCCTCGACCTCTGGCTCTGGGCGGCGCGTTTTTTCAAGACGCGCGCGCTGGCCAAACAGGCGATCGAGACCGGCAAGGTCGATGTCGGTGGTCAGCGCGCGAAGCCCGCGCGCGGGGTCCGCATCGGCGATGCATTGCGCGTGGCGCGCGGCGAGGAAGTGTTCGAGGTCGCGGTCGCCGGACTGTCTGACACGCGTGGCCCGGCGAGCGTCGCGCAGACGCTGTACAGCGAAACCGACGCCTCGCGTGAAGCGCGCATGGCGCGACTGGCCGAGGCGCGCGCCGCGCGGGCCGGCTACCAGGCGCCGGAGCACAAGCCCGACAAGCGCGCGCGGAAACTGATCCGCGCGCTCGGTGACATCGACGCGCTCTGAGTCGCGCCTGTTCAAGTCGGGGCCGTTGCGTTGCGCATGCTGGCGCCACGACCCGAGGACTGGCAGGTGCACGATGTGGCTTCGGCAGACCATCGAATGGGCAGGCGTGATCGGGCTTTCGGGATGTGCCGGCCAGGACGAGATGCGGGCGGACGCCGGATCGCGCTATCCGGCGTGGTGCGCCGACGCCTCGCGGCAATTGAGCGAGGCGCAGTTGCCTGGTTCGCCCGCGCCGAGCGCTGAATCGCTGCCCAGGGAATGCCGGGAGGCCGCGTCCGGGATCAGGATCGGCGGCAGACCGTAGCCCGGTCGAGCGACATCGTCAGCCCGGCAGCCAGTCGCCGACGAGGGTTTCGGAGACGGTCCACAGTCGCGCGGCCATCGCCGTGTCGCGCTGCATGTCGCTCTGCGGTGCCGGCGCGAAATCGCGGTAGAACGCGCCGGTGATGCCGGATGCTGCAGGCGAGGCCGCCAGCCAGCACGGCGTCGCCGCGCCCTGTTGCACGCTGCGCGCGTCATCGCGGTAGCGGTTGCCGACATTGCGCAGGATGTTGCTGCGTGTGTGGCCGGGCGATACGCAGTTGGACGTCGCCCGGGTGCCGGCCAGACGCCGCGACAGTTCCAGTGAGAACAGGCCATTCGCGAGCTTGGAATGCGCGTAGCGCGCGTCCCAGCGCGCGCCGGAGAGGTCGTCGAACTGGATGCCGCCCGGAGGTGCATTGCGCTCGTCGCCG
Organism: Luteimonas sp. WGS1318; assembly: GCF_043187535.1. Classification (GTDB taxonomy): domain Bacteria; phylum Pseudomonadota; class Gammaproteobacteria; order Xanthomonadales; family Xanthomonadaceae; genus Luteimonas. Next base: position 1,410,829 of record NZ_CP171131.1, read on the forward strand.
CTGCCCAGCACGACGAAACGGCCCTGCGGCGCGGCGACCACGCGATCGAGCAGACGCCGCACCAGCAGGTAATGGCCGAGATGGTTGACGACGAAGGTCTTCTCGATGCCACGCACCTGTTCGAGATCGTCGAGCACTACGCGGGCATTGCAGACCAGTGCGTCGATCGGCACGTCGAGCGTGCGGATCGTATCGCTCGCCGCGCCGACCGAATCGAAGTCGGCGAGATCCAGCACCACGGGCGTCGCACGTCCTTCGACCGCGGCGCAGGCGGCTTCGCCACTCGCCTGCGAACGCGCGGTGCCGATCACGTGCGCGCCGCGCAGCGCGAGCACGCGCATGGTTTCCTGGCCGATGCCGGAGTTGCATCCAGTGACGACGATGGTGCGACCGCGCAGATCGAGGCCGGCCGTTGCCGCTTCAGCGGTGCTCGTCGCATCGAGCGCAGGCGTGCGTGCGAAAGCGGGCAGGGCGCTCGCCAGTACGGTCAGCGTGCCGGCCTGGAGCAGGCGGCGCCTGCGGAAATCGATGGGCATCGAGGCGTCGGGTCCGTGACGGAGCGAGGCATCGAGTGTAGAGCGGCTGCGCGACGCCATCACGCGTGTGGACGCCAAAGGCCTCTCCGGGCGCGCGGTAGGCCACGTGGGCATGGTGGCGCGCATCACATGAGCGAACCCAGACACCACGCGGCTGATCGGCACCGCGCGCCGGTGCACGTGTCGAGCGCGACGTGCGATGGCTCTAACGGTGCAGTCCCGCGCTGGATCCGTCTGCTGCGCGGCTACGGGGCTACGCGGCGGCCGGAAACACGAACGCCGATGCTCGGCATCGGCGTCCGGTGAACCATCGCCGCGTCGGCGACGTCGTGCAGCGCTCAGCGCAGGTCGTAGCGGTCCAGGTCCATGACCTTCGTCCACGCGGCGACGAAGTCGTGCACGAACTTCTCCTTCGCATCGCTGCCCGCGTACACCTCGGCCAGGGCACGCAGCACCGAGTTCGAGCCGAACACCAGATCGACGCGCGTGCCCGTCCATTTCGCTGCGCCGCTGCGACGGTCGCGTCCCTCGAATGCAACGCGCGCGTCCGAGGTCGGCGTCCAGGCAATGCCCATGTCGAGCAGGTTCACGAAGAAGTCGTTGCTCAACACGCCGGGCCGATCGGTAAACGCGCCGTGCCGCGCGCCGTCGTGGTTCGCACCGAGCACGCGCAGACCACCGACGAGCGCGGTCATCTCCGGCGCGGTCAGCGTCAGCAGCTGTGCGCGGTCGACCAGCAGATGTTCGAGCGGTACCGCGGAGTCACCCTTGGCGTAGTTGCGGAAGCCGTCGGCCCAGGGCTCGAGCGCGGCGAAGGACTCGACATCCGTCTGGTCCTGCGAGGCGTCGCCGCGGCCCGGCGAGACCGGCACGGTCACCGATACGCCGGCGTCCTGCGCGGCCTTCTCGACCGCCGCCGCGCCACCGAGCACGATCAGATCGGCCAGCGAGACCTGCTTTCCGCCCGCGGACTTGCCGTTGAAATCGGCCTGCACCTGTTCCAGCGCGGCCAGCACCTTCGCCAGCTGTGGCGGGTTGTTGACCGCCCAGTCCTTCTGCGGCGCGAGCCGGATGCGCGCACCGTTCGCGCCGCCGCGCTTGTCGCCGCCGCGGAAGGTCGACGCCGAGGCCCACGCGGTGGACACGAGTTCGGAGACCGTCAGGCCGCTGGCGAGGATCGCCTGCTTCAGCGATGCGGCATCGGCCTCGTCGATCAAGGCGTGCTCGACCGCGGGCACCGGGTCCTGCCAGATCAGCACCTCGTCCGGCACGTCCGGGCCGAGATAGCGCGCACGCGGGCCCATGTCGCGATGGGTGAGCTTGAACCATGCACGCGCGAACGCGTCGGCGAACTGGTCCGGGTTTTCGAGGAAGCGACGCGAGATCGCTTCGTACGCCGGGTCCACGCGCAGCGACAGGTCGGTCGTGAGCATCGTGGGCACGAGCTTCTTCGACGGATCGTGGGCGTGCGGGATCGTCGCCTCGGCGCCCTTGGCCACCCACTGGTGCGCGCCGGCCGGGCTCTTCGACAGTTCCCATTCGAAGCCGAACAGATGCTCGAAGTAGTCGTTGCTCCACTGCGCGGGCGTCTTCGTCCACGTGACTTCGAGACCGCTGGTAATGGTGTCGCCGCCCTTTCCGGTGCCGAAGCGGTTGTGCCAGCCGAAGCCCTGGGCTTCGAGTTCGTCGGCCTCGGGTTCGGCGCCGACGTTGTCCGCCGGGCCGGCGCCGTGGGTCTTGCCGAAGCTGTGGCCGCCGGCGATCAGCGCGACGGTCTCCTCGTCGCCCATCGCCATGCGCGCGAAGGTGTCGCGGATGTCGCGGGCGGCGAGCAGCGGATCGGGATTGCCGTCCGGGCCTTCGGGGTTCACGTAGATCAGGCCCATCTGCACCGCGGCCAGCGGGTTCTCCAGCCGGCGCGTGTGGGTGTCGCCGTCGGCATCGTCGTCCGAGACCAGCACGCCGTGGTCGCCCGGCTTCTCGACGCCGTCCGAACCGTGCGCATAGCGCACGTCGCCGCCGAGCCATGTGGTCTCGCGGCCCCAGTAGACGTCGAGGTCCGGCTCCCAGGTGTCCTCGCGGCCGCCGGCGAAGCCGAAGGTCTTGAAGCCCATCGTCTCCAGCGCGACGTTGCCGGTGAGGATCATCAGATCCGCCCAGGAGATCGCGCGGCCGTACTTCTGCTTGATCGGCCACAGCAGGCGGCGCGCCTTGTCGAGGCTGACGTTGTCGGGCCAGCTGTTGAGCGGGGCGAAGCGCTGCTGGCCGCGACCGCCGCCGCCGCGTCCGTCACCGATGCGGTAGGTGCCGGCGCTGTGCCAGGCCATGCGCACGAACAGACCGCCGTAGTGGCCGAAATCGGCCGGCCACCAGTCCTGGGAATCGGTCATCAGCGCGGCGAGATCGCGCTTGAGGCCCGCGTAGTCGAGCTTGGCGAATTCGGCGGCGTAGTCGAACTGCTCGCCCATCGGGTTCGAGCGATTGGAGTGCTGGTTCAGCAGGTCGAGCCTCAGCTGATGGGGCCACCAGTCACGGTTGGAGGTACCGCCACCGGCGGTGGCATGGAAGGGGCACTTGGCTTCGGTCGACATGGCGTGGTTCTCCCGGTTGATGGCGGCGCGCCGGTCGGGGCCGGGCGCGGACGTGGCAGCGGCACCGGGCGGGGTACACCGTGGCGGGCAGGCCTGCCGTACAGGGACCGGACCGTGGCGCCGTCAGGCACCGTCGGCCGGATCGCTCGGCGAGAGCCGCCCGGTCAGGCCGATGCCCGCCCGTGACGAACCCCAGAGTAGGCGCAGTCGCGACCGTGCGTGAAATCGATTGTTCGCGCCTATGCGATAGCCAGTTGCTATCGACGCAGCGCACTGCCGGTCAGAGCAGCGCGCGCAGCCGGTACAGGGCTTCGAGCGCCTGCTTCGGGGTCAGCTCGTCCGGATCCAGCCCCGAGAGTGCGTCGAGCGCGGCCGAGGCCGGGGCGAACAATCCGATCTGCTGCGGCGCGTCGAGCGATTCGGCCGAGATCGGCGCCGCCCCGGGCCCGTCGTGACGGCGCTGCTCGAGTTCGGCCAGGCGCGCGCGCGCATCGCGGACCACCGCTTTCGGCAGCCCGGCCAGCGCCGCGACCTGCAGGCCGAAGCTGCGATCGGCCGGGCCCGCCTTGACCGCGTGCATGAACACCAGCGTCTCGCCGCCGCTACGGTCGCGATGCTCGACGGCGTCCAGATGCACGTTGGCGATGCCGCTGCCCGGCTGGGCGAGCGCGGTGAGTTCGAAGTAGTGCGTCGCGAACAGCGTGTAGCTGCGGTTCGCCGAGGCCAGATGCCGCGCGCAGGCATCGGCCAGCGCCAGGCCGTCGTAGGTCGAGGTGCCGCGGCCGATCTCGTCCATCAGCACCAGCGACTGGTCGGTCGCGTGATGCAGGATGTAGCTGGTTTCGGCCATTTCGACCATGAAGGTCGACTGGCCTTTGGCCAGATCGTCGCCGGCGCCGATGCGGGTGAGGATGCGGTCGATCGGCCCGATCACCGCACGCGCGGCCGGCACGAAGCTGCCGATGTGCGCCAGCAGCACGATCAGCGCGTTCTGGCGCATGTAGGTGCTCTTGCCGCCCATGTTCGGGCCGGTGATGACCAGCATGCGGCGCGCGTCGAAGGCGTCGCCGTCACCGAGCACCAGATCGTTGGGCTCGAACGGCTCGCGGCGCACGGCCTCGACCACCGGGTGGCGGCCGCGTTCGATGCGGATGCCCGGCGCGTCGTCGAGCTGCGGGCGCGACCAGTCCAGCGCCTGTCCGCGTTCGGCGAAACACGCCAGCACGTCGAGCTCGCTCAGCGCGCCCGCGCACTGCTTGAGCGCCTCCAGGCGTTCGCCCAGGGCATCGAGCAGCTGTTCGTAGAGCAGCCGCTCGCGCGCCAGCGCACGCTCGCGCGCCGAGAGCACCTTGTCCTCGAACTGCTTCAGCTCTTCGGTGATGTAGCGCTCGGCGTTGGTCAGCGTCTGCCGGCGGGTGTAGTGCGCCGGGGCCTTCGCCGAATGCGCCTTGGAGATCTCGATGTAGTAGCCGTGCACGCGGTTGTAGCCGACCTTCAGCGTGGCGATGCCACTGGCCTCGCGCTCGCGGGTTTCCAGGTCGACGAGAAACTGGTCGGCGTGGGTGCTCAGCCGGCGCAGCTCGGCGAGTTCGGCGTCGTGGCCGTCGGCGAACACGCCGCCGTCGCGCGCGAGCACCGGTGGCTGTTCCACCAGCGCCGAGGCCAGCAGGTGCGCTTCGGCCGCGTGTTCGCCGAGCGCATCGTGCAGCGTGCGCAGGCGGGGCGAGTCGAGCCCGGCAAGCACGGTGCGCACGTCCGGCAGCAACGCCAGGCCGTCGCGCAGCGTCGACAGATCGCGCGGCCGCGCCGAGCGCAGCGCGATGCGGGTCAGCACGCGCTCCAGGTCGCCCAGCGCACGGAAGCGCTCGCGCAGGTCGGCGTCGGCGCCATGCCCGATCAGGGTATCGACCGCATGCAGGCGTTGGCCGAGCACGTTGCGGTCGCGCAGCGGCCGGTGCAGCCAGCGGCGCAGCAGCCGTCCGCCCATCGGCGTGACGGTGGAATCGAGCACCCCGAGCAGCGTGTGGCGGGTGTCGCCGTCGACGCGGGTGTCGAGTTCGAGATGACGGCGGGTCGCGGCGTTCATCGCGATCGCGCCATCGCCGCTTTCGACCGCGATCGAAGTCAGATGTGGCAGGCGCTGCTTCTGGGTTTCCTCGACGTAGCCGAGCAGGGCGCCGGCGGCGGCGATCGCCAGCGGGCGGTCGTCGATGCCGAAACCGGTGAGGTCGTGCAGGCCGAAGAACTGCAGCAACTGGCGACGTCCGGAGTCGCTATCGAACAGCCACGGCGGTCGGCGACGCGCGCCGGTGCGCTCGGACAGGAAGCCGGGCCAGCCGTCCTCATCGGGCACCAGCAGCTCGGCCGGATCGAGCCGGGCGATTTCCGCTTCCAGCGTGTCGGCGTTCGCGCATTCGCAGACCAGGAAGCGGCCCCCGGCAAGATCCGCCCACGCCAGTCCGTACTGGCCGGCGCGGTTGCGCGCGACCGCCATCAGCAGGGTGTCGCGCCGCTCCTGCAGCAGTGCCTCGTCGGTCACCGTGCCCGGGGTGACGATGCGCACCACCTTGCGTTCCACCAGGCCCTTGCTCGCGGCGGGGTCGCCGATCTGTTCGCAGATCGCGACCGACTCGCCCAGCGCCACCAGCCGCGCCAGATAGCCTTCCGATGCGTGATGCGGCACACCCGCCATCGGGATCGGCGCGCCCGCGGAATTGCCGCGCTGGGTCAGAGTGATGTCGAGCAACCGCGCTGCTTTACGGGCATCGTCGTAGAACAGTTCGTAGAAATCGCCCATGCGGAAGAACAGCAGCACATCGGGGTGATCGGCCTTGGCGGCGAAGAACTGCTGCATCAATGGCGTGTGCTGCGGTGCGGACATCAAATCGCTCGTCTGGCCGGCCGGCCATTCTGCCCGAAAGGGCGCATGTCCGATGCCCCCGGGGGCACCCGCGAACCCGGTGATTACGCCGTCCGAAGACGCCGTACGCAGCCGTCCGGAACTGTGTTAGGTTTCCGTCAAGACAAGCGATTGTCGGCCTCCGGTCGTGTCCCCCACGCAGGACCGGAGGCGGGGAATCCGCAGTGGCGCAATGCCGCTGCGGCGCGGGCGTTCCGGAACCACACACAACGCATTTCGGGGGACATCTTTCATGGATTCACGTTATCTGCAGCGTCGTCTGCTCACGCGCGCGGTCATCGTCGCGCTCGCCTCCACCGCCATGCCCGCGCTGGCGCAGTCCGTCCCGGCCGCCGACGAGGGGCCCACGACACTGGCGGGGATCACCGTCACTGCGCAGAAGCGCGAAGAAGCGCTGCAGGACGTGCCGATCGTCATCAACGTGCTGCCCGAGCAGTTGCTCCAGGACACCGGCGTGCGCGACATCAAGGACATGCAGGTCCTGGTGCCGGGCCTCACGGTGACCAGTACCCAGTCCGCCGCGCAGACCACCGCGCGCATCCGCGGCATCGGCACGGTCGGTGACAACCCGGGCCTGGAATCCTCCGTCGGCATCGTCATCGACGGCGTCTACCGCGCGCGCAACAGCGTCGGCTTCGGTGACCTCGGCGAGATGGAGCGCATCGAGGTGCTCAAGGGTCCGCAGGGCACGGTGTTCGGCAAGAACACCTCGGCCGGCGTCATCAACGTGATCACCCGGCGGCCGAGCTACACCCAGTCGCTCGAGGGCGAGGTCACCGTCGGCAACTACGGCCTGGTCGGCGTGTCCGGCTCGTACAACGACGCGCTCAGCGACAACGCCGCGTTCCGCATCTTCGCGACCAAGCGGTCCCGCGACGGCGTCGACGACGTGGCCCGAGGCGGAGGTCCGCGCCGCGAAAGCGACGACGGCGACCAGAACTACCACTCGCTGCGTGGCCAGCTGCTGCTCGAGCCGACGTCCAACCTCAACATCAACTTCATCGCCGACTACACCAGTCGCGAAGAGAACTGCTGCGTCTCAGTGACCACGCAGCGCGGCCCGACGGCGCCGATCATCGATGCGCTGACACCGGGCGGGCAGGGTGTCATCCCGGTCGTCGACCTCGACCGTCGTCTCGCCTACGCCAACCGCACCACCGAGCAGGATCTCAAGGACAAGGGTGTCTCGGCCGAGGTCAACTGGACCACGCCGTGGGCCAACGACGCGGTGCTGACCTCGATCACCGCGTTCCGCGACTGGGAAGCGATCACCAGCATCGACTTCGACTACAGCGCCGCCGACATCCTCTATCGCCCGCCGAACCCGGACGGCTCGCTGGTGAAGTTCGAGAACTTCAGCCAGGAACTGCGCCTGACCGGCTCCAGCGACCGTATCGACTGGATGGTCGGCCTGTTCTACGCGGACGAGGATCTCGGTCGCAACGACTCGTACTACTTCGGCGCGGCGTACGAGCCCTACCTGTCGACCGCGGTCGCTTCGCAGGTGCTGCCCGCACTCGCGGCCCAGCTCGCACCGCTCGGGCTGACGGTCAATACGGCCAATCCGGCGACGTTCCTGTCGCAGGTGAGCGGCCGGCCGTTCGGCACCAACTTCAGCGGTCAGGGCGCGCTGGATCGCTACGAGCAGAACGCGAAGAGCGCGGCGATCTTCACCAACAACACCTTCCACGCGACCGATGCGCTGGATATCACGCTGGGCCTGCGCTACACCCGCGAGAAGAAGACCCTGCAGTCGGATTTCGCCAATCCCAACGGCGCGCAGGGCTGCGCGGCGACGCTGGCCAATCCGGCGGCCCGGGTCGGCGGCGCGCTGGCACAGCGCATCAACGGCTTCGGGAGCCTGCCGCCCGCCTTGCAGCAGCAGCTGCTGGCGGGGCTGGTGCCGGCGATCGCGCCGCAGGTCGCCGGTTTCATGTGTCTGCCCTGGGCCAACATCGCGCACAACGGCCGCAGCACGTTCCAGGAGCGCACCGAGAAGGAGTGGTCGGGCACGCTGAAGGTCGCCTACGACTGGTCGGATGACGTGATGACCTACGTGTCGGCGTCGCGCGGCTACAAGGCTGGCGGGTTCAATCTCGACCGCGTGCAGGTCGGCATCACGCCGGTCGACGACACCTCGTTCGATGGCGAGTTCGTCGACAGCTACGAGTTGGGCCTGAAGACCAACTGGGCCGACGGCAACCTGCTGCTCAACGCGGCGCTGTTTCACCAGACCTACGAGGACTTCCAGCTCAACAGCTTCCTCGGCACCGCGTTCGTCGTGCGTTCGATTCCCAAGGTCACGTCTCAGGGTATCGACGCCGAGGTGCTGTGGCAGACCCGGATGCCGGGCCTGATGCTGCAGGCCGGCCTGACCTATGCGGAAACCGAGTACGGCAACGACATCGTGCCGGACCTGCCGCTGTTGCCGGGCGGTCAGATGAGCTTCGCGCCCAAGTGGTCGGGCAATGCGTCGGCCACCTACGCCTGGGACATCGGTTCGACGCTGCAGGGTCGCTTCAACATCGGTGCGAAGTACATGTCCGAGTACAACACCGGCTCGGATCTCAAGCCCGAGAAGATGCAGGATGCGTACACGCTGCTCAATGCACGGCTGGGCTTCGGCCGTCAGGACCAGCGCTGGATGCTGGAGGTCTGGGGTCAGAACCTGACCGACGAGACCTATAAGCAGGTGGGCATCGATGCGCCGATCCAGACCGGTTCGTTCAACGCGTTCTTGGGCGCGCCGCGGACCTACGGCATGACGCTGCGTCTGCGCTACTGATCGACAGCCACCTCCATATGTGGACGGGACGGGCCGGAAACGGCCCGTCTTCGTGTACGGCGTCCGCGCGGCGTCGATCGCCGCCGCCGATATGCGGTACAACGGCAGGCCCGCACATGGGCATCCGTCATGCACCAGGCCGATCTTCCTTCCGACGCGACATTGCACGCTCTGGCCGAGCGCACCGGCCACCTGTTGCGCGACACGCATCATCGCCTGGTCACGGCTGAAAGCTGCACCGGCGGCTGGATCGCCAAGGCGGTGACTGACATCGCCGGCTGTTCGGACTGGTTCGATTGCGGCATGGCGGCGTACAGCTACGAAGCCAAGCAGGCGCTGCTGGGCGTCAACCCGCACACGCTGGAAACCCATGGCGCGGTCAGCCGCGAGACCGTGATCGAGATGGTGTCCGGTGCGCTGGTGAACTCCGGCGCCAGCGTCGCGGTCGCGGTGACCGGCATCGCCGGCCCGGGCGGTGGCAGCGACGACAAGCCGGTGGGCACGGTGTGGATCGGATGGAAGCGCCGCGGCGGCTATGCGAGCGCCCGCCTGTTCCAGTTCGACGGCGACCGCGATGCGGTGCGCCGGCAGACCGTGGCCGCCGCACTGCTGGGCCTGGCCGAGACCGTGGACGCGCGCTGATGTGGGAGACGCTGGCCACCGTGCGCGACCTCGGCCGGGTGCAGGAGATCGCCTCGGTGCTGGTGCGCTACGGCTTCGGCGACGTCGTCCAGCGCATCGGCATGGCCGGCGCTCTGGAGCGGACCGGGCGGCTGCTGCACATCGGCGGCGGCGAGGATTCGGCGCTGCGGCTGTCGCCACCCGAACGCGTGAGGCACGCGTTGCAGGATCTCGGGCCGACCTTCGTCAAGTTCGGCCAGGTGCTCGCCACCCGCGTCGATCTGCTGCCGCCGGAGTGGATCGACGAACTCGGCCGCCTGCAGAGTCATGTGCCCGCGGTGCCCATGGAGGCGCTGCGCGCACAGCTGGAAGAGGATCTCGGCGATGCACCCGAGCGGGTGTTCGCCCGTTTCGAGGACGTGCCGATGGCCGCGGCCTCACTGGCGCAGGCGCATCGCGCGTGGTTGCACGACGGCACGCCGGTGGTGCTGAAGATCCGCCGCCCCGGCATCCGCGAGGTCATCGAGGCCGATCTGCGCCTGCTCGCGCGGCTGGCCGAGATCGTGCAGTCGCAGGCGCCGGATCTGCGCCGCTACCGCCCGGTCGAGGTGGTGCGGCAGTTCGATGCGTCCTTGCGGCGGGAACTCGATTTCGCCCGTGAATGCCGCAATGCCGAACGCATCGCCGGCAATTTCGCCGACGACACGCGCGTGCTGATTCCGCGCGTGTACTGGGAGTGGACCAGCGAACGGCTCAACGTGCAGGCGCTGGTCGACGGCATTCCTGCCGGAGATCTCGCCGCGATCGACGCCGCCGGTCTCGACCGCCACGCGCTGGCGATGACCGGCGCCGACATCATCATGCAGATGGTGTTCGAGGACGGCCTGTTCCACGCCGATCCGCATCCCGGCAACCTGTTCTTCATGCGCGACGGGCGCGTGGCGCTGATCGACTTCGGCATGGTCGGGCGCGTGTCGCCGACGCTGCGCGAGCAGGTCGCGCGGCTGCTCTACGGCCTGGTATTCCAGCAGCCGCAGACGGTCTGTGATGTGCTGCTGGACTGGACCGAAGGCGCCGAGGTCGACGAGGCGCAGCTGCAGTCGGAGATCGACGCCTTCGTCGACCAGTACCGCGGCGTGCTGCTGAAGGACCTGCGCATGGGCGCGATGCTCGGCGATGTCACCGGCCTGCTGCGCCGCCACGGTTTGATGCTGCCGCCGGACCTCGCGTTGCTGATCAAGGCGCTGCTCACCCTCGAAGGTCTGGGCCGGCAACTCGATCCGGACTTCGACATGACCGGCGCGGCGCAGCCCTGGCTGCAGCGGCTGATGTGGCAGCGCCATTCCCCGCGCGCGCTGGCCCTGCGTGGCCAGCAGTCGCTGTCGGGTGCGCTCGACCTGCTGGCCGATCTGCCGCGCGACCTGCGCCGCCTGGTGCAGAGCGCACGCCGCGGACGGTTGCGCGGACAGATTGAGGTCACCTCGCTCAAGGCCTTCGGTGATCAGGTCAACAGCGCGGCGAACCGGATGACGATGGGCGTGGTCGTGGCCGCGCTGATCATCGGCTCGTCGATCGTGATGAACGCCGTCAGCGGCGGCTCCGGCAATCGCTGGCTGATGGCGCTGGGCGTCGTCGGTTTCGTCGGCGCCGCGCTGGGCGGCGTGTGGATCCTGCTGTCGATCTGGCGCTCGGGCCGGCGCCGCTGAGCGGGCCGGCGCCGGCGCCGGAAGATCGTCAGTCGCGCAGTACATCCACCCAGACGAGGCGATGGTCGCTGCCGTCGACGATCGCCGCATGCGGCGAGGCCGACGGCGGCCAGAACACGCCGCTGCCGGCCGGTCGATGGCCCACCGAGGGCAGCACGTAGTCGATACGCAGGTTGCCCACGCGCGGGCCGAAACTGCCGGTGTCGTGTGCGGCGGACCCGCGATGCAGCGCGTTCGCACCGCCCTCGGCCTCGGCGGCCTCGGCCGCACCTTCGCTGCGCGGCGTGGCCATGCGCAGCACGCGCGGATGTTCGAGCAGTTCGGTGATCACGCTGTGGTCGCCCGAACCGTCGACCGGATCGTTGTTGAGATCGCCCAGGATCACGAAGCGCGCATCGGCCGCGAGACCGCCGCAGGTGCCGGCGTCGTCGCACAACCAGTCCTCGTGGCCCGCGGATGCGAGGTAGGCGTTCCAGAGATGGATCTCGTCACGGTTGCGCGCGACGTTGCGCCGCTCCGGGCCGTCGAAGGCCGGCGGCGTGGGATGCGAGGCCAGCACGTGCAGCACGCCCTGCGGCGTGCGCACCGGCACGTCCCAGTGGGATTTGGACGACAGCCGCAACTGCGACCACACCGCGTCGGAATGGAAGAAGGCGCCGGTGGCCGGATCGCGCGGGCGGGTGGCGTCCGGCATCGCGCTCCACTTCAGCAGCTGGAACGTGCGCGCGGCCGCCGCGTCGATCGGGTACCGCGACAACAGCAACATGCCGTACTGGCCAGGATGCAGGCCGTAGCCCCAGGCATCGTTGCCGCGGTCGCGGCCATCACCGCCGACCGTGCCGTTGTTGTCGAGGTCCAGCCCGCTCTGCACGCCGGTGTTGACGGGCGCGAGATACCGATAGGGGTAATGCAACGCCGCGCCGCCGCCGGCCTGCGGCCGTTCCAGCCAGCGACGCTGGAACAGGTCGGCCGCGCTGCCGTCGGCGACGTAGTCGAACTCGTTGATCAGCACGATGTCGGGCCGCACCTGCTGCAACACCGCGGCCACCTTGCGCGCGTCGTCGTCCTCGCCCTGCAGGCGGCGCACGAGGCCGCCGGCCTCGTCGCTGTTGAGTGACGCGTTGTAGGTGGCGATGCGCAGCGCGCCATTCGCCGGAGCGGCAATGGACGTTGCGGCGGGGGCATCGCCTTGCACCGCAACCCGCACGCAGGCCGCGAGCAGCAGTGCCGCCAGTGCAAGCAGAAGCCAGGCCATCGCAGACCTCATCGCGCCGGGTCCGCCAGGAGCCGCCACTGACGGCCGTCGAAACCCTCGAGCGGGTGGAAGCTGCGTTTGTATTCCATCTTGCGGTGTCCTTCGATCCAGTAGCCGAGGTAGAGATGCGGGCGATGCTCGCGCTTCGCCCAGGCGATCTGCTTGAGGATCGCCAGTGTGCCGAGCCCGCGTGACGCGAGATCGGGCTCGTAGAAGGTGTAGACGGCCGACAGCGCATCCTCGGTGAGGTCGGTCACCGCGACCGCGACCAGCTGCCCGTGCAGGCGCAGTTCGAGCAGTCGGCCTTCGTTCCAACTGCCGATCAGGAACTGGTCGAACTCGTTCGCGCCGTGGTCGTCCATGCCGCCGCCCGGATGGCGGAACGCGAGATAGCGCCGGTAGAGCGACAACCGTTCGTCATCGCGCTCCGCCGCGACTACCCGCGTCTCGATGTCGGCATTGCGCGCGAGCGTGCGCCGCTGGCTGCGGTTGGGCGCGAACGCCTCCACCGGAATGCGCACCGCGACGCAGGCCTGGCACCCGGCGCAGTGCGGGCGGTAGACGATGTCGCCCGAGCGACGGAACCCCCAGCGTAGGGCCTGCGGGTAGACGCGCGGCAGGCGGCTGTCGCGCGGATCGAGCACCAGATCGCGCGCCGTGCGTTCCGGCCAGTAGCCACAGGCGTGCGCGCCGGTGTGGAACAGGCGCAGGTCGGCGGTGATGTCGCCGTCCGGATCGGGGCGCGGGGTGTGCTGCATGCGGTCAGGATAACGTCGCCCGTCGCAACGCACGCGACAGGCGCCACGGCCTGACCGCAGCTGAACCGGGCAGGGCGCGGGTCAACCGATGCCGCGTCGGGCGCGTTGATCCCTGCACAAGGCGGCGCCGTGCCGCACACAACGGGAACCGACAATGCAGACGAAGACCCTTGCCGCCGCGCTGGTCGCGGCGATGACCCTCTCCATGGCCGGCGCGAGCCTCGCCCAGTCGCCGACGCGCGCCGCCGGCAGCGACACCGCCGCCTCCAAGCCCGCCGGCGAACGTGCAAGTGCGCATGGCATGCGCGGCCACCGCGGCCCGGGCAATCCGGTCGATGCGCTGGCCCGCTTCGACACCGACAACGACGGCCGCATCAGCCGCACCGAAGCGCAGGCGGGCCAGGACGCGATGCAGGCGCGTCGTGATGCCAAGCGCGCGGAACGTGGCACGCGTGGCGACGCTGCGCGGGCCGAAGCGCCGCGCAGCGAGGGTGCACGCAGCGCCGAAGCGCGCGGTGAGCGGGCGAAGGCCGGCCCCGGTGGTCCGCGTGGGCACGCCGGACGCGGCTTCGATCTGGTCGCGAACTTCGACGCGATCGATACCAACCGCGACGGCTACCTCACCCGCAGCGAGCTGCGCACCTGGCACACGGCGAAGGCGGCCGAGCGTCGCGCCGAGGGCGAGCGTCGCTTCGACACGATGTTCCGCGAGGCGGACCTCAACGGCGATGGCAAGCTGAGCCGGGTCGAAGTCACCGAGAAGATGCCGCGTCTGGCCGATCGTTTCGCCTGGCTCGACGAGAACCGCGACGGCTTCCTCAGCCGCGAGGAGCTGCAGGCGGGGCGTCCGCAGCGCTGAATTACTGACTTGTGTAGTGGATGATCGAAACGGCCGCGAAGTTCGCGGCCGTTTCTTTTTGGGGAGATGGCACGGCACGTTCTGTTGAATCTGCCCACGCATCCGGTCGACAACTGCCTCCCGCCTCGCGGCCATCCTGTTGGTAATCCCGACCTTTCCCGTCGCCACCTGTCCTGTAGGAGCGCGCTTGCGTGCGAAAGGGCATCACCGGTCGCGCCCCTTCGCGCGCGAGCGCGCTCCTACAGGTGCGGCGTTCCTTGCTTCGTACGCATGGCCTCTGAAATTCCATCCCCCCGCGCACTCAAGCGCGGATGACGTGAGCCCCGCGTCCCCGCGAGCATGCGGATCGAAGCCCATGCACCGGTCGCAAATGCGCGGCGGCGCAACAGGTGGACGATGGGCACGCGCCGGTCGTGCGCGCACGGCGGCATGCGGGGAAGACGCTGCCTGCTGACCCAAACGCGGATTACGCGTTCCGCAGAAACAGGATCAGCATCGAACCCAGTACACCGAGATTGGTGATGATCAGCCCGCTGGAGCCGAACATCAGGCGATAAGCCAGTGCGCGTCGTGCGGCGCCGCGCGGATCGCGGGCGGCATCGCGGGCGAGCAGCGGGTCCATCAGCCGCGGCAGGCTCGTCAGCAGGGGATGGTTGAAGATCGCCATCAGCGCGATGCCGCCCGCAGCGGCCCAGACCGACGGCAGGACGCCCCTCTGCACGAAGAAACCGACCGGAAGCATGACGATCAGCGCGACCACGCCGCCGCCGACGAACCAGCGGTCGTAGAGCCGCAGGATCGCGCGGCGCTCGGCCTCGGTCTCCGCATAGCGCGCGATCATCGTGCGGCACAGCCACATCGTCAGCCCGCCGAACAGCAGGCCTGCTCCGGCGGCGCCGATCGCGCCCGCGCTTCCCAGTGCCGCCTTGCCGGCCACGCCGCCGCCGAATGCGCTGCCCGCGGCCACGCCTGCGAGGGTGCCGGCTGCCGCGGGTTTGGCGAAGGTCGCCAGTCCCGCCGTGACCAGCAGCGTGAACGCCGTGCCCGGCGCCGAACTTTCGGCGAACTCGCGGAACCGTGCGATCAGATCCTCGCGCAGGCTGCGGCGTGCACGCGACAGCCGCTTGCGCACCGCGGCATCGGACAGGCCGAGCAGCGCGGCGACCTGCTTCGAGTTGCCGCCCTCACGGTAGTAGAGCAGCAGCACTTCGCGGCTCTCGTCGGGCAGCTCGGAAATCAGGTCGGCGGCCACGCGGCCGGTCTCGTCGTCGACGATGCGCTGCATCGGGCAGCCGTCCGGGTCGGCGGCCTGCGCGATCGCGAGCTCGGCGGTCTCGCCGGCGACCAGGCGTTCGCGGCGCCCACGCAGGTGGTCGCGGGCGAGGTTGCGGGTGATCTGGCGCAGCCACGGCAGGAAACTCGTCGTGTTCTGCAGTCTGCCCAGCTGCTGCCAGGCCTTGAGGTAGGCCTCCTGGGCGATGTCCTGGCTGGCCTGCACGTCGCGGGTGATCGCCAGTGCGATCGCGGTGGTCGCGTTCTGGCTCAGGCGGACGATGCGGCCGTAGGCCGCCTGGTCACCGCCGCGCGCGGCGGGAAGCTCCAGGTGGATGCGGTGTTCGAGGCTGGCGTCGGCAGTGATCGAGTGCATCGGTCGGGTCCGTTCGGCGGGTGACGACGAACACGACGTGCGGCGCCGGCCGGATGTGACCGGCCCATCGATGATGCCTCACTCCGCGGGCGCGGCGCTCCAGGTGCGCCCGTCGCGCGCGACCGCCAGCGTCCGCGTGGTCCGCTCGCCAGTGCCGTCCGCGGCGCCGGTGACGATGTCCACGGTGCCGCGGCCCGAGCCGTCGGTGCGGTAATTGGCGATCTCCAGCCACGTCGCCGCATCGGTGCCCTCGCATGCGGGCACCGTGCGTACGCCGGGTGCGATCGCGTCCAGCGCGGCGAGCAGCGGGGCGGTCGGGGTCGCACCGTCGACCGCAATGCAGGCCACACCGTCGAGGGCGGCCAGTTCGGCGGCCAGCACGGTCTCGGCCAGCGCCTGCGGGACGGGGAGGCGATGCACCGTCGCCTCGACGGTCGGCGGCACCATGTCCAGCGTCGGCGCCGCCTCGACCGGTGCGCTGACGGCCGCCGGAGTTTCGAGCGTCGGCGGCGTGTCCGCATCGGGACGCGAAAGCCACGCGAGCGCGGTCACCAGCGCGGCGCCGCCGAGCAGGGTGTAGCGCACCTTGGACGCGCGGCTCATGCCGCGACGCGGTGCGGGGCGTTCGGCGAACACGACCTCGCCCTGACCGAGATAGCTGCGGGTCGAGGGCAGGTTCTGCAGCAGGCCGGCATCGCGCAGCAAGGCGCGGGCGCGGACCTGGTCGTCGGAGCGCACCACCCAGACCGACGGCCGGGGGCCACTGGCGCCGTCGCGGTAACTGAAATTGCTGCGGCGGCTGCCCTTGTACGAGCGGCCGTTGACGATGCGGACCTCGATGTCCTCGGCGCGCAGCAACTCGGCCACGCGCTCTACGTTTTCCAGGCGCGGACTGCTGAACACCTGGCGCATGTCAGCCGGCCGCCGGCGTCGACGGGTTGGCCGGGCGCGCCCGGATCATGCCTTCCTGCGCGGTGCTGGCGACCAGCCGCCCGCTGCGGTCGAAGATCTGCCCGCGCGCCAGACCCCGCGCGCCCTGGGCGCTGGGGCTGTCGAGCGAATACAGCAGCCAGTCGTCCACCCGGAACGGACGGTGGAACCACAGCGCGTGATCGAGCGAGGCCATCTGCACGTTCGGCTGGTAATAGCTGATGCCGTGCGGAAACGTGGCCGTGCCGAGCAGCTGGAAATCGGAGGCGTAGGCCAGCAGCGCGCGATGCAGCGCGGGCGCATCGCCGACCGGGCCGGTCAGGCGGAACCACATCTGCTGGAACGGCGGGCGTTTCGGCGGCTTGAGCTCGTCGCGCGGGTAGACGTGGCGGAACTCGAACGGGCCGCTGCGGTCGAGCCAGCGCTGCACCTTCACCGGCAGCGTCGCCAGCACCTCCGCCGGCAACGGATCCTGCGGTTCGATGTCCTCGGGTGCGGGCACTTCGGGCATCGAGAGCTGGTGTTCGGCGCCGGCTTCCTCTTCCTGGAACGAGGCGGCGCAGAAGAAGATCACCTTGCCGTGCTGGATCGCGGTCACCCGGCGCACCGAGAACGAGCCGCCGTCGCGCGTGCGGTCGACGTCGTAGACGATCGGCGCGTCGACATCGCCGGCGCGCAGGAAATAGGCATGCAGCGAATGCGCCGGGCGCGGGCTGGTCATCGTGGCCTGCGCGGCAGAGAGCGCCTGGCCCAGCACCTGGCCGCCGAAGACGTACTTCGTGCCGATGTCGCGGCTCTGGCCGCGGAACAGGTCGTCCTCGAGACGTTCGAGCGAGAGCAGGTCGATCAGTTCGGAAACGGGGGGCGTCATCGCGGAGACCGTGCACGGAGGGAGTGGCGGCGCGGGACGCGTGCCGGCCGACGATTATAGGTGGGCCGAGCGCCGGCCCTGACCCCGGCGTTCAGACGCCGATGCGCCGCAGCGGCACCCGTCCGAGCAGCGCCGGCCAGGGAAACAGCGGTCCGGGATCGCGCTTGCGGGCGACGGTGAGGCCGGGATCGTCACTGGCGGCGATGCGTCCGGTGTCCAGATCCTCGTGTCCGGCGATCTCGCGCAGGGCGGGCAGCGTGGTCCGCAGGTGCGCGAGCAGTCCGACGAGCGCGTCGAGCTGCGCCGGCGGATAGGCCTCGTCCATCGCCTGCCGGCGGCTGTCGTACCAGTCCGGGAAGCGTCCCGTATTGACCAGCTCGATGCCGATCGAGTGCGCGTTGTGGCCGCGCACGTGGTGCGCGACGCGGGTGGCCGGCACGTACTCGACGATGCATCCGTCTCGATCGATGTACCAGTGGCCGCTGGCGCCGGTGCCGCTGTCGTAGAGCACGCGCTCGCCGTAGGCGCGGGCCGTGGCGAGGTCGGGCAGCTCGGTGCAGTGGATGACGGCGAGTGTGATGTCTGACGCCGCGCGTGGCGGGAGCAGGTCCACGTAGGGCAGCGGTTGCAGCGCGATCCGGGGCGCGGACGTGGGGTCGGACATGGCGCGGATGCTAGCATTCACGCATGAGAAATCCGCCGCCAGATTCCGACCTGCACGCCCTGATGACGCAGTTTCCGCGCGCCGGGCGGGTCGACTGGATCGGCCTGCGGGCGGCCCGCGACATGCCGATCCGCGCCGTCGAGCGCGCGGTCGCGGTCGCCGGGGTAGGTCTGGAAGGCGACCGCTATGCCGGCGGCAGCGGCAAGCGCGGCGTGACCCTGATCCAGGCCGAGCATCTGCCCGCAATCGCCGCACTCAGCGGCCATGCCGAGGTCACACCGGTGACGTTGCGGCGCAATCTGGTGGTGTCGGGCATTGCGCTGATCGCGCTGAAAGGGCGGCGGTTCCGCATCGGCGAGGTGGTGCTCGAGGGCGCGGCGCCCTGCGATCCGTGTTCGAAGATGGAAGCGGCGCTCGGCCCCGGCGGCTACAACGCGATGCGCGGCATGGGCGGCCTGTGCGCCCGGGTGATCGCAGGCGGGGCGTTGAAGATCGGCGACGCGGTCGAATGGGTGGACGCATGAGCGACCGCGGCCATTGCATCCTGTCGCACGGTTTCGAGAGCGGGCCCGATGCGACCAAGGTCACCGCGCTCGCCGAAGCCGCCGAGCGTCTCGGCTGGAGCCACGAGCGCCCCGACTACACCGATCTCGACGGCAAGCGCGAGGTCAGTCCGCTCGGCGACGTGGCGGCGCGTGTGGAGCGCCTGCTCGGCCTGACGATGGCGGCCGCGCGCCGCGGGCCGGTGGTGCTGGCCGGGTCCAGCCTCGGCGCGTGGATCGCCGGCCGGGTCTCGCTGCAGGTGCCTGTGGCCGCGTTGTTCCTGATGGCGCCGCCGGTGCGGCTCGACGCCGCGCATCCGCTGCAGGCCGCCGAGGTGCCGCTGGCAGTGGTCCACGGCTGGGACGACGAACTGATTCCCGCGGCCGACGTCGTCGGCTGGACCGGTGCGCGGCGTGGCCGTCTGCTGCTGGTCGACGACAACCACCGCCTGAGTGCACACGTGGATACGTCGGCGGACGCGTTCGCGGCGTTGCTGCGATCGCTTTGACGGGCGAACCCCTGGTGTTCGCATCCACTCCCAGACATTTATTCGTCACTCCCGCGTAGGCGGGAGTCCAGCGCCTTCGCTGGACACGCGTTTCCCGGTCATCGTGCAGTGGCACTCGCCGAGCAGCCCAACGGCTCCAAGCGACGCATGCGCCGGAATCGTGAAGCAAGGCGCGAACATCGTTTAGGTACCACCCGGATTCCCATGAAATTTTTCGCCAGTTGCCCCAAGGGCCTCGAATACCTCCTCGTCGACGAGCTGCTCGCCCTCGGCTGCGCGCATGCCACGGCCACGACCGCCGGCGCCAATGTCGAAGGCACGCTGCACGACGCGCAACGCGCGGTGCTGTGGTCGCGCCTGGCCAGCCGCGTGCTGTGGCCGATCGCCGACTACGCCTGCGAGAACGAGGACGCGCTCTACGCCGGCGCGCGCGCCATCGACTGGACCGCGCATCTCGACGCGACGATGACGCTGGCGATCGACCCGCACGTCTCGGGCAGCGCGATCACCCATGCGCGTTACGCCGCACAGCGGGTCAAGGACGCCATCGTCGACAGCTTGCGCGAAGCGACGGGCGCGCGCCCGGATGTCGACGTCGAATCGCCGGACCTGCGCCTGAGTCTGGTGGTGCGCAAGGGCCGCGCGATCCTGTCGGTCGATCTCGGCGGCGGTCCGCTGCATCGCCGCGGCTGGCGCCGCGCGCAGGGCGAGGCGCCGTTGAAGGAAAACCTGGCGGCCGCGGTGTTGATGCGCGGCGGCTGGCCGGCGTTGTATGCCGAAGGCGGCGCGCTGCTCGACCCGATGTGCGGCAGCGGCACGCTGCTGATCGAAGGCGCGCTGATGGCCGCCGATGTCGCGCCCGGTCTGGCGCGCGACGGCGGTGCGGCGACGGCCGGGCGTGCGCCCAGCCGCTGGCGCGAATTCGATGTCGCGCACTGGCAGGCGCTGTGCGAAGAGGCGCTCGCCCGCGAGCGCACCGGACGTCAGCGCCTGCGCGCGGTGTTCTTCGGCCGCGATCTCGACCCGCATGCCATCCATGCCGCGCGCGAGAACGCGACCGCCGCCGGCCTGCGCGAGGCGATCGACTGGCAGATCGGCGATATCGCCACGCTGCAGGCGCCGGTCCCGCCGGCGTCGCAGGAAGACGCCGCGCTGGCCGAATCGGTGAAGCGTGGCCTCGCGGTCTGCAATCCACCCTACGACGCGCGTCTGGCCGCCGATCCCGCGCTGTACCGCACGCTGGGCAATGCGCTGGCACGCGCGGTGCCCGAGTGGCGCGCGAGCCTGCTGTGCGGTGACCCCGAACTCGCGCACGCGACCGGCCTGCGCGCGAAGAAGAAGTACCAGGTGTTCAACGGCGCGATCGAGTGCAGCCTGATCGTCTGCGACCCGGTGCGGCCACCGCAGCGTGCGGTCAGCGAGAACCCTGAAGCACTGGGCGAAGGCGCGACGATGGTCGCCAATCGCCTGCGCAAGAACCTGCGGAAGTTCAAGACCTGGCGCGAGCGCGAGGGCGTGAGTTGCTACCGCGTCTACGACGCCGATCTGCCCGAATACGCGGCCGCGATCGACGTCTACATCCAGTCCGAGGCCGACGTGAGCGCCGAGGGCGCACCGCTGTGGCTGCACATCCAGGAATACGCCGCGCCGGCTGAAATTCCCGAGGACGTGACCCGGCGCCGTTTCGGTGACGTGCTGGCTGCCGCGCGCGACGTATTCCGCATTCCGCGCGAGCGCATCGCGGTCAAGACGCGTTCGAAGGGCAAGGGCGGCAGCAAATACGGCCGATTCGATGCGCGGCACGAGTTCCTGCTGGTCGACGAAGGCCGCGTGCACCTGCGCGTGAACCTGTTCGACTATCTCGACACCGGCCTGTTCCTCGACCACCGCCCGATGCGCCTGCGCATTGCGGACGAGGCCGCCGACACGCGTTTCCTGAACCTGTTCGGCTACACCGGCGCGGCGACCGTGCACGCCGCCGGCGGCGGCGCGCGGACCACGACCACCGTCGATCTGTCGGGCACGTACCTGCAGTGGTGCGCCGACAACCTCGCCGCGAACGGCTACGGCGGTGCGAAACATCGCCTTGTCCAGGCCGATGCCCTGCAGTGGCTGGAAGCGGAGACCGCGCAGTTCGACCTGATCTTCTGCGACCCGCCGACGTTCTCGAACTCCGCGCGCGCCAAGGACTTCGACATCCAGCGCGAGCACGTGCGCCTGCTGGAGGCCGCGGTCGCGCGCCTCGCGCCGGGCGGTGTGCTGTATTTCTCCAACAATTTCCGCCGCTTCAAGCTCGACACCGAAGCGGTGGGCGCGTTCGCGCACGTCGAGGACATCAGCCCGGCGACGATCCCGCCGGATTTCGAACGCAACCCGCGCATCCATCGCGCCTGGCGGATCACCGCGCGCTGAGTCGCGGCAACTCTTACCCCGCGGTCACGCGAACCCCGGCGCGGCTCGTGTAGGCGCGCGCTCGCGCGCGAAGGGGCGTTCCCGGGAAGCCCAGGTCGCGCGCCAGCGCGCTCCTGCACATTGCCGCCCGCGCGGAAACCTCCGTTCCACCCGTGCACATGCAATCCGGCTGTGATGCCCGCATCGTCTTGTGCACCCCTGAGAGGAACCGACCGATGAACGCGATCCCGGATGCCGCCCGCATCGTCCGCACCGTGCGCGGCATGGCCGCCAGCGATGGCGCGGGCGTCAAGCTCACCCGCGTCATCGGCACGCCGCAGCTGCCGGATCTCGATCCGTTCCTGATGCTCGACGAGTTCGGAACCGACCGCGCCGAGGACTACCTGGCCGGCTTTCCCGACCATCCGCATCGCGGCTTCGAGACCGTCACCTACATGCTCGACGGGCGCATGCGTCACAAGGACAACCACGGCAACGAAGGCCTGCTGGTGCCGGGCAGCGTGCAGTGGATGACCGCCGGCCGTGGCCTCGTGCATTCGGAAATGCCGGAACAGGAGGCCGGCCGCATGCGCGGCTTCCAGCTGTGGATCAACCTGCCGGCGAAGGACAAGATGACTGCGCCGAAGTACCAGGAATTCGCGCCGGATGGACTGCCGGTGGTGGAACCGGCGGCCGGCGTGTCGGTGAAGCTCATCGCCGGCACGGTCGACGGCGTGTCCGGTCCGATCGCGCAACCGGCCACCGATCCGGTGTACCTCGACATCACGCTGCAGGTCGGCGCCACCTGGACCTACGGGCTGCCCGAAGGCCACAACATCTTCGTCTACGTCTACGAAGGTGGGCTCGAGGTGGGCGAGGGCGAGGACGCACGGCCTTTGGCGCAACAGGAGCTCGCGGTGCTCGGCGGCGGCGTACGCCTGCAGCTCCACGCCGGCGATGCGGAGACGCGGCTGATCCTCGTCGCAGGCCGTCCGCTGCGCGAGCCGGTCGCCCGCCATGGGCCGTTCGTGATGAACACCCGCGAGGAACTGATGCAGGCGTTCGTCGATTTTCAGCAGGGCCGCTTCTGAGCCGATGCTCCGGCGCCCCGCGCAGACTGGCGAACCAGGCTTGGGCGGCTGGGCATGGCCCGGCCGCCCCACGCGGGCTTACTTACTGCCGAGGCGGATGTCGGAGAAGTGCAGGCCTTCCGCATCCCGCAATGCACGCGTCAGCTGGGTCTCGTCGTTAGCGCGCACGATGATGTGTGCGTAATCGCCCGAGGGCAGTTCCAGCAGTGTTTCGCGCACGAGGGTGCCGGCGAGCAGATCGTTCTGCGGCGCGTGCCAGTAGGTCTGGTTGCCGTCGATCGTCACCCGGTCGCCGACGCGGTCCGTGCGGCGCGGTTTGAAGGTCGCGTCGCGCCCGATGGTCACCGCGAAGGCCTGCCGCGCGGTGTCGCGCTCGACCGCGCGGCAGAACACGAAGCTCGGTCCCTGCTGGACTTCCCACTGCGTGGTGGTGCCCGACGGCAGTTGCGGACAGTCGTTGGCCGACTGCGCATGTGCCGCGCCGGCGCACAGCAACGTGCCGATCAATGCCAGCGATCTTGTGGTCTGCATCACGTTTCCCCTGTTTGACGTCGCCCCGCCTTGACGATACGCCCACTTGCGTGCTGCGCCGCGGAATATTGTGTGACGCAGTTCACCTTTCTGGAAGCGGAATGAACTCGTCGTCGCCGGGCACCGTGCCGAAGTGGCCATCACGCCAGTCCTGCTTGGCCTGCTCGATGCGTTCCCTGGACGACGACACGAAGTTCCACCACAGGTGGCGCGGGCCGTCGAGCGGCTCGCCGCCGAACAGCATCGCCTTCAAAGGCGTCTTCGCGCGCAGCACGGTTCGCGCGCCGGAATCGAGCACGGCGAGATGCCGGGCCGGGACATCGACACCGTCGAGCTGGGCATCGCCCTCGAGGACGTAGAGCGCGCGCTCGGCGTGCGAGGGCGGGATCGTCAGTTCGGCATCAGGCTCCAGGTCGAGCGCGACGTTGAGCGTGTCGGCGAACACGCGGACCGGCGATTCCTCGCCAAAGCCGCGCCCGGCGATCACCCGCACCCAGGCGCCGTCGCGGCGGAACTGGGGCAGGGTGCTCGCCGGGTGGTGGTGGAATTCCGGTGCGGTTTCCTCGTGGGCCTTCGGCAAGGCCACCCAGGTCTGCATGCCGTGCAGCTGCTGCTCGCCCTCGCGCAGGGCGAGGGGGGTGCGTTCGGAATGGGCGATGCCGCGCCCGGCGGTCATCCAGTTGACGTCGCCGACGGTGATGTCCTGCGACGAGCCCAGGGTGTCGGCGTGGTGGATCGTGCCGGCCCACAGGAACGTCACGGTGGCCAGGCCGATGTGCGGATGCGGGCGGACGTCGATCCCGGCGCCGCGCTCGAAGACCGCGGGGCCCATGTGGTCGACGAAGACGAAGGGTCCCACGCTCCGCGCCTGCAGGGTGGGCACCGCGCGGCGCACCTCGAAGCCGCCGCCGAGATCGTGTGTGCGTGGCTGGATCAGCGTGGTCATGGCGGCTCCGTGGCGATCGGCAGGGCCACCAGCATGCCAGCGCGATGACCGGCGGCGCGGCGTTCGCGCGGGACGATCCGTTGCGGTCTGATCGGCTCAGGACGCGAGCCGGAGTCCGGTCCGCCAGGCCTCGAGCTTCGCGTGGAACGACATCGCCGCGTGTGCCGGGCTGGTCGACGGCAGACGCACATGCTCGGGCGGCGTGGGGAGTGCCGGCATCACGTGGCGCCGGAACAGGGCTTCGGCGGTCGCACCGTTGAAGCAGATGCGCCGGATGCCGGGGTGGGCATCGAGCAGGCCCGGGATGTCGTTGGGCAACACGGTGTCGGCACGGATGCGCGCATCGAGACTGCCGGGACGGACGCATTCGCCGGCCACGTCCCACAGCGCGATGCCCGCGGCCTGGAGCCGCAGCAGGCGGATGTCGTAGTCCAGCGCCGGTCCGGCGTCGAACAGCGCGCCCATGATCGGCCAGAAGAGATTGCGCGGATGGGCGTAGTAGCGGTGCGCGGTGAGCGACGCGTGGCCCGGCATGCTGCCGAGCACGAGCACGCGGGCGTCGTCGGCGATGACCGGCGGAAAGCTGCGGACGGGCGGGGTGTCGGACATCGGGCGCCATGATCGCCCAGCCCGCATGAAGGGCCGCGCGACCGGGCTTTCCCGACATCGCGGCGCCCGGAATGCGGATGGGCCGTGCCCCTGCGCGCAGACACGCTCCTGCGATGGGGCCAACTCAAGACACGGTGCATCCTCTCGACACGCCGGGCGCGACACGCGCAGACGTCCAGGCGGATGCGCGCGAGAGACGGCCTCTCGTGCCGGTGTTCGGCCTCGCGACGGCGACTGCTCTGGTGCTCGGCGCCGCCGGCCTGCTGGCCTTGCCGTGCCTGCCTCCGGTGGGGGCACTGGGTGCAGGTGTGCTCGTCGGCATCGCCGCTTGGGCACGCGGCCGCCGATGGTGGCGCATCGGCGGCGCCGGCCTTCTCGGCGCCGCGCTCTGCGGGCTGCATGTCGCGCACAGCCTCGGATTGCAGTTGCCGGGCGATCTGGAACGCGCGGATATCGCACTGAGCGGCCACGTGGTGCAGCTGCCGGTCCACGAGGCCCAGCGCACCCGGTTCGCGTTCCGGGTCGACGACCACGACGGGATTCCGGATGCGCTGCGCGGACGCCTGCTGCGCCTGACCTGGTACGACGCGCGCGGCAGCGACCCCGATGCGCGCAGGCGCGGGATCGAGCCCGGCAGCCACTGGCGGTTCACCGCGCGCGTGCGTGCGCCGCGCAGCCTGCGCAACCCGGGCTGGATGGACGGCGAGAAGCATGCGATGGCCCAGCGGATCACCGCGGTCGGCTACGTGCGGACGCGCGAGGCGGTCGAGCGTGACAGCGGTCGCCGCGGTATCGACGGATGGCGGGACGCGGTGGCGGACCGGATCGACTCCGTGGTCGACAGCGACGCGTCGCGCTACGTCCGGGCACTCGCGATCGGCGACACGCGCGCGCTCGGCGATCTGGACTGGGAAGCGTTGCGCGCGACCGGCCTCACCCATCTGATCGCGATCTCGGGCTTTCACGTCGGCATGGTCGGCGGCTTCTTCGCCCTGCTGGCCAACGGGCTGTGGTGGTGCGTGCCTGCGTTGGCGCGGGTGACACCACGGCCGCAGGGCGCGGCGGTGGTGGCCCTGCTGGCATCGACCGGCTATGCCGCGGTCGCCGGCTGGGAGCTGCCCACGGTACGCACGGTGCTGATGATCGCGGTGGTGGCGGTGGCCCGGCTGGCACGTCGCCAGCTGCGGATTGCGGACGCGTTGGCGTATGCGGCGACGGCTGTGGTGCTGGTCGATCCGATGGCCGTGCTGTCGGCCGGCTTCTGGCTGAGTTTCGCCGGCGTCGCCTGGCTGGTGTGGTGCCTGCCCGACGCGCGCGATCTGTCGGCGGCGCGGGGCCTGGTGGCCTCGCAATGGGTCGCCACGCTCGGCTTGCTGCCGTTGACGGCCACGCTGTTCGGGCAGGCCTCGCTCGCCGGGCCGGTCGCCAATCTCGTGGCGATTCCGTGGTGGAGTCTGGTCGTCGTGCCCCTGGCCCTGGTGGGCACCGGACTCGAAGCCCTGCAGTCGGGGTCGGGCGACTGGGCCTGGCGCCTTGCCGCGTGGGCGTTCGAGCTGAGCTGGCCGCTGTTCGAGCGTCTCGCCGCCAGCCCGTTCGCGTTGTGGTGGCTGCCCGAACCGCATGCCCTGGCCCTGCCACTGGCGCTGTTCGCCGCGTTCTGGATGCTGTTGCCGCGCGGGGTGCCGGGCAAGGCCCTCGCCGCGCTGCTGTGGCTGCCGCTGCTGTGGCCGGACCGGCAACTGCCTACGCCCGGCGCTGCTGAAGCGGTGGTGCTGGACGTGGGCCAGGGCCTGGCAGTGCTGGTGCGCACGGCCACGCATGCGGTGCTCTACGACACCGGCCCGGCGGTGCCGGACGGCTTCGATGCCGGCGAACGCGTTGTGGTACCGGCGCTGCATGCGCTGGGCGTGCGCCGCCTGGACGCGATCGTCGTCAGCCACGGCGACGCCGACCACGCCGGTGGTTTCGCCGCGGTGCAGCGCCGTTTCGCAGCGCCGGTGGTGTTCGCCCCGCAATGGGACCGCGTACCCGGCGCCGCGCCGTGTCTGGCCGGCAGCGCATGGCAGGCGGACGGCGTGACCTTCCGCTTTCTGCACCCGGACGTGTACTTCCCGGCGTTCCGCAATCCGTCCAGCTGCGTGCTCCGGGTCGAGACCGCGCACGGCGCGCTGCTGTTGCCCGGTGACATCGATGCCGTCGTCGAGCGGTTGCTGGTCCACCGCGACGCCGCCGCGTTGCAGGCGGATGTCGTCGTGGCCGCGCATCACGGCAGCCGCAGTTCGTCCGATCCGGCCTTCGTCGCGGCGACCGGTGCGCGCCACGTGCTGATGTCGGCGGGGCATGGCAACCGCTTCGGCCATCCGCACGCCCCGGTGGCCGAGCGCTGGGCCGGGGCAGGCAGCGCAGTCCTGGGCACGGCCACCGGCGGCGCGCTGCGGATCCAGATCGACGCCGACGGGCCGGCCGTGGCGGCGCAGCGCCTCCGGCATCCACGGCTCTGGGATGCCGCGCGCCGGGATGCGCGCTGGGAGCAGGCGCGGGCTACGCTATCCTATTCCGACGATTGAACCGGCCGCGGGCCGAAGGGGTTTGCGTGCTCGAACTGGTGAAGGCCGGCGGCTGGCCGATGATTCCGCTGCTGCTGCTGTCGGCGTTCGCGCTGGCGATCATCGTCGAGCGCTTCTGGGCCCTGCGCCGCACCGCCGTGCTTCCGCCGGGGCTGGGCCAGGAGGTGCGGGTGTGGGCGGCGCGCGGCGCGCTGGATCCGGCGCACATCGAATCGCTGCGCAACACCGCGCCGCTCGGCGCGCTGCTGGCGGCCGCGCTGGACGTGCGCAACCGGCCCCGCGAGGAGATCCGCGAGCGGGTCGAGGACGTCGGCCGGCACATCGCCTTCCGCATGGAGCGCTATCTCAACGCGCTCGGCACGATCGCTGCTGCCGGCCCGCTGCTGGGCCTGTTCGGCACCGTCGTCGGCATGATCCAGATGTTCCTGGGCGTGATGGACCACGGCGTGGGCGACGTGAACCAGCTCGCCGGCGGCATCGGCAAGGCGCTGGTGTGTGCGGCCGCGGGCATGGTCGTCGCGATTCCGGCGTTGATGTTCCACCGCCATTTCCGTGCGCGCATCGACGGCTACATCGTGCAGATGGAGCACGAAGCGATCGCGCTGATGGACGCGATCGACCCGCGCAGCCGTCAAACCGCGCAGGCCGCGGCGCAGGGCTGACGCATGCGCATCCGTGACCGCCGGGCCGAGGACAATCCCGAGCTCAATCTCGTGCCGCTGATCGACGTGATCCTGGTGCTGATCATCTTCTTCGTGATCACCACCACCTTCGACGCGCGCTCGGTGCTCAAGCTCGAACTGCCGCAGGCCACCGGCGAGCGCAACGATGCGCAGGACGGCACGCTGAGCCTGCTGATCAATGCCGACGGCCGCTATTTCGTCGACGACCGCGAAGCGCTGCGTACCGATGTCGAATCGCTGAAGCGTACGATCGCCGAGGTCGCCGGCGACGACCGCCAGCGCACCGTGTTGCTGCGCGCGGATGCGCGTACGCCGTGGCAGGCGGTGGTCACCGCCTACGACGCACTGGGCCAGCTCGGCTTCACCCGGATCGCCAACGCGACCGCGCCGCAGACCACGTCGGCGGCGCCCGTCGATGCCACGCAGGGACCCTGACGTGGGCTCCGTCGCCGACACCGCGCCCGCGGGCGCGCCGCCGCGTGCCGACCGTGCGTGGCCGATCTATCGCCGGCTGCTGACGTTCTCCACCGAGTACCGCGGGCTGCTGTCGGTCGCGCTGGTCGGCATGCTGATCGAGGCGGCCGCCGGCGGCGCCTTCACCAAGATGATGGAACCGATCATCGACGAGACCTTCGTCGGGACGAACGCGGGCGTGAACCTGTGGCTGCCGGCGGCGATCATCGGCCTGTTCGTGATGCGCGGCATCGCCGGGTATCTGGCCGACTACAACATGGCCAAGGCCGGGCGCGGCATCGCCCGCGATCTGCGCGTGCGCGTGCTGGGCAAGTACCTGCGCCTGCCGGGCATGCGCTTCGACGCCGAGCCGGTGCCGTCGATGCTGGTGCGTCTGGGTTCGGACTCCGACCAGGTCTCGCAGGCCGCGGTGGACGCCGCCAAGGTGATGATCCAGCAGTCGCTGCAGATCATCGCCTCGCTGATCGTGATGCTGTGGACCAGCTGGCAGGTGACGCTGACGATCCTGGTCATCGCGCCGCCGCTGTCGTGGATCATGGGCAAGGTCGCGCGTCGCTATCGCCGCGTCAGCCACAACATCCAGGACAGTTCGGCGCTGTTGCTGCAGGCGGCCGACCAGTCGCTGAGCAACCAGCAGGAAGTGAAGATCTACGGCGCGCAGGCGGCCGAGAATGCGCGTTATCGCGCGGTCGCCGACACGCACATGCGGCTGAACCTCAAGGTCGAGGCGACGCGCGCGATCTCGTCGGCGGTGGTGCAGCTGATGGGCTCGGTGGGTCTGGCGCTGCTGATCGTCATCGCCGGCTACGAGGCCTCGCAGGGCCGCCTGACCGCCGGCGGCTTCGTCGCGCTGATGATCGCGATGATGGCGATCATTCCCGCGCTCAAGCAGCTGACCAACGTGCAGAACATGCTGCAGCGGGGCGTGGCCTCGGCCGAGCGTCTGTTCGAAATCCTCGATGCCGACGACGAGCGCGACACCGGCAGCCGGCCGCTGACGCGCGCGCGCGGTGAGATCGAGTTCCGCGGCGTCGGCGCCCGCTACCCCGGGCAGTCCGATCCGGCGCTGCAGGACGTCAGTTTCATTGCGAAGCCGGGCACGGTCACCGCGATCATCGGCCGCTCCGGCAGCGGCAAGTCCACGCTGATCAAGCTGATCCCGCGGTTCTACACCCAGGCGACCGGCGAGATCCTGCTCGACGGCCATCCCATCGAGGAGTACCGGCTGACCGACGTGCGCCGGCAGATCGCGCTGGTCGGCCAGCAGGTCATGCTGTTCGACGACTCGATCGCCGCGAACGTCGCCTACGGCGAGATGGCCAGCGCCACGCCCGAGGCGCTGGAGCATGCGATCCGCGGCGCCAATGCGATGGAATTCGTCGAGAAGCTGCCCGACCAGCTCGACAGCGGCATCGGCAGCCGCGGCGGACGGCTGTCCGGCGGCCAGCGCCAGCGTCTGGCGATCGCACGCGCGATGCTCAAGGACGCGCCGATCCTGATTCTCGACGAAGCCACCGCCGCGCTCGACACCGAATCCGAACGTCTGGTGCAGGACGCGCTGAACCATCTGATGCCCGACCGCACGACGCTGGTCATTGCGCACCGGCTGTCGACGATCGAGCACGCCGACCAGGTGCTGGTGCTCGACCACGGCCGCCTGGTCGAACGCGGCACGCACCAGGAACTGCTGTCCCAGGGCGGGCTGTACGCCCACCTGCATCGCATGCAGTTCCGCGACGGCGAGGGCGGGGACCGCAGCGCGTGAAGCCGCCGAAGTACTGGTTCGACGGGCGCCGGCCGCCGTTGCATGCGCGGGCGCTGGCCCGCGTCTACGGTGCGGCGACGCGGCTGCGGCTGAAGTTCCTGCGCCGGCATGGCGTCTCGCGTCCTGTGCTGGTCGTCGGCAACCTGATCGCGGGCGGCAGCGGCAAGACGCCGCTGACAATCGCGATTGTCGAACGGCTGCAGGCCGCGGGCTGGACCCCGGGCGTCGCCAGCCGCGGCTACGGACGCGAGGCGGCCGGCACGCCGCGCTGGGTGGAGGCGGTCAGCGATCCTGCGCTGTCGGGCGACGAGCCCGTGCTGATCGCCGCGCGCACGGGGGCGAAGGTGCGCGTCGATGCCGATCGCGTCGCCGCCGCCCGCGCACTGATCGCGGCCGGGTGCGACATCGTGGTCTGTGACGACGGACTGCAGCATTACCGGCTCAAGCGCGACGTGGAAATCGAGGTCATCGACGGCCGGCGCCGCTACGGAAACGGCCTGCTGATTCCTGCCGGTCCGCTGCGCGAGCCGGCCGCACGCGGCGCGGAGTGCGATTTCCGGGTGCTCAATACCGCGATGGATGCCGACATCACGCCGCGGTTCGGCGAATGGCCCATGGCGCTGGAAACCGGCCATGCGTTGCCACTGCTCGGCGGCCGCCCGCGGCGCATCGAGACCTTCGCCGGTCAGCGCGTGCATGCCGTGGCCGGGATCGGCGATCCGGAACGGTTCTTCGACACGCTGCGTGCGCATCGCGTCGCGGTCGTGCCGCACGCCTTCGCCGACCACCATCGCTACACCCCGGAGGACCTGCAATTCGGCAGCGACCTGCCGGTGCTGATGACCGAAAAGGACGCGGTGAAGTGCATGCGCTTCGCCGGTGAGCGCCACTTCAGCGTGCCGGTCTCGGCGCGCCTGCCCGAGGCGTTCTGGATCGCGCTGCTCGACCGGCTGTCGGCGCTGCGCTGAGCCGCGGCGTCCACAGTGGCCCGCCGTGCCCGGGACGATCTGGGACAATGCCGTCATGACCGACATCACCGATTTCGTCGTCGCCATTCCGGCGCGTTATGCCTCCACCCGGTTGCCGGGCAAACCGCTGCAGTTGCTCGGGGGCGAGCCGCTGGTGCTGCATGTCGCCCGCCGCGCGCTGGACGCCGGTGCGTCCGAGGTCTGGGTGGCGACCGACGACGTGCGCGTGCGTGATGCGCTCGCTGCGACGCCGGTGAGGGTGGCGATGACGTCGCCCGACCACGCCTCGGGCACCGATCGCCTCGCCGAGTGCGCCGCGCTGGCCGGCTGGGACGACGACCGGATCGTGGTCAACCTCCAGGGCGACGAACCCTTCGCGCCGGCCTCCGGAATCCGCGCGGTGGCCGCGCTGGCGGCCGAACCCGGTGTCGCGCTGGCGACGCTGGCCGCGCCCGTGCAGGACGTGGACACGCTGTTCGATCCCAACGCGGTGAAGGTGGTGCGTGCGGCCAACGGCGATGCGCTGTACTTCAGTCGTGCGCCGGTGCCGTGGCCGCGGGACGCGTTCGCGCAGGACCGCAGCCGCCTGCCGGCCGGCGACTGGTGGCGGCACATCGGCATCTACGGCTATCGCGCCGGGTTTCTCCGACGCTTCGCGGCGATGCCGCCGGGCCAGCTGGAACAGACCGAGATGCTGGAGCAGCTGCGCGTGCTCGAAGCCGGTTTCCGGGTCGCGGTCGGCATCACGCCGGATCCGTTTCCGCCCGGGGTCGACACCCCCGAAGATCTGGCCCGGGCCGAAGCCCGCGTGGCTGCGGGCAGCGCGGCGTGACCCGGCTGCTGGTCGTCTGCCTCGGCAACATCTGCCGCTCGCCGATGGCCGAGGGTGCGCTGCGCGCGCGGATCGAGGCGGCCGGCCTGCAGCACCGGATCGTCGTCGATTCCTGCGGCACCGGCGACTGGCACGTGGGCGGCCCGCCGGACCCGCGCGCGGTGCACACCGCCGCCGGTCATGGCGTCGACATCGCCGGCCTGTGCGCGCGGGTGCTCGAGGACGCCGACTACACGCGATTCGATGCGTTGCTGTGCGCCGACGACAGCACGCGGCGTATCGTGCGCGCGCGCCGGCCGGCCGATGCCACTGCCGAGATCGACCGCCTGATGGCCTGGGCCGGGCTGGGCGAGGGCGATGTGCCCGATCCCTACACCGGGGATGCCGAGGACTTCGAAGCGGTCTGGCATCGGGTCGACCGGGCGGCCGTCGCCATCGTCGATCGTCTCCGCGCCAGCAGGGCGTCCGATCGCGCATAATCCGGCCATGACCGCCGACGCCGCGCCCGCGCCCGAGTTTCCGGCCAGCCTGGAATGGCTGAATCTGACGGACCCGCTGCGCATGGCCCAGCTGCGCGGCAAGGTCTGTGCGATCGCGTTCGTCAATCTCGGCTCCGCCTGGTGCCAGCAACGGCTCGCGGATCTGGGTCACCTGCGCGCGCGGCATCGCGAACGGCTGCAGGTCGTCGCCGTGCACGTGCCGCGTTTCGACGCCGAGCGTGAAGTGCGGCGCAGCAGCAAGCGCTCGCACGCGCAGCAGCACGAGTTTCCGATCGCGCACGACGGCGACTGGACGTTGTGGCAGCAGTACGGCATCGAGGCCTGGCCAACGGTCGTGCTGCTCGACGGCGAGGGCAATGTGCGCGGGCGCATCGTCGGTGAGGGCGGTCTGCGCGAACTCGATGCCCGCGTCGCGACGCTGATTTCCGAGCTGACGCCGCAGTTGCTCAACGCCGATCCGGTGCGCCTGCGGCGCAGCGGCGAACCGCCGTTGCCGCTGCGGTTTCCGGTGGGCCTGGCGCTGTCGGGCAACTATCTCTACGTCGCCGACAGCGGCCACCACCGCGTGCTGGAGTGCGACACCAGCGGGCGCATCCTGCGTCAGTTCGGCAGTGGCAGTCCGGGCTTCATCGACGGCCCGATGGAGCTCGCGGCCCTGTCGCGGCCGCACGGGCTGTTCGTGCAGCGCGACGTGCTCTACGTCGCCGATACCGGCAATCACGCGGTGCGCGCGATCGAACTGCGCACCGGCGACATCACCACCGTCTGCGGCGCCGGCCGTCCGGGCACGACGCTCGAAGGCTCGCTCGCGGATCCGCGTGCGGTGGCGCTGGACCAGCCGCGCGACGTGGTGCTCGCCGGCGACAAGCTGTTCATCGCCACCGCCGGCGACAACCGGATCTGGCGTCTCGATCTCGGCACCTCGACGATCGCCCTGGTCGCGGGCAGTGGTCGGCTCGCGGTCACCGACGGCAGCGTCGGCATGGCGGCGTTCGCCGAGCCGGTGAGCCTGGCCTGCGTGCAGCAGACGCTCTATGTCTGCGACGCGGCGGGCTCGGCGGTGCGCAGCGTGCATACCCGCACCGGCCAGGTCACGACGCTGGTCGGGCAGGACCCGTGGCAGTTCGGGCGGGTGGACGGCGCGCGCACCGACGCCCGCCTGCAGAACCCGCAGGCGCTGGCGCTCGACCCCGGCGCGCCCGTGTTGTGGATCGCCGACAGCGGCAACGACACGCTGCGACGCCTGCGCCTGGGCGGCGGCGAGCTGACCACGTTCGAACTTCCCCAGCGTCTGCACGCGCCCGCCGGCCTCGCGGTCTCCGCGGACGCGGTGTGGATCGCCGACACCGACGCGCACGCCGTGCTGCGTCTCGACCCCGTGACGGGCGCCTTGCGCCACGTCCCGATCGGCGAATGACCGGCCCGGTCCGACGCGGACGCACGGGAGGTGTGGTGTTCGACGGCAAGGCGTTCGTCGCAGGATTGAGCACCGCCCCCGGCGTCTACCGCATGCTCGCCGAGGACGAGTCGGTGCTCTACGTCGGCAAGGCGGCCGACCTGCGCAAGCGCGTGGCGAGTTACTTCAACGCCACGCCGAAAGCCACGCGCACGATGGCGATGATCGCGCAGATCGCGCGCATGGAAGTCACGGTCACCCGCACCGAGGCCGAGGCGCTGCTGCTGGAAAACCAGCTGATCAAGTCGCTCAAGCCGCGCTACAACGTCTCGCTGCGCGACGACAAGAGCTATCCCTACGTGCTGGTGACCGGTGATGCGTGGCCACGCATCGCGGTGCACCGGGGGCCGCGCAATGTGCCCGGGCGCTATTTCGGCCCATACCCCGGCGTCACCGCGGTGCGCGAGACGCTGAACCTGATGCAGAAGCTGTTCAAGCTGCGCAACTGCGAAGACAGCGTGTTCCGCAACCGGTCGCGGCCCTGCCTGCAGCACCAGATCGGACGCTGCACCGCGCCGTGCGTCGGCCTGGTGTCCGAACGTGACTACGCCGATGCGGTGCGCCGCGCCTCGATGTTCCTCGACGGGCGCAGCGATGCGCTCAACGACGAAGTGGCGCGGGACATGGAGGCCGCCGCCGAGCGTCTTGATTTCGAGGAGGCCGCGCGCCTGCGCGACCTGCTCGGCAACATCCGCGGCATGCAGGCGCGCCAGTACGTGGATGGCCGCGTCGCCGAGCTCGACGTGCTGGCCTGCGCGATGCGCGGCACCCATGCCTGCGTGCTGCTGCTGTCGTTCCGCGACGGTCGCAACCTCGGCACGCGCGCCTTCCATCCGCGCACCAACGGCAGCGACGATCCCGCCGAGGTGCTGGCCGCGTTCGTCTCCCAGCACTACGCCGAGCAGCCGCCACCGCGCGAGATCGTGCTGGATCGTGCGATCGAAGACCTGCCGTTGCTGGAGCAGGCCTTCGGCGAGTCCGCCGGCCGGCGCGTGCAGATCAAGACCAGCGTGCGCGGCGACCGCGCGCGCTACGTGGATCTCGCCCGGCGCAATGCCGAGATCGCGCTGGCGAGCGAAATGGGCAGCCAGGCCGCGCAGCATGCGCGCGCCGAATCGCTGCGCGAGATGCTGGGCCTTGCCGAGATCGCGCAGCGCATCGAATGCTTCGACATCAGCCACACGATGGGCGAAGCGACGGTCGCGTCCTGCGTGGTGTTCGATGCCGATGGCGCGGTGCGCGGCCAATACCGCCGCTACAACATCGCCGGCATCGAGCCGGGCGACGACTACGCGGCGATGCACCAGGCGCTGACGCGCCGCTTCAAACGCGCGGTGGAGAGCGACGGCGTCGTGCCGGACGTGCTGCTGATCGACGGCGGTGCAGGGCAGGTCGCCCAGGCGCGCGACGTGCTGGACACGCTGGGCATCACCGGCGTCTGTCTCGTCGGCGTGGCCAAGGGCGAGGCGCGCAAACCCGGCGACGAGACCCTGCTGCTGCCCGACGGGCGCGAACTCAAGCCGGGCGCGGCATCGCCTGGCCTGCAGCTGGTCCAGCAGGTGCGCGACGAAGCGCATCGCTTCGCGATCACCGGCCATCGCGGGCGGCGGCAGAAGGCACGCAACACCAGTCGACTGGAGGATATTCCCGGCATCGGCCCGCGACGCCGGGCGAGCCTGCTCAAGCACTTCGGTGGCCTGGGCGGGCTCAAGGCGGCCGGTGCGGAAGAGATCGCGCTGGTCGAAGGCGTCAACGCGGCGCTGGCCACGCGCATCTATGCGACCCTACACGGGCTCGACACGGGTACCCCCGGCCAGGGCCAGGACTGATTCCCCCACAGGCTTGCAATGAAATTCACGATTCCCACCTGGCTCACCCTGCTCCGGATCATGATGATTCCGGTGCTGGTGCTGGTGTTCTACCTGCCGTTCAAATGGACCAATTTCGCCGCCGTGCTGGTGTTCGGGCTCGCGTCGCTCACCGACTGGCTCGACGGCTGGATCGCCCGCAAATACCACCAGTACTCGGCCTTCGGCGCATTCCTCGATCCCGTAGCCGACAAGCTGATGGTCGCGGTCGCGCTGTTCCTGATCGTTCAGGGCCATCCGACGCCGTGGATGGCGTTCTGGGCCGCGGTGATCGTCGGCCGCGAGATCGCGGTCTCGGCGCTGCGCGAATGGATGGCCGAGTTGGGCCAGCGCGCGGCGGTCAAGGTCGCAGCGATCGGCAAGATCAAGACCATCGCGCAGATGGTCGCGCTGCTGTGCCTGCTGTATTCGGTGACGCCCGAACGTCCGCCCCGTCCGGAACCGTGGATGGGACACGTGGTCTTCGTCATCGGTGACTGGTTGCTGGCGATCGCGGCGGTGCTGACCTTGTGGTCGGGCCTCGCCTATCTGCGTGCCGCATGGCCGATCATGCGTGCCGCAGAGAAGAACAAGTATTGACACCCCGGCGGCGAACGGTAGAATTTCGCCTCCCAAGCGGGAATAGCTCAGTTGGTAGAGCGCAACCTTGCCAAGGTTGAGGTCGAGGGTTCGAGCCCCTTTTCCCGCTCCAGTTTCGAACGCGAAACCCCGGGCAGTACGCGGGGTTTCGTTTTGTCGGCAGGCTTCGGCCAGCCGTCGGGTCACCGGCCTGGTGGCAGAGTGGTTATGCAGCGGATTGCAAATCCGTGTACGCCGGTTCGATTCCGACCCAGGCCTCCAGCCGGCGCTTCCATCAGGCACGGCGTTACAATCGGTTCATCGCGGGAATAGCTCAGTTGGTAGAGCGCAACCTTGCCAAGGTTGAGGTCGAGGGTTCGAGCCCCTTTTCCCGCTCCAGTTCGAAAGGCCCCGCGCACGCGGGGCTTTTTCGTTGGGCCTTGTTACGCCCGGTTCCAATCCTGCCTGCGCTCAGGCACGCTGGCACCGCCTGCCCGGATGGCGAAACTGGTAGACGCACCGGACTTAAAATCCGTTGGCCGCAAGGTCGTGCCGGTTCGATTCCGGCTCCGGGCACCAGCACTCAGACCGCCATGCCATCCGTCGGCGGATCGACATGAATGCCGCGCGGTTCATCGCGCCGCGCCTAGAGTGGACGTTTCGGCCGTGCGTGCCGAAGGGTGGGGGAGCGACGCGCGTCATTGCGATGTCGGATCAGATGATCTCCAGGTTCAGGGACAACTTCAGACTCGCGATCATCTCCTTGCTGGGACTGACGACGGCTTCGGCCCTGCTCGGGTTTCTGGTCTGGCGGCTGATGCGCGGAGAATGGCGCGAAGCCGGCTTCGACGCGCTGGTGGTGCTCGGCATCGTGGCGATCGTCCGGCTGGCCTGGCGCGAGGGGCGGATCGAGCTCGCGGGCAGAATGATGGTGGTGTTCAACACCGCCGCCTGTATCGGCGCATCCCTTCTTCTGGGGGCGGCGGCCGACGGTTGGGTGTATGTCGCCCTGATGACCAATTTCTACATCGCCGGAACGCGCTTGGCGGCGGTCTGCGGCCTGTTGCTGGTTGCGGTCGCCACCATGGCCTTGCTGACGCGCACGGGCGGCGGCGCCCACCTCGCCACGCCGGTGACGTGGGGCCTGGTGTACGCGTTCTCGTACGCATTCTCGCGACGGGTGCGCGCGCACAGCGATTCACTCGAGCTGCGGGCGAACCAGGATCCGCTGACCGGCATGTCCAATCGCGGCGTGCTTGAGGCGCGCCTGCGCAAGATCGTCGCCGGGCGCGAGCGGGGACGCACCGGGCTCGTGATTCTGGACATCGACCGATTCAAGGCCGTCAACGACACGTTCGGCCACGCCGCCGGTGATGCGGTCCTGGTGACGCTGGCCGAGGTACTGCGCGAGGCCTTGCGCGAGGGCGACGCGGTCTACCGCTTCGGCGGCGAAGAGTTCGTGCTGGTCCTGCCCATCGGCTCGGAGGAGGCGCTGGCTGCCGCGGCCGAACGCCTGCGCACGGTGGTGTTCGAGCGGGTACGCGGCCCCGCGGGACCGGTCACGGTTTCGATCGGTGGCGCCATGCACAGCGGGGAAGGGGACTGGCAAGACTGGTTCGCCCGCGCGGATGCCGCCCTGTATCTGGCCAAACGTGCGGGACGGGATCGGATACACATTGCCGAGGCGCTGCTCGACTGATCCACAATTTCCTCCGCGTCGAGTGCGTCGAGGCGTCGCGACGCTGTCGGTCCCGGACGGCGAAGTTGCCGCCTCGCGGTTCAACCGCGCGTGGTGTCACTCCAGGACGCCGGCGCTTGCGCCCATCGTGTCGACGCCGCAGGCGTCTTGCGTGCGGCCGCGCGACGCTCGCGCTGGCGACGGATCGAGCGGCGCATGCAGCGCAGCCGGCGACGGATACGCAGCACGCCACCGGCCACGAGCAGCATCGCGAGGCCGGCGGCCAGCACCAACGCCCACGGCGCGAGGGCTGCAAGCCCACCGATGATCGAACCTGCCGTCTGCGCCATGGCGGCGGCGAAGATCGCGCCTGCGAGCACCACGTACAGCGGCACGACGATGACCCGCCATAGGGCGCGTGCGGAAATCATGCGGCCGACTCCTGTGCCAGCGGGGGTGTAGAGGGCGGGCGGGAAGGAAACGAGACCACCGCACACGGAGGCAGCGCCTCACCGAAGCGCCAGTGGCGTGCCGCTTCGCTCCTGACCGCGCTCCACGTGACGGCGCGGGGGGCGTGCTCCCAGATCTCCCGCAGCGCGGGCTCCACCTCGTGCCAGTCCGCATCGGGCTGGCCGATGCGCACGGCGCGGGCCATTTCGGCGAGGATCACATGGTGGTGGGCGTCATGGCGCATGGGGGCGGGGAACGACGTCGGGGAGCACCACGCTAGGGCGCTCGATGCCAAACCGCCGTGAAGTCGTCACCCTGACGCCGCGGTTCAGCCTTGACGCACTTGCAGCGGGCCGTTGCTTACGATGACGGCACTGACGGGCCCGCGATCCGCGTGCGGTTGCGCCGTCTCCCTGTCCGCAATCCCGAGAAGGAGACCGATGGTCCGTTACCTGGCGTACGGCGCGAGCGTCGTGATGACACTGGTATCCCTGCTGATGGTGCTGCGCGTCGGCAGCGTCGGCTGGATGCTGGCGACACTGGTGTTCGCCGGCCTGTCCGTCCTGGGTACGCTCGACATCCTGCAGCCGAAGGCGACCCTGCGCCGGCTGTATCCGCTGACCGCGCATTTCCGCTACGGCCTGGAGTCGTTCCGTCCCGAGATCCGCCAGTACTTCATCGAGGACGACCAGGACGAGGTGCCGTTCTCGCGCCAGCAGCGCGCCCTGGTCTACCAGCGGGCGAAGAACGTCAGCGACGTGGTGCCGTTCGGCAGCGAGCTGCCGATGTACGGCTCGCACTACGAATGGATCAATCATTCGCTGGTGCCCGCCCATGCGGAGTCGCACGACTTCCGCATCCCGGTCGGCGAGGAACGCGCGCAGCCCTATGCCGCCAGCGTCTTCAATATCTCGGCGATGAGTTTCGGCTCGCTGTCGGCGAATGCGGTGCGGGCACTGAATCTCGGCGCGCAACGGGGCAACTTCTATCACGACACCGGCGAGGGTGCGATCGCGTCCTACCACCGGGAGCATGGCGGCGATCTGGTCTGGGAAATCGGTTCGGGCTACTTCGGCTGCCGCGATGCGCAGGGCCGTTTCGATGAAGACCGGTTTGCCGCGCAGGCGGCCGACCCCCAGGTCCGGATGATCGAACTCAAGCTGTCGCAGGGGGCCAAGCCCGGCCATGGCGGCATGCTGCCCGGCGCGAAGGTCACGGCGGAAATCGCCGAAACGCGCGGCATCCCGATCGGCGTGGACTGCGAATCGCCGGCCGCGCACACCACGTTCTCCACGCCGGTGGGCCTGCTGGAGTTCGTCGACCGCCTGCGCACGCTGTCGGGCGGGAAGCCGACCGGCTTCAAGCTCGCCATCGGCCATCCCTGGGAGTGGTTCGGAATCGCGAAGGCGATGCTCGAGACCGGCATCGTGCCCGACTTCATCGTCGTCGACGGTGCCGAGGGCGGCACCGGCGCGGCGCCGTCGGAGTTCATCAACCATGTCGGGTTGCCGCTGCAGGAAGCGCTGATGCTGGTGCACAACACGCTGGTCGGCGTCGGGCTGCGCGAACGGGTGCGGGTTGCGGCCGCCGGCAAGATCACCAGCGGGTTCGACATCGCGCGTGCACTGGCGATGGGCGCGGACTGGTGCAACGCGGGTCGCGGCTTCATGTTCGCGCTCGGCTGCATCCAGTCGCGCACCTGCCACACCGACCACTGTCCGACGGGCATCGCCACGCAGGATCCGGCGCGCTGGCGTTTGCTCGACGTGCCGGACAAGGCGGACCGCGTGTTCCATTTCCATCGCAACACGTTGCGCGCGCTGCGCGACATGCTGGGCGCGGCGGGTCTGGAACATCCGATGCAGCTCGGGCCCGAGCACATCCTGCGGCGCGTGTCGCCGACCGAGGTGCGCTCGCTCGCGGCGCTGTACCGGTTTCTCGAGCCCGGCGAGCTGCTGGGCGGCGTGCCCGAGCACGCGGTCTTCCGGACCTTCTGGCCGCACGCGCGCACCGACAGCTTCGCCGCGCCCGCGCGCGCGGCGGCGATGCACGTGGCCAAGCGGAAGGCCTGAGGCCTCAGTCCAGCAGCTGCCGCAGACGTTCGGTCGGGCGCCCGATCACGGCGCGTGTCCCGCGCACGAGGATGGGGCGTTCGATCAGTTCCGGGTGTGCGGCCATCGCCTCGACGAGGGCGTCGTCGTCGAGGGCGTGCGAGGCGAGCCCGAGCCTGCGGTAGGTGTCTTCGCCGCTGCGCAGCAGGGCGCGTGGTTCGAGGTCGAGCATGCGCAGCAATGCGCGCAGCGTCGCCGCGTCCGGCGGGGTGTCCAGGTAGTGCACGACGCGCGGCGCGATGCCGTGCTCGGCCAGCAGCGCAAGGGCGGCGCGCGATTTCGAGCAGCGCGGATTGTGGTACAGCACGAACGCGTCGTTCATGAGGTGGATCCGGGATCGGGCAGGTCGGTGGCGCCGCTGCGACGGGCGACCACGGCCGTCGCGGTGACCTGGCCGCTGGTGTTGGCGACGGTCGCGAAAACGTCGGGAATGGTGTCCACCGCGAGCAGCACGCCCAGCGGCTCGACCGGCAGCCCCATCGCCTGGGTGACCGGAAGATTGTTGGTCATGAAGCTCACCTGGCCCGGCAGGCCCACCGAGCCCATGCTGATGACGATGCTCAGGCCGACCGCGATCGTCAGCTGGGCCGGTCCCAGCTCGACCCCGTACATCCAGGCGATGAAGATCACCACGCTCAGGTACTGCGTGGGGCTCGCGATCCGGAACAGTGACACCGCCATCGGCAGCACGAGCGAGGTCACCGCGAGCGGATAGCCCAGGCGCTGCCGCGCGCTGTCCACCATCACCGGCAACGAGGCTAGCGACGACTGGGTACTCGCGGCGATCGCCTGCACCGGCAGCAGCGCGCTGGCGAAGCGCCGCAATCCTTCCCTGGCGACGACGACCGCGACGCCGTACATCAGCAGCGTGATCCCGACATAGAGCGTGCACTGAAGCGCGATGTAATAGCCCAGCGCGGTGAGCACGCCGAGCCCGACGTGCGCGCAGACGGCGAGCACCAGCGCGAACACGCCGAGC
Source organism: Luteimonas sp. WGS1318 (assembly GCF_043187535.1). Lineage (GTDB taxonomy): Bacteria > Pseudomonadota > Gammaproteobacteria > Xanthomonadales > Xanthomonadaceae > Luteimonas. The sequence goes on from NZ_CP171131.1 coordinate 1,452,481, forward strand.
GGCGCGGCCCACAGCACCCAGCGCACGATGACCAGCATGGTGTCGCCGATGGCCCGCACCAGTTCCAGCATGCGCTGGCGCCGCTCGGGCTCGAGCCGGGTCAGCGCGAAGCCGAAGAACATCGAGAACACCACCAGGGGCAGCATCGCGCTCGCCGCCGCGGCGGCAATCGCATTGCTCGGGATCACGCTGGTGATCCAGAGTCCGAAGTCCGGCGCCTGCGGCAGGACCTCCGGCGCCTGGATCGCGGCGCGGAACAGCGCCACCTGCGCCTCGTCGCGGGGCAGCAGCGCCAGGAACGCGGGCGCGGCGACCGCGGCGAACGCGCCGCACACGGCGAGCAGGATCGCGAACACCGCCATCGCCATCCGCGCGCTGCGGCCCGAGGCCGCCGCATCGGCCGCCGAATTGATGCCGACGATCACCAGCGCCGCGACCAGTGGCACCACGGTCATCTGCAAGGCATTGAGCCAGAGCCGGCCGACCGGTTGCGCGATGTCGGCCGCCGACGTTGCGATATCAGCATCCCACGCCGACAACGAGAGGCCGACAGCCGCGCCGAGCACCAGGGCGAGGAGCACGCGGGCCGGCATCGACAGCCGGAAAGCGGAGGGCGGAGCGGCGTCGGTCATCGGCGTCGGACGAGGGGTGGGCCCCCGCAGCATGCCACGCGCGTCACGGCCGGTCCGTCGCGCGCGCCATCGTCCCGACTCGATCACCTGGCATGCAGTGGCTCAGTCCACCGCCGTCAGGTCAAGCGTCAGCATGTCGCGATGGTCGTCGCGGAATCCCGCGCGCAGATACAGCGCCTTGGCGCGGGGGTTGTGGTGATGCACCTCCAGCCGCAGCCGCATCGCGCCCCAGTCGCGGGCCCGCTGCGCCGCCAGCGCGAGCGCGGCGGCACCGAGGCCACGACCGCGCGCGTGATCGGCGACGAACAGCTCGTCCAGCAGGACGTATGCGCCGCCCTGTTCGAGACTGAAACCACGCGTGAGCGCGAGATACCCGGCCTTGGCATCGTCGCCGAGCAACAGGATCGTGCCGTGCAAGGCGTCGGTGATCAGCGCCGTCGCGGCCTCGGCGACGCGGCCGGCATCGAAGGGAATGCGGTCCTCGGCGCAGAAGGTGCGCATCATCGCCAGCAGCGCGGGCAGATCGGCTGTGGTGGCCGGTCGCGCGCTGAGCGGCCCGTCCGCGGTGCTCACGGCTGCAGCGCCGGCAACTGCCACGGTGCTGACAGCCGCGCGTAGTCGGCCTCGGGCATCAGGACGAAGCGCGGCGTCAGCGCAGGATCGAGCCACTGCAGGACGGTGTCGAGCGCGGCCTCGTCCATCGCCGTGCAGCCTGCGGTGGTCTCGTCGGCGCGGCGCAACAGGTGCGCGAAGATGCAGCTGCCCTGGCCGGGCACACCGTCGGCGTTGTGCTCGATGACGAACCCGCGCCGATAGCGGATGTCGCCGTCGTTGTGCAGGTCGAGACGCATCTGTTCGGTCGAGCCGGCGACCGCGTCCTCGCCGACGTCGCGCGCATCGACGATGCGGTTGTAGAGCGGGGACGCCGGCACGTCGATGCAGTAGTGCGAGGCCTGCATCGGCAGGTAGGGCAGGGCGCCGATGCCGGTGGCGGCATAGCCGAACGCGGTGCCGATCGCGAAGATGCCGGCGGGCGCGCGGCCATCACCTTCGCGCTTCTGAGGACCCTGCGCCTGCGGCGGATGCAGGCCGAGGCCCCAGCCGCTGCCGCTGCGGCCGAGCATCACCGGCACCGCGGCGCCTACCGGCTGCCACGCCCCGCGCCCATCGCGCTCGAACCGCTGCAGGCGCGCGGCCGGTGCATCCCAATGCGCGCTGGTGACCACGACGAGCTGACGGGCATCGGCCAGCGGCGCCGGCGTCGTCGTCGGCTGCATGCTGCTGCAGGCGGCGAGGAGCAGCATCAGCGCCGGCAGGCACCAGCGGGCGGACGGGCGAAGCATCGGTGTGTGCATCGGGGTCTCCTGGAGCGGGGTTCGCAGGCGCAGCGGTGGGCCATCGACAAGGCCGTGCCCGCTCGCGTGCACCTCAGAGCCTAACGGGTTCGACGCCGGCCACCGACACGATGCCGAGGCCCGGCGCGTCGCCGAGTGCGATGTGCGGCCCGTCGAAACGCGCGCCGCCCTCGGCCGGGTTCTCCGCACACAGTGCCGGGCCGTCGAGATCAACGAAGGTGATCACGTCCGATCGCGCGACCGCGAGGTGGGCCGCGGCGGCCACGCTGATACTGCTCTCGAGCATGCAGCCGATCATGCACGGCATCCCGTGCAGTCCGGCGATGTCGGCGAGCTTGATCGCATTCGACAGTCCGCCGCTCTTCATCAGTTTGATGTTGACGATGTCCGCCGCGCGCAGGCGGATCAGCTCGATCAGTGCGCGCGGGCCGAAGACGCTCTCGTCGACCATCACCGGCGTCGCCACGCGCTCGGTCACGAACTTCAGGCCGGCGAGATCGTCGGCCTTGACCGGCTGCTCGAGCAGCTCGGGCAGGATGCCCTCGGCTTCCAGCCGGTGCATCGCGTGCACGGCCTGCTTCGGGGTCCAGCCCTGGTTGGCATCGAGACGCAGCCGCGCGCGGCCGTCGACCGCGGCGTGGACCGCGCGGACACGCGCCAGATCCGTCGCCGGGTCCAGGCCGATCTTGATCTTCAGGGCGGCATAGCCGCGATCGAGGGCCGACAGCGCATCGGCCACCATCGTGTCGACGGCGTCGACACTGATCGTGATGTCGGTCGAGAGCGTCGGTGTGCCGCCGCCGAGGATGCGATACAGCGGCGCACCGTGGCGCTGGGCGAACAGATCGTAGAGTGCGATCTCGACAGCGGCCTTGGCGCTGGTGTTGTGCGCCAGCGCGGTGTGCACGCGCTGAAGCAGATCGTTGAAGCCGTCGATGTCGCCGCCGAGCAAGCGGGGCCCGATGACGCCCGAGATCGCCGCGACGATCGTGGCGCAGGTCTCGCCGGTGATGGCCGCGGTGGCCGGGGCTTCGCCGTAGCCGGTGTGGCCGGTGTCGGTATGGACCGTGACCAAGACAGCCTCGACGGCGCCGACGGTGCGCACGGCAGTCTTGAACGGCGTGCGCAACGGCACGCGCAGGGTGCCCAGATCGATTCGAGTGATCTTCATCGGAGCGGCGTCCGGACGCTCAGCGCACGCGCTGGAGGCTGGTGATGCGGTCGATCATCGGCGCACCGTCGGCATCGGCGAGCAGCGGTGTCGTCGGCGTGACCACGACTCCGTTGAGCGGCACGCGGCGGATCGCGCCGTCGTCGCCGCGCAGGTAGGTGCCTGCGGTGTCGTGGATCACCCACGGCTCGCCGTCGACGTGACCGATGACCATCATCACGTGTCCGGGCACGAACACCATGTCGCCGACGTCGGCCTCGCGCAGCAGCTGCAGGCGCTGCGCATACGGCATGTCGCTCGGCACCTCGATGCGATTCAAGGCCGTGCTCGTCGCCTGCGCGCTGGTGTTGCGTGGCAGCAGCACGCCGACACTGCGATAGATTTCCGAGACGAAGCCGCTGCAGTCGCGCGCGTTGTAGGCGTGGCCCCAGCCGTAGCGTTCGCCGAGGAACTTGAAGGCCTGGCGGATCAGTGTCGCGCGCGTGTGCGGCAGCAGATCCTCGTGCACGTCGGCAGCACGCGGAATGCTCGCCGGCGCGAACGACAGGGCGCCGTCGGCTGCGCGCACCGGCAGTTCGACGACATGGCCATAGGCCGCAATCTGGCCGTTGAGCGGGACGTCACCGGGCCACGCCACACGCGGCACGCGTGCGCCCATCTCGAGTTGCACGTCCGAGACCGCGGGCGCTTCGGGCGTGTGCACCGTATGCGCGGTTGCCCCCGTGACGACGAGACCGTCGGCCGCGCGCTCGACATAGCCGGCGACGTCGGCGCGCGCGCCCAGGGCGACATGCCGGCGCTCGATCCACGCTGCGTAACGCTCGCTGACGACGAACAGCCAGGCGCCGTCGCGGCTGCCGTGCAGCACGGCGACCGGCGCGCCCGGAAACAGCGCGTCCTCCTGGAAACGGTCGATGTCGGTGTCGTCGGCGCGACTGAACACGCGCAGCGCGGTGGGAAACGCGCGCAGGTCCGCACGCCGCACCACCAGCCCGAACGCCGGTTCGACCGTGTCGGCCACGTCGTCGAGGGCGAGGGCATTGACCAGCGCGTCGAGCGCCGACGCAGCGAGCGGGCCGTCCGCGGTGAAGCGTGGGGCGGTGGGCCGCACGGAGACCGCGGTGATCCGGTCGATCACCGTCGTGCGCGACAGCGTCGCGGGCAGTGCCAGCGGCGCGTGGATCGAGCGGTCGCGCCGCATGGCGGTATTCATGGCATCGATCGCCGCGCGATCGAGGATCTGCGCCTCCGGCGCGTCGAGGCGTTCGATCCAGAAGTCCGGCGACAGCATCGGCGCCGTCAGGCCGGGAACAGGCAGCGCATGGGCGCGCGACGCTTCGGCGTGAGCGGGGCCGGTCGCCGGCAGCGCGAACGCGACCAGGGCCGCGAGCACGACGCGGGCGAACGGGGCGGAACGGATCAGGCGCATCGCATCTCCTGCATCGCGCGCACGGCGCGCGCGCGAGTGGGCGGCTGTCGAGAATATGGGATTTCCCGAGTCGGGCAAGACGCTTCGCGCTGCGCAGGCGAGGGCGAGGCGCCGGCATCGCGGCGGCGATCGGTCGCACTGCCCCGGCCGAGGACGCGCGGCGAACGCGCGGCATCGATTCGATGCGCGGGGAGCCGCCCGCGATCGCGCTGGCGCCGGACGTCGCACACGAAAAAGCCCCGCATCGCTGCGAGGCTTTTTCGTTCCAACTGGCGGAGCGGACGGGACTCGAACCCGCGACCTCCGGCGTGACAGGCCAGCATTCTAACCAACTGAACTACCGCTCCAAGGCGCGAAATTCTACATGAAACTTCGGGTTTGGGAAGAGGCAAATGCAACTTCGATGCAATCGATGTGCGCACCCCGATGCCGTCGATTTCCGACGGCTACGCGGAGCCGGCGGACGGCGTCGTGCGGACGGTCGCGCATGCCTCGAATCTCGGGTATCGGGCCGGCGTCGTGACGACCGCCGAGGCGCGGTCAGCGCCCTCGGCATCATTCCGGAGAACTAGCGCAAGGCGGCAGCGCTCGCGCATCGCGTCGCGCGTACGCGCGCCCGCTCGAGGTTGCGCACGCGAAGATGCACGTCGCGGTTCCGGTCGTCGATCGCGTCGATCGCGTCGGTGCGGCATGGGCATGACGGACATCGTTCGCGATGCGCGCATCGCGATCATGGGGTGTCGGATCCCGGGGCCGGTCCGTCCCGATCGAGTGCGCAGCAACATCCGCTGCGCGATGGCACCCCGTGCGATCGCACAAAAAGAAAAACCCCGCGACATGCGCGGGGTTTCGCTTTGATCCGATGGCGGAGCGGACGGGACTCGAACCCGCGACCTCCGGCGTGACAGGCCAGCATTCTAACCAGCTGAACTACCGCTCCACATTGGAAACCTGGTGCGTGGTGGGTGCTGAGGGTTTCGAACCCCCGACCCTCTCCGTGTAAAGGAGACGCTCTACCGCTGAGCTAAGCACCCATGCGGAACAACCAAGCCGCTTACTTTACCGCATCCTTCAGCGCCTTGCCAGCCTTGAATGCAGGCACGGTCGACGCGGGGATCTGGATCTGTTCCTTGGTCTGCGGGTTCAGGCCGGTACGCGCAGCGCGCGGACGGGCGACGAACGAACCGAAACCGACGAAATTGACCGCTTCGCCATTCTTCAGCGCTTCGGTGATCGTGTCGAGCACGGCGTCGACGGCGCGGCCGGCATCGGCGCGCGACAGGCCGGCCTTTTCGGCGACGGCGGCAGTGATATCAGCTTTGGTATGGGCCATGAGCGTTCCTCTTCTTTTGTATGTGCGCGTGTTAGGCGTCTAGGAAACGGGTCGCCAACCGGTGCGGCGGCCCCGGGGGCGTTCGGAGGCGCATGGTACGCGATCATTCCGGGGAATACGACTTCGGCGGCCGCGTGGCACCGGACGCGGGGTTCAGCCTGTCTCCGGCGCATTCCGCGACGACGCCTGCGCCCGCGTCACCATGCGGTTAAACTGAGCGGCTCGCCCATCCCAGTGCCCGAACAATGTTGCAAGCGCTTCGAGACAAGACCAGTGGTTGGATCGCCATCGCCATCGTGGCGGTGCTGGCGGTTCCGTTCGCATTCTTCGGGATGGAGCAGTACCTCTTCCAGAACAACGCCGACTACGCGGCCAAGGTCGAGGCACCGCCGAAGTGGTGGCGTTCGGCGCCGGACGTATGGCTGGTGCGCAAGCTCGCCTGGTCGACCACCGAGGTCAGCGCCGAGGAATTCCGTCAGGCGTTCGACGCGATGCGTGAGCAGCGCCGCGAAGCCGAGGGCGAGAACTTCGACGCGCGCGGCTTCGAAACGATGGAGAGCAAGCGCGAGATCCTCGAGCAGCTGATCGACCGCGCGGTGCTCGCGCTCGCCGCCGAGCGCGCCAACATCGTGGTCGGCAACGAACAGGTGCAGGCGATCATCGCGTCGATTCCGGCGTTCCAGGTCGACGGTCGCTTCGATCCGCAGCGCTACCAGCTGGCCCTGCAGTCGGCGCAGCCGCCGCGCACGCCGCGCGAATTCGAAGCGTCGGTGCGGCTCGACCTGCAGCGCGCACTCGTGCCGCAGGCGATCGCCGAATCGGCATTCGTGACGGCGGGCGAATCGCAGCGTCTGATGCGCCTGCTCGGTGAGCGCCGCGACGTGAGCTTCGTGGTACTGCCGCCGGTCGCGGTCGACGAGGCGCCCGTGGCCGACGCCGACCTGCAGGCCTGGTTCGAATCGCACGCCAACCGCTACCGCGCGCCGGAGCAGGTGGCGCTGGAATACATCGAGGTCCGCGGCGAGAACGCGTCTGCCGACGGCGCGGTCGACGAAGCCGATGCGCGCGCGCATTTCGAGCAGGTCAAGTCGCGCTTCACCGCCGCCGAGCGTCGGCTCGCATCGCACATCCTGGTCGAGGTGCCGGCCGATGCCGACGCGGCGGCGCAACAGGCCGCACAGGCAAAGGCCGCCGACATCGCGGCACAGGCGAAGCAGCCGGGCGCGGATTTCGCGGCGCTGGCGCGCGCCGAGTCCGACGACCCGGGTTCGAACCAGGGCGGCGGCGATCTGGGCTGGATCGAGACCGGCATGATGGCCGGTCCCTTCGAGGACACCCTGTTCGCGATGCAGGCCGGGCAGGTGAGCGATCCGGTGCGCACCGACTTCGGCTGGCACGTCCTGCAGCTGCGTGAGGTCGATGCAGCGCGGCCCGTCGCGTTCGAGGACGTGCGCGAGGAGATGGAGCGCGAGGTCCGCGACAACGCCGGCTCCCAGGTCTACAACGAGCAGGTCGGTCGGATCGTCGACGAGATCAACCGCCACCCGATGTCGCTGGAGCAGGCCGCTGCGGCGGCGCAGGCGCAGGTCCGCACCATTGCGCCGTTCGCGCGTGGTGCCGGCAGTGGGATCGCGGCCAACCCGGCCGTCGTGCAGGCCGCGTTTTCCGAGGCGCTGACCCAGGACGGCACGGTCAGCGATCCGATCGAGATCGCGCCCAACCACACCGTCTTCATCCGGGTCACCAGCCACACCCCAGAACGGGCCCAGACCCTCGACGAGGTGCGCACGCGCGTGACCGCCGAGGTTCGCGCCGACCGCGCACGCCGGCAGGCGGAAGCGGCTGCCGATGCGATGGTGGCCGAGATCCAGGGCGGTGCGACGCTGCAGTCGCTGGCCGAAGCGCGGTCGCTCGAGGCGACGTCGGTGCCGGGTGTGCCGCGCGGCGCGCCGGTGCCGGATGCGAGTGCGAACCAGGCCTACTTCCGTGCGCTCGCGCCGGCCGAAGGCGCCACGACGCCCGGCCGCGTGATGCTGGCCGACGGAAGCGCCGTGGTCTTCACCGTCGACCGGGTGATCGTCGGCGATCCTGCCGAGGCCAGCGAGCAGGAGCAGACGATGTTGCGTCAGCAGCTCGGCGCGCTGCTCGGCAGCGAGGATGCCGAGGTGCTGCAGCGGGCGCTGCGCAGCGAGATGAAGATCACCGTCAACGAGGCGCGCCTCTGACGGATCGCGCTGACGCGGTGTGCACGACGAACGCCCGGCCCAGTGCCGGGCGTTCCGCATTCGGGGCAGGGGCCAGGCGGATACGGCGCGCGGCGGCGTGCGCGCACCACGCCGAGGCGCGGCCTCGGATGACGGTGCAGTGGCCCGGACCGGATCGACCGCAATCGACTTCGGTGACAACGCGAGCGTTGCGCGCTGCCGCCTTGCACGCGCAGCGCCGGTCATCGGCATGTGCGATCGGGTCGACACGGCGTGCAGTCGCGACCAGGATATTCCCGCAGGAGCAGCGGGCAGGTCGGGCACGGCCCCCTGCCATGCGATGACGAAGGCGCCCGTACGGGCCGGCGCCGGCGCTGATCGAATTCACCGCGGCCGGGCCGGCGGTGGCATGGCGCCTCAGGGGCTGCCGTCGATCCGCAGTTCCATGCCCGGGCGCAACACACTGCGGGCATCCAGTCCGTTCCCGTCCAGAAGTGAGCGGCTGCTGACGCCATACCGGCGTGCGATCGCCCAGATCGAATCGCCGTTGACCACGGTGTGGACGCGCTGGGCGCCGCCCGCGGCAGCGTCGGAGGTCGTCAGGCCGCCGTCGTCCACGCCAGTCTCCAGCGGTGCTTCGGCCATGAACACGGGCGGCGTCGCTGCGGATTGCGGCACCAGCACCTGGACCGGCTGGCCGATCCTGGCCACGCGGCCCTCGGTGTGCGCGGGGTTGAGTCGACGCAGTTGCTGGGCATCGGTCTCGTGGCGCGAGGCGAGGGTGTCGAGATCGCGGATGCCGTCCGGCACCGGGATCGCCCGCAGGACCGGCACCTCACGGTCGAGCGCGGCCATCCAGCCCTCGCGTGCCTCGGCTTCCTTGATCACGCAGGACAGGGCGTGCAGCTTGCGCACGTAGCTGTGGGTGATGTCGGGCATCGCGAGTGCGGTCGGGTCCGCGGCGGCCGGCGCCTGGCCGGCGCGCTTGAGCGCGTTGAGCACGCGGTACTCGCCCGCGTTGTAGGCCATCACCGCCAGGCGCCAATCGCCGGCGAACATCCCGTGCAGGGTCTTGAGATACCGCACCGCCGCGGTGGTGGCGTCGGCCGGCGACAAGCGGCCGTCGTAGCCGGGGCGGATCGGGATCTCGTGGTTGCGCGCGGTCACGGCGATGAACTGCCACAGTCCGGCGGGTCCGGAGGCGCTGCGTGCGCCGGGCCGGTAGCCGCTTTCGATGAAGGGAATCAGCGCGTACTCGGTCGGCAGGTGGGCCTCGCGCATGGCCTCGACCACGTAGCCGAACAGGGGCAGCACGTCACTGTTGCGCGAGGTCAACTGCCGTGGCACATGGCCGAAATGCGAACGCCAGCGGGTGCTGGCGTCGTCGCTGCAGTCCTGGTCGGCCAGGCCGTCGAGGAAGCGGCGGTAGATCTCCTGACCATTGAGGACGGTCGGTCCACCGGCGGCTGGGCCGGCGACGGCCGTCGTCGCGGCGACCGGGGCGGATACGGGGGCCGGGCTGGCCTCGGACCCGGCGACCACCGGCAGGGCCGGCATCGCCGCGAGCAACAACGCCATGGCGAGCCGGGAACCACCACGCGCCGTCATGCGCGGAATCCGTCCTTCCAGCGCCGGAGCGCGGCGAAGACCTCCACCCGATCGTCGGATCCCTCGCCCGCATGCGCGGCGACCGCGTCGCGCACGGCCGGTGCGTCGACGCGCAGAAACGGATTGCACGCCAGCTCGCTGTGCAATGGAACGGGAAGCGTCGGCCTGTGGGCACTGCGCATCGCGATGATCTCCTCTTCGCGGCGCCGCAGCGCCGCATTGTCCGGGTCCACGGCGCGTGCGAACGCGGCGTTGGACCGGCTGTATTCGTGGCCGCAGCAGACCAGGGTCTCGGCGGGCAGGGCCGCCAGTCGGTCGAGTGAGGCCAGCATCTGGGAGGGCGTACCTTCGAACAGGCGCCCACAGCCAAGGCTGAACAGGGTATCGCCGCAAAACAAGTGCCCATGCCCGAAAAATGCGATGTGCGTCGCGGTATGGCCCGGCACGGCGAGGATTTCGAAGCGCCAGGGGCCGTGTTCGAGCCGATCGCCATCGCGTACCCGCCGGCTCGCGACGGGAATGCGCGGATCCTCCGGCGCGACGATCTCCAGCGCCGGCCAGCGCGCGCGCAGTGCCGCGACGCCGCCGATGTGGTCGTCGTGATGGTGGGTCAGCAGCACCAGGCCGGGCACGAAACCGCGCTCGGCCGCGGCCAGCACCGGCTGCGCATCGCCCGGATCGACGACGATCGTGCTGCCATCGTCGGCTTCCAGCGTCCAGATGTAATTGTCGTCGAACGCGGGAATCGGCTGCAGGCGCATCGTCTCGGGGCGGTGGCGGGAGCGAAGCCCGTACAATGCCGACCATGCCCGCGATTCTCCCGACCGGTCAACCGGCCGCCGCCAGCGACTGGTTCGCCACCCCCGCCGGCCTCGCGGTCCTTGCCAGCGAGCAGGGCCTCGTCAGCGAGGCGCTCGGCGCGCACCCGGGGCTGCCGTGGCTGTGGCTGTCGCCGGGCGTGCAGGGGCATCCGGTCGAAGGCCGCGGCCTGCATCTGGTGCGCCGCGGTGATCGCCTGACCGGCCCTGTGCGCTGCGCCTGTCCGCTGCCGCTGCCGAGCGAGGCCTTCGGCGCCGTGGTGCTCCAGCATGTGGTCGGCGTGCGCGATGACGTGCTCCTCGGCGAGGCCGCACGGGTGCTCGCGCCCGGTGGCCACCTCTGGCTGCTGGTCCTCAATCCGCTGACTCCATATCGCTGGCGCTGGCGGGGCCACGGCATCGCCAGTGCCGAGCCGCTGACCTGGCGCCGTCGGCTGCGCGAGGCGGGACTGGCGCCTGACGCGGTCTCGCGCGGGGTCGGACCGAGCTGGCGCGAGATGGTCGTCACCCAGAGCCAAGACGGCCCCGGGTTGCGCGCGGCCTATGCCTTGCGCGGCCAGAAGCGGCATCTGCCCCTGACCCCCGTGCGCCGCACCCGCGCGCTGCCGATGCCGGCGGCCGCGCCGGCCACCTGACGTCCGTTTTCGCAGGATTCCATGAAGTCGATCGTGATCTACACCGATGGCGCGTGCCTCGGCAACCCCGGCCCGGGCGGCTGGGGCGCACTGCTCCGCTACCGCGACATCGAGCGCGAACTCAGCGGCGGCGAGCCGCAGACCACCAACAACCGTATGGAGCTGATGGCGGCCATCGTCGCGCTCGAAACGCTGACCGAACCCTGCCGCATCGATCTGCACACCGATTCCCAGTACGTCCGTCAGGGCATCACCGAGTGGCTGCGCAACTGGGTGCGGCGGGGCTGGAAGACCGCATCCGGTGGCGCGGTGAAGAACCAGGACCTGTGGCAGCGCCTGCAGCTGGCGACCGAGCGCCACACCGTCGAGTGGCACTGGGTCAAGGGCCACTCCGGGCACCCGGAGAACGAGCGCGTCGACGCGCTTGCCACCGCGGCCGCGCGCGCGCAGCGCAGCGCCGTCGCCTGATCCCACGACAGGAGCCCGGCCCTATGCGACAGATCGTTCTCGACACCGAAACCACCGGCCTGGAATGGAAGAAGGGCAACCGGGTGGTGGAAATCGGCTGCGTCGAGCTGATCGAGCGGCGGCCCACCGGCCGCACCTACCACCAGTACATCCGGCCCGACTGCGATTTCGAACAGGGCGCGGCCGAGGTGACCGGCCTGAGCCTGGAGTTTCTCGCCGACAAGCCGCCGTTCGAGGACATCGCCGATGCGTTTCTGGCGTTCATCGACGGCGCCGAGCTGGTGATTCACAACGCTGCGTTCGACGTCGGCTTCCTCGACTACGAACTGTCGCGCCTGGGTGCGCATTACGGCGACATCCGCGCGCGTGCGCGCGTCGAGGATTCGCTGCTGCTCGCCCGCCAGCGGTTCCCGGGACAGCGCAATTCCCTCGACGCGCTGTGCAAGCGGATGGGGGTGGACAACGCCCACCGCCAGCTTCACGGCGCGCTGCTCGATGCCCAGTTGCTCGCCGAGGTCTACCTGGCGCTCACCGCGGGCCAGCACGAGATCGGCTTCGCCGCGCCGGTCGATACCGGCCGCTCGGTGGCACGGCTGGTCACACTGCAGCCCAGCGGCGCGCGGCCCGCGCTGCGTGTGCCCGAGGATGATCTGGCCCTGCACGCCGCGCGCGTCGCGGCGATCCGTGCAAAGGCCGGGACCTGCCTGTGGGACGTCGCGCCGGACGAGGTCGCCGCCACCGCCTGAGGATCAGTCGGCCTGGCCGGCCTCACTGCCTGCGGATCAGGATCACCGTGACGTTGTCGGAGCCGCCGCCGTCGAGCGCGGCGGCGACCAGCCCGTCGACGCACTCCTGGGCACTGCATTCGGTGTGCGCCAGCACGCGGGCGATCACGGCGTCGTCGACTTCTTCGGTCAGGCCGTCGCTGCACAGCAGCAGCTGGGTGCCCGGCACCAGTTCGCCCGACAGCGTTTCCACGTTGAGCGCGTCCGGATCGGTCACGCCGAGGGCCTGGGTGACCACGTTGCGATGCGGATGGCTACGCGCCTGGTCGACGCTGAGCGCGCCCTTGGCGATCAGTTCCTGCACGTAGCTGTGGTCCTGCGACAGCTGGGCCAGCTTGGCGTCGCGCCACAGGTAGACGCGGCTGTCGCCGACCCACGCGACCTCGAAGCGCGGGCCGTTGACGCGCGCCGCGACCACCGTGGTGCCCATCGGCAGGCTGTCGTTGCGACGGCGCGACGCGCGGATGATCTCCTCGTCGGCCACGCGGATCGCCTGCGCCAGCGTGGCCCCGGTGCGGATCTCGCGCACGATGGTCTCGCGCGCCAGTGCGCTCGCGACCTCGCCGTATTCGTGACCGCCCATGCCGTCGGCGATCAGCCACAGGCCGAGTTCGCTGTCACCGTAGTACGTGTCCTCGTTGAGGTCGCGACGCAGGCCGACGTGCGTCAGATGCCCGAACTCGATCATGCGGCTCCCGGCGCGTGCGCGGTGGACTGACGTTGCGGACAACGTCGGCCACGCGGCAGGGCGGCCACCGGTACACGGTGGGGGGGCAGGGGCGGCGCAGGGGGCGGAGGAGTCGACGGCATGCGGCATTGTGGCGCCTGGGCTGTCGGCGAGCATAGGCCATGCGGCATGGGCAGGGCCAACGGCGATGGCCGTGCGCGCGCCGAAGAGGCCGCCGAACCCTGCGGCGCGCGCATGGGCACCGCCACGTCCGATCGCACTGGGCGCCGCCGCTGGCGTAAGGTGGGCGCGTCCGCCCCGATCCGGTTTCCGATGTACGAACACGCAGCGTCCTGGCCCTTCTGCGACGGTGAAATGGCCACGCGGTTCCGCGATTTCGACTGGCGCGACAGCGCCCTCGGGCCGATCGCCGGCTGGCCTGCCGCCTTGCGGCACGCGGTGGGGCTGATGCTGGAATCGCCGGTGCCGATCGCCATCGCCTGGGGTTCGGCCGGGTACTACCTCTACAACGACGCCCTGCGCCCGCTGCTCGGACAGCGTCATCCGCGGCAGTTCGCGCTGCCGTTGATCGAGGCCTGGCCGGAGATCGAGGCCCCTGTCGCCGCGATGCTGGCCGAGTCGCTCGCCGGGCGCTCGGTGCAGCTGCGAGGACACCCCTTCGACCTGATGCGCGACGGCGTCTGCGAGCGCGTGTTGTTCGACGTGGACTATTCGCCGATCCGCGACGATGCCGGACGACCCGCCGGCATGTGGCTGGTGATCCGCGAACTGGCGCGCGAATCCGCGGTGCGGGCGGCCGAGGCGAGCGGCGATCGCGAGCGCTGCCTGCTCGCGCTCAGCGATGCGCTGCGCGACCTGGCCGATCCGGGCGAGATCCACGATGTCGCGTCGGCTCTGTTGGGCACGCATCTGCAGGTGGACCGCATCGGTCATGGCGACTCGGGGCACGGCGGCCTGGTGATCCGCCAGGGCTGGCCGGGGCCCGGCCCACGTCGCGCATGGCCGGCGGCGTCGCTGGCCGCGTCGTTGATCGGCGACGGTGCGTCGTCTGCCGGGGCGGTGATCGACGACGTCGCCCGCGATCCGCGTCTCGACGCGCCCACCCGCGCGCTGCTCGTTGCCCATGAGGTCGCGGCCGCGGCGGCGCCGCCGCCACGCGCGCCCGGCATCGACCGGTTCGTGGCCCTGAGCCGCGCGCCGCGGCGCTGGACGGCGCCGGAACTGGATCTGATCCGGGAGGTCGGCGAACGCGTGCATTCCGCGGCCGAGCGTGCGCGCGCCAAGCGGGCCCTGGCCACCAGCGAGCAGCGGTTCCGGGCCGTGGCCGAGCAGGCCGAGGTCGGGATCGCGATCGCGGATCGCGACGGCTGTCTGGTCTACGTCAACGATCGCCACTGCGACGTCATGGGGCGTTCGCGCGCGGCGCTTCTCGGCGTCCGCATCCAGGCGCTGACCCATGCCGACGACTGGCCCACCGACGCCGAGCGCATGGAGGCGCTGTATCGCGATGGGACGCCGTTCACGACCGAGAAGCGCGTGCACGTCGACGGCGAGCCGCGATGGATCCGGCTCGCCGTCGGGCCCTGGCGCGACGGCACCGGCGCGATCGCCGGCAGTCTCGCCGTCAGCCTCGACCTGACCTCGCGCCGGCTCGCCGAGCAGGGGCTGCGCGACGGCGAGGCGCGGTTCCGCCAGTTCGGCGACGCCTCCTCGGACGTGCTGTGGATCCGCAACGCGCGCACGCTCGCGCTGGAATATCTCAGTCCCGCGTTCGAGGCGATCTACGGCCAGGCGCGGGCGGTGTCGCTGCGCGATCCCGATTACTGGTTGTCGATGGTCCACCCCGAGGATCTCGAGCGCGTGCGTGGCATCGTGCGCCGGGTCCGCCGCGGCGCGCGGGCCAGCTACGAATTCCGGATCGTGCGGCCCGCGGACGGGCAGGTGGTGTGGATCCGCAATACCGATTTCCCCGTGCACGACGACGCCGGCGAGGTGAAGCGCATCGGCGGCATCGGCCGCGACATCACCCGCGAGCGCGAGGATGCGGCGCTGATGGAGACCCTGGTCGCCGAGCTCCAGCACCGCACCCGCAACCTGATCGCCGTGGTGCAGTCGCTGGCGCGCCGCACGCAGCAGGAGAGCGGCGACATCGACGTCTTCGGGCGGCGTTTCGAACAACGGCTCGCTGCCCTGGGCCGCGTGCAGGGCCTGCTGTCGCAACGGCCCGACGGACACGGCGTCACCTTCGACACGCTGCTGCAGCAGGAGCTCGATGCCCACGGCGTCGGCGCCGGCGACGACCCGCGGGTCGAGCTGCGGGGACCTGCCGGGGTCCCGTTACGGGCCCGGCTGGTGCAGACCCTGGCGCTGGCGCTGCACGAGCTGACGACCAACGCCCTCAAGTATGGCGCGTTGTCGGATGCGGGTGGCCGGCTCGACATCGACTGGGATGTCGATGCAGCCGATGGCGCGCGCGCGCCGGTGCTCCGGGTCACCTGGGAGGAGAGCGGAGTGCGCCTCGACCAGACCCAGGTCACGGGGGGGTACGGCCGGGAACTCATCGAGCGGGCACTGCCGTACCAGCTCAAGGCGCAGACCCGCTACGAACTGCGTCGGGACGGCGTGTACTGCACGATCGAAGTGCCGCTGGACGACGAGAGTGGAGCGCAGGTGCCCGGATGACGCCGCGCGCATACCGCATCCTCGTGGCGGAGGACGAATACATGCTCGCCCTGCATCTGCAGGACGGGCTGACCGCGCGCGGACTCGAAGTCGTCGGGCCGCTCGCCACGCTGGGGGACGTGCAGGCCCTGCTCGATACCGGCGCGCCGCTGGATGGCGCGATCCTGGACGTCAACCTCGGTGGCGAGCGGATCTTCCCGGTGGCCACGCGGCTGCGCGCGCTCGGGATCCGCTTCGTGTTCGTGTCGGGTTACGACCGCGCGCTGCTGCCGCCCGGGTTCGGTGACGCGCCGCATTGCCTGAAGCCCGTCGACGTGGACCAGGCGCTCCGGGCGCTCGGGCTCTGACCGGCGGTCAGATCAGACCGGTGTCTGCCCGTCCGCCGGGGCGGGATGCAGCAGCGCGGCCGCGCGCCTGCAGGCGCCCGCACTCTCGTCGAGGAAATGCCCGGCACGTTGCGCATCACCCGACTCGATCGCGCTGCGCGCGGCGGCTACCGCAATGCCGGCCGCATTGACGGCGTTGCGCAGTGCGTGCAGCCAGTCCGGGTCCGCATCGCGCAACGGTGCGATGCCGTTCATTCCGCGGTGCCGTCCGCGGCCGCGCGCCGGATGCCCATGCGTGCGAGCTGGTTGTGGATCGTGCGCACGCTGACCCCGAGCGCGCGCGCGGTCGCGGTCTTGTCGTTGTCGAAATGCGCGAGCGTCTTGAGCAGTGCGCGCCGTTCGATCTCGGCGAGCGTGGTGCCCACCGAGAACAGGATCGACGTCTCCGACTCCTTCCAGACCGATGCGCTCGGCAGCTGCGGCTTGATGTGCAGGCCTTCGCCATCGTGCAGCAGATAGGCCCGCTGCACCGCGCTGCGCAACTCGCGGACATTGCCCGGCCAGCTGTGCCGCAACAGGGCCGCTTCGCTGCCCGGGGCCAGCCGCTTGGTCTGACCATAGCGGGCGTTGAGGCGATCGATGAAATGCGCGACCAGCACCACCACGTCCTCGCCGCGTTCGCGCAGCGCGGGGAGCGGCAGGCTGACATGCGCCAGCGCGTAATACAGGTCCGGGCGCAGCGTGCGCTCGCGCATCGCCTCGTCGGGATCGCGATCGCTCGCGGCCAGCAGGCGGACCGGCGCCGGTACGGGCGGACGCGCAGCATCCACGCCGAACCCGGGGTCCTCCAGTGCTTCCGCCAGTCGTGCCTGGAGCTCCAGCGGCATGTGGTTGACCGCATCCAGAAACAGCGTGCCGCCCCGTGCGCGGGCGAGCGCGCCGTGCAGCGCCGGCGGCGCATCCGGGCGCGCCTCGGGGCCGAACAGCGCGGCGGCGAGATCGGCCGGCGGCAGGGCACCGCAGTCGAGCGTGACCATCGGCCCGCTGCGACCGCTCGCGGCATGCAGGGCCGCGGCGACCAGCGCCTTGCCGGTGCCCGGTTCGCCCCAGACCAGGACCGAGGCATCGGTGGGGCCGGTCCGCAGCACGGCGTCCACCACGCTGCGGATCTGCGGCGCATTGCCGACGATGCCGCTGACCGCGGACAGATCGACTTGAGCAGGCTCGACCGGCCGCCAGCGGGCGGCGACACGCTCCATCACCCGGCGCAGCTGCGCGGGATCGAGCGGTTTGACCAGGTATTCGATGACCGGCGTGGCGACCGCGCGCGTGGCCGACTCCAGCGACGGGCGGCCGGTCACGATGACGATCTGGCCGTGCTGGGCAAGATCGACGTCGTCGAGCAGTTCCATGCCGGACCCGTCCGGGAGCTGCAGATCCAGCAGCACCAGGTCGGCGCGGGTGCGGGCGAGGAAAGTGCGCGCTTCGGCGAGGGTTTCGGCGAGCTGCACGCGGAAGCCCGCGGAGAACGCCAGTTGGCCCGCCGCACGTGCGAACGCGCCATCGTCGTCGAGGATCAGGGCAGTGGGCTGGGGCATGGCCGACTCCTAAAGCGCGGGACGGTAGTTATCGCACAGTCAACGGCGCGTGCAGGTGTGCGCGGCGGCCGAACGGCGGGTGTCTGTCGTGGGCCGTACAAACGCAAAACGCCCCTTGCGGGGCGCTTTGCGAAATCTGGCGGAGAGGGGGGGATTCGAACCCCCGAGGCGCTATTAACGCCTGCCTGATTTCGAGTCAGGTACATTCAACCGCTCTGCCACCTCTCCAGTCCCCGGATGCGCTGGGCGACTCCGGGGGCGCAATCATACGGGCCGCCTGCGCGGCCGACAAGCGGCCCGCTACACTGTGCGGCCACTTCGTCCACGTCAGGTTGCCCATGTCCGAGATTTCCGCCCCCGTGTCCTTCGGTGAGCTGCTCGACAAGATCGCGATCCTGCAGATCAAGTCCGAGCGGATCCGCGACGACGCCAAGCTCGCCAACGTCCGCCACGAGCTCACCGCGCTCGAGACCACCTGGATGGCGCATCCGGCCGCCGGTCACGACATCGTGCGCCTGCGCGCCGAGCTCAAGGCCGTCAACGAGCGGCTGTGGGTGATCGAGGACGACATCCGTCTCAAGGAGAAAGCGCAGGCCTTCGACGACGAATTCGTGCGCCTGGCGCGCAGCGTGTATTTCGAGAACGACGAGCGCGCGCGGATCAAGAAGGAGATCAACCTGGCGCTGGGCTCGGCCTACGTCGAGGAGAAGTCGTACGAGGACTACCGCGGCGGCGCGGCGGCGCCCTGAGGCGCGCGACGGCCGGAGTCACGGGCGATGCGCGGCATCGGTCTTGTGCCCGATGTACTCGTCCATCCGGCTGAGTAGACGCCACCATTCGCTGCCGTCGTCGCGGAACGTCCGCACGGCGCCCGCACGCACCAGGATCCGGCGCAGCTCGTCGTCGTCGAAGCCGCCCAGATGCTTGCGCAGCACGTCGAACGAGCGGTCGGTATAGCCCTTGTGGCCGAGGAAATGCCGCGCGGTCTCCTCGGCGGCGAACTCGGTCTTGTACTGCGTGCGCAGGCGTTCGAGCTGCTGGGTGTGCAGCTGGCGGTTGAGCAGCCAGCTCACCGCGCCGCCGACCAGCGCACCGACGATCGCGCCGACCAGCGATGCGACGACGCCGGCGGCGAACGGGGTCACGCGGTCTGCCCGAGATCGGCGCGCCGACGTTCGAACGCGGCGATCGCATCGTCGACGGTCACCAGCGACATGACCTCGTCGAACTCGATCTTGGTGCCCCATTTCAGCGCCGCAGCCGGCTTGCCGAGGAAGCGGCGCGCGGCATCGTCGTAGCGGTCCACGCAGAAGCGCCGATCGGAATACGGGCCGCTGCGCTCCGGATTGCTGGCGGCGTGCAGGCCGAGCACCTTGGTGCCCATCGCATTGGCGATGTGCATCGGGCCCGAGTCCGGGGTGACCAGCAACTGCGCGCGGGCGAGCAGCGCGGGCAACTGCTTGAGCGTGTCCTTGCCGACCAGATCGAGGGCCGGTGCGGCCATTGCAGCGAGGATCGCATCGGTGGTCTCGCGCTCCAGCGCGCTGCGCCCGCCGCACAGCACGATGCGCCAGCCGGCGTTCGCGGCATGGTCGGCCACGGCGGCGTACCGGTCGGCCGACCAGTTGCGGCGCACATGGCTGGAGCAGGGCGAGATCATCAGCACCGGCCGGCCGTCGTCGCCCCACTGCGCGCGTGCCCAGGCGTGCGCCTCGTCCGGCACGGGCATCGCCCAGGTGACTTGATCCTGGCGCAGGCCCAATGGCTCGCAGAAACTGCCGATCGCATCGAGCACGTGGATGCCGGGGCGGTCGGGAATGCGTTCGTTGACGAACAGGCCGTGCAAGTCCTTCGAGCGCGCGCGGTCGTAGCCGATCCGGCGCCGCGCGGGCACGAAGCCCGACAGCAGGTTGGCGCGCGCGGCCACCTGCATCTGCAGCAGCGCGTCGAACCGGCGCGCCTCGCCCAGCCGGGACTGCAGCACGCGGCGCGCTTCACGCATGCCGGCCAGGCCGCTCGCCTTGTCGTAGACCACCAGATCGACGTCGGGCAGGCCGTCGAGCAGCCGCGCCTCGCCCTTGCCGATCAGCCAGGTCAGCGCGACCTCGGGCCAGGCGCGCCGCAGCGTGGCGATCAGCGGCAGCACATGGGTCACGTCGCCGAGTGCCGACAGCCGCAGCAGGCAGATCGAACGGGGCCTGAAAGCAGGCGCGGACGCGGCGGAACCGGGCGGGACGGGCGTCAAGGCTTGGTAGACTCGCTGGATGAACAGATTCGACCCCAGCGAGAGCCTGACGCCGATTCCGGCCGCCGGTCGCGCGGGTGACTACGGTGCCATTCTGTTCGACGGCACGCAGCTGCGGCAAGCCGATCCGCGCTGGTTCGACCCGGCGTTGTGGGGCAATCGCGCGCAGCAGGTGGAAGGCAGCGGGCGGGGCGGTGCGTGGTTCATCGATGCCTCGCACGGCCCCTGCGTGCTGCGCCAGTACCTGCGCGGCGGACTGGTCGGGCGGGTGAACCGCGACCTGCACCTGTGGCGGGGCACCCAGCACGTGCGCAGCTTCGTCGAATACCGGCTGCTGCGCGAGCTGCTGCGCCGCGATCTGCCGGTGCCCGAACCGATCGCCGCGAGTTACCTGCGCCGGGGCCTCAGCTATCGCGCCTGGATCCTGGTCGAGCGCCTGCCGGACGTGCGTTCGCTGGCGGACCTGGCCGCCGAGTCGCCGGCCGATGCGCCATGGGAGCAGACCGGCCGCCTGATCGCGCGCTTCCATCGCGCCGGCCTCGACCACGCCGACCTCAATGCCCACAACATCCTGTTCGATTCGCTCGGCAAGGGCTGGCTGATCGATCTCGACCGTGGCGCCCTCCGGATTCCCGAAACGCGCTGGCGCAGCCGCAATCTGGCCCGGCTGGAGCGCTCGCTGCTGAAGCTGCGCGGCACGCGCTCGGAGGCGGACGTGGCCGCGGATTTCGCCCGCCTGCGCCGGTCCTACGACACGCTGTGGAGCCGGGGCACCTGATGCCGGTCGCCAACGATTGGGCGCTGCGGTTCCAGGGCGTCGGCAACGCATCGGCGGTCGCGCTCGGCTCGCCGATGGCGACGATCGAGCAGGGCGGCGCGCCGTGGCTGACGATCGACTGCGGCGCCGAAGGCCTGACCGCCTATCTCGATCATTACGGCGAGGCGCCGCGCGCGCTGTTCGTCACCCACGTGCATCTGGACCACGTCGCCGGCTTCGAGCGGCTGTTCGTCGACCGCTACTTCGACCCCGCGCGGCGTGGCCGCCTGCCGGTCTACGTGCCGGCGCCGGTGGTGCCGCTGCTGCATACACGTGTCGGCGACTACCCGAACGTGCTGGCCGAGGGCGGCGCGAATTTCTGGGACGCGTTCCAGCTGATTCCGGTCGGCGACGCGTTCTGGCACGACGGCCAGCGGCTCGAGGTCTTCCCGGTCCGGCACCATTGGCCCGACACGGCGTACGGCCTGCGTCTGCCGGGCAGCCTGACCTTCAGTGGCGACACGCGGCCGATCCCCGAGATGCTGGCCCGCTTTGCAGCGCAGGACGAACTCGTCGCCCACGATTGCGGCCTGCACGGCAATCCTTCGCACAGCGGCATCGACGATCTGGAACGCGAGTATCCGCGCGAGCTGCTCGCGCGCTGCGTGCTCTACCACTACGCTTCCGAGGCCGACGGCGCTGCGCTGGAGGCGCGTGGTCATCGCATCGCACGGCCCGGCGCGTGCTTCGCATTGCGTGCACCGATCCCTGCGCAGACTCACCACGCATGAGCGCGCTGCCCCACCTGTCGCAGGCACCGCTCGATCGTCTGGGACGTCCGCTGCACGACCTGCGCCTGTCGGTGATCGAGGCCTGCAATTTCCGCTGCGGCTACTGCATGCCGGCCGATCGCGTGCCCGACGATTACGGCTTCGACCAGGCCGGGCGGTTGTCGTTCGACGAGATCGAGACACTGGTGCGCGGGTTCGCGCGTCTGGGCATGCACAAGCTGCGTCTGACCGGCGGTGAACCGCTGCTGCGCAAGGGCCTGCCCGCGCTGGTCGAACGCCTGGCGAAGGTGCCGGGCATCGACGACCTGGCGATGACCACCAATGCGTCACTGCTGGCGCGTCATGCGCAGGCGCTGCGCGATGCCGGATTGCAGCGTTTGACGATCAGCCTCGATGCGCTCGATCCCGCGCTGTTCCGCATGCTGTCGGGTGGACGCGGCGAGATCGACGACGTGCTCGCCGGCATCGCCGCGGCCGAGCGGGCGGGGTTTTCCGCAATCAAGTTCAACTGCGTGGTCCAGCGCGGGGTCAACGACCACGAAGTCGAGCGCATGGCCTCGCATTTCCGCGGCAGTGGGCACGTGCTGCGATTCATCGAGTACATGGACGTCGGCACCTGCAACGGCTGGGATCGCGCGCGCGTCGTGCCGTCGCGCGAGCTGCACGCACGCATCGATGCCCGCTGGCCGTTGCGCGCGCTGGATGCGAATTACCGCGGCGAAGTGGCCGAGCGGCACGCCTTCATCGATGGCGCCGGCGAGATCGGCTTCATCAGTTCGGTCACCGCCCCGTTCTGCGGCGACTGCCAGCGGGCCCGCGTCTCCGCCGACGGCAGCCTCTACACCTGCCTGTTTTCCGGCAGCGGCCAGCCGATGCGCAGTTGGCTCGGCGATGGCGAGGCCGCGTTCTCGGCGCGGCTGGCCGACCTGTGGTCGCGCCGCGCCGATCGCTACAGCGAACTGCGCGGCAGCGTGCGCGCGCCGCGCAAGCACGTGGAGATGTTCCTGGTCGGGGGATGAGGTCGGTCAACACGCCCAGAGCATCGGCGCATCGCGTCGGCGCGGCCATCGCCAGTCGCATGCATGACCTCGCCGCGCGTGGTTCTTGACGGTCCGTCGCCGGGACGTTCAGCAGTGGCCGGGACAACGGAGCGACCGGGCCGGGCGCTCTCGTTGCGAGTCCACGCCATCGCCTGGAACGTGCGCATTCATCGCCGCGAGCCGGGTTGCCAATGTGCGCCGTTCGTCGCGCGGTTCGGACTGTACGGGCGCCGGCGACCGGCGCGTGGCCTTGGATCAAGGGACGCATGACACCGGGGCCGGTACCATCTCCGGCTCACCTTCACGACGCAGCCGCATGGCCCGCACGAACTCCAAGGCGCCCGCAGCGCTGACCCACATCGACGCCGCCGGCCGGCCGACCATGGTCGACGTGTCCGCGAAGGCCACGACCGCGCGCGTCGCCAGCGCCGAATGCCGCGTGCGCTTTCCAGCGGATGTCGCCGCGCAGCTGCACGCCAATGGCCTGAAGAGCGCGAAGGGCGGCATCGTCGACACCGCGATCATCGCCGGCACGATGGCAGTGAAGCGGACGCACGAACTGATTCCGTTCTGCCATCCGCTGCCGATCGACGGCATCACGATCGCGATCGACTGGCAGGGCGAGCGCGAGCTGCGCATCGACTGCACGGTCAAGACCACGCACCGCACCGGGGTCGAGATGGAAGCGCTCACCGGCGCGACCGTAGCCGCGCTGACGGTCTACGACATGTGCAAGGCGCTGTCGCACGCGATCGTGCTGGGGCCGGCGAAACTGGTCGGCAAGCGCGGCGGCAAGCGCGATGTCGGCCCTGTCGCGACGCCCGGGCGCGGAACGCGCAAACCCACGAAACAGGAATCGACGCGATGACCGAAGTCCGCCTGCTGTATTTCGCCAGCCTGCGCGATCGCGCAGGCACGGACGGCGAGACCCGCGACACCGCGGCCACCGACCTGCGCGCGCTGTATGCCGAACTGCAGGCGCTGCACGGGTTCGCGCTGCCGGTCGAGCGCCTGCGCGTGGCGGTCGACGGCGCATTCGCGCGCTGGGACGATGCGCTGCGGGGCGGCAGCGAGATCGCCTTCATTCCACCCGTCAGCGGAGGCTGAGATGGACGACCGCATGTTCTGGCTGGCCGATGCGCCGCTCGACCTCGTCCCGCTGCGCCGGCGTCTCGAGGACGACCGCGCGGGCGCGTTCGCGAGCTTCGAGGGCTGGGTGCGCGATCACAACGAGGGGCGCCCGGTGCTTGGCCTGCGCTACGAATCCTATGTCGCGCTGGCCGAACGCGAGGGCGAGCAGGTGCTGGCCGAGGCGCGCGCGCGGTTCGACCTGTGCGCCGCCGTCTGCGTGCATCGCATCGGCGATCTGTCGATCGGCGAGATGGCGGTGTGGGTCGGCGTGAGTGCGGCGCACCGCGGCGCCGCCTTCGATGCCTGCCGCTACATCATCGACACGATCAAGGACCGCGTGCCGATCTGGAAACACGAGCGCTATGCCGATGGCGACGCCGGCTGGCTGCATCCCGAGCGCGCGCCCGGTGGGGGTGCGGCATGACCCGGCTGGCGCTGTGCGCGCTGCTCGTCGCGCTCGCGTTCGGCGCGCAGGCGCAGCCACGCTTGCTGGTGGGCAACAAGTCGGCCGACACCGTCTGGGCCCTCGATACCGCCACGGGGCAGCGTGTCGCCGAGTACGCCACGGGGCCTGCGCCGCACGAGATCGCAGTGTCCGCCGATGGGCGTACCGCGATCGTGACCACCTACGGCCACCGCGAGGCCCACCACGCGCTGACCGTCATCGATCTCGTCGATGGCGCCACGCGCACGATCGATCTCGGTTCGCACGGCCGTCCACATGGCCTGCAGTTGCTCGCCGATGGCGATGCGCTGGTGACGACGGAGGCCAGCGGCAGTCTGCTGCGCGTGAATGTGCAACGCGGCGAGGTGACCGGCGTCGCCG
Source organism: Luteimonas sp. WGS1318 (assembly GCF_043187535.1). Taxonomy (GTDB): domain Bacteria; phylum Pseudomonadota; class Gammaproteobacteria; order Xanthomonadales; family Xanthomonadaceae; genus Luteimonas. The sequence goes on from NZ_CP171131.1 coordinate 1,477,003, forward strand.
ACGTGGGGGAGGGCGTGGGCCACATGGTCGCGATCGCGCCGGACGGCGCGGCGGCCTATGTCAGCAAGATCCGCGCGGGCACGGTGGTGCGCGTGGACGTGGCGACGATGCAGGTCACCGCCGAACGGCCCGCCGGTGCGGGCGCCGAGGGCATCGCGGTCGCGCCCGATGGCCGTGTCTGGGTGACCAACCGCGCCGACGACAGCGTGACCGTCCACGATCCCGACTCGCTGGACATCATTGCAACGCTGCCGAGCGCGGGCTTCCCGATCCGTGTGGTCTTCGCGCCCGGCGGTCAGCAGGCGCTGGTGACCAATGCGACCGCGGCCACGCTGTCGGTGTTCGACGTGGCCACGCGCGCGACGGTGGCGACCGTGCCGTTGACGCCGCCCGAGGCCGAACTGCAGGACACGCTGCTGGGCCGCGGTGCATTGCCGATCGGCGCGGTCGTCGACCCCGGAGCCGAGCGTGCCTACGTCGCGATCAGTGGTGCGGACCGCATCGCCGTGCTCGATACGCGCGACTGGCGCGTGATCGGGCACTGGGCCACGGGGCGCGAGCCCGATGCGCTCGCGATGGTGCCGGAGGCCGTGGCGGAATGATCCGCTGCGTCGTGGCCGGAAGCCTGGTGATCCTGGCAGGCTGTGCATCGTTGCCCGGTGTGGTCGAGGCGCCCGATCCGCCCGCGCACGGCGCGGTGGGCGCGACGCTGCTCGCGCCGGCCACCGATACGCGGCGCATGACGCTGGCGCCGAACCGGCGCTTCCTGCATCCCAATCTCGATACCGACGCGGCGCTGCCGATCTATCCCGATGCGGAACTCGCGCGGCGCCTGCCGCCGCTGGTGGTGTGCCTGGACACGGTGATCGATGCGGCGGGCACGGTGACGGCGGTCGCACCGCGGCACGATGGCGACTGCGCGCCGTCATCTTCAGTCGATGCGGCTGCGTTCTTCGACGCCGCCCGCACGGCGGTGCTCGGCTGGCGCTATGCGCCCGCGATGATCTGCGAGGCGCCGGCCGGATATGCCGGCGACGATGCCTGCATGGCCGAAGGCGCGGTCGAGACGCCCACGGCCATGCGCCTGTCCTACGCGTTCCGGTTCAGCCAGACCGGCGGTCGGCCCGAGGTCGAGCGCGTCGGTGCGCCGTGAGCGCGGCGCACCGATAGGCGCGCCGTCGCGGTCCTGCTAGACTCCGCGTCCCGCTTCGATGCGGGTCGGGTGCAAGGCCCGGATCGTACGTTTCCATGGTGGCCCCGTCGGCCCCTCGCGACGCTAGATTGAAAATCCCGCCAGGGCCGGAAGGCAGCAACGGTATCGATCGACGCGGGTGCCGAGGTCAGTCGGCGGGGCCATCGCCATGTCGGGCGATGGCCCTCACGCTGATCAGGGCGTCAGCACGACCTTGCGGCAGGCATCCGCCTCGTCTTTCTCGTCGAAGATCGCGTAGCCCTTGGCTGCGTCGGCGAGATTCATGCGGTGGGAAATGATCACCTCGGGGCGAAGATCGCCTTCGCCGATGCGCGTCAGCAGCTCCGGCATGTACCGCTGCACGTCGGTCTGTCCCATCTTGAACGTCAGCGCTTTGTCGAAGGCGTCGCCGAGCATGAAGGCGTGGATGAAACCCGAGTACACGCCCGGGATGCTCACGGTGCCCGCACGCCGCGTCGCCGCGATGCACTGGCGGATCGCCGCGCCGCTGCTGGTCTCGAGCTTCAGGCCGGTCATCAGCGTATCGGCCTTGCTGCCCTTGGCCTCGAAGCCGACGGCATCGATCGAGGCGTCCACGCCGCGGCCCTTGGTCTGCGACACGATGAACTCGGCCGGATCGTCGATCTCCTCGAAATTGATCGGGATCACGCCGTAGGTCGCCTGGGCGAAATCGAGCCGGTACTGGTAGCGATCGATCATGAAGATCCGCTCGGCGCCGATCATGCGGCAGCACGCGGCCGCCATCAGGCCGACAGGGCCTGCGCCGAAGATCGCGACCGTCGAGCCTTCGGTCACCTTCGCGTCGAGCACCGCCTGGTAGCCGGTGGGCAGGATGTCGGAGAGAAACAGCACCTGGTCGTCCGCAAGTCCGTCCGGCACTACCAGCGGGCCGACGTTGGCCTTGGGCACGCGCACGAATTCCGCCTGTCCACCGGCGATGCCGCCGTAGAGATGGCTGTAGCCGAACAGGGCCGCCGGCGGACGCAGGCCCTTGCGGTTGAGCGAGGCGCCCTGGCCGGTGTTGGTGGTCTCGCAGGCCGAGAATTCCGACAGCTGGCAATGGAAGCAGTCGCCGCAGGCGATGACGAAGGGGATCACCACCCGGTTGCCGACGCGCACGTTGGTCACGTCGGGGCCGATCTCCTCGACCACGCCCATGAATTCATGCCCGAGGATGTCGCCATCGTGCAGTTCGGGAATCTTGCCGCGATACAGATGCAGGTCCGAGCCGCAGATCGCGGTCGCGGTGACCCGCAACAGGATGTCGTCGGCATCGTGCAGCACGGGATCGGGCACGGTTTCGACCCGCACGTCGCGGGTGCCATGGTAGGTCAACGCCTTCATCTGAAATCCTTCGCTCGGGGGAGCCGTGATCCCAACAGCGCGGCCGGCTGCGTCACGTGAGCATCCGCGTTGCGCGTGCGGTGATTGCGTCAGAGTTGCCGGCCATGCGGCGTTGCGCAGCGGCATCGCAGGCGCAGGAACGAAGCCCTGTGACCCTGGCGCTCGCTGCAGGCGGGCCGGGTTGCGCTGAGAACGGCGGAGAGTGCGGTGAGGATCATCGCGTTTCGCACGCGAACCTCGGCACGCAGCAGGACGCGAAGGCGCGAGAGATCAGCGGCTGGGTGTTCATGCCCGGTCGGCGGCACACACGGTCAAGCGGGATGCGCGTTCCGGAAAAACGCAGAACGCCCCTTGCGGGGCGTTCTGCTTGATCTGGCGGAGAGAGGGGGATTCGAACCCCCGAAGCGCGGTTTAGACGCTTACACACTTTCCAGGCGTGCTCCTTCAACCACTCGGACACCTCTCCGGATACTGCCCGTATGCGGTCGAAACCGGCACACGGCCGCCACGGCACGCCGCGGGCCGGCCATTCTAGCCGGGGCCGCGGCGGGTCACAAGGAACGTCGACGGGCGTGGCAGAATAGAGTGATGTCCTATCTCGTCCTCGCCCGCAAGTGGCGTCCGAAGCGGTTTGCCGAACTGGTCGGGCAGGAGCACGTGGTCCGTGCGCTGACCAATGCGCTTGAGACCGGCCGCGTCCACCATGCGTTCCTGTTCACCGGCACGCGCGGCGTGGGCAAGACCACGATCGCGCGCATCTTCGCCAAGAGCCTGAACTGCGAGACCGGCACCTCGTCCGATCCCTGCGGCGCGTGCGAGACCTGCCTGGCGATCGACGCCGGCCGCTACATCGACCTGCTCGAGATCGACGCCGCCAGCAACACCGGCGTGGACGACGTGCGCGAACTGATCGACAACGCGCAGTACATGCCCTCGCGCGGCCGGGTGAAGGTCTACCTGATCGACGAAGTGCACATGCTGTCGAAGTCGGCGTTCAACGCGCTGCTCAAGACGCTGGAAGAGCCGCCAGGGCACGTGAAGTTCCTGCTGGCGACGACCGATCCGCAGAAGCTGCCGGTGACCGTGCTGTCGCGCTGCCTGCAGTTCAACCTCAAGCGGCTGGACGAGGCCCAGATCCAGGGCCAGATGACCCGGATCCTCGAAGCCGAAGGCATCGCCGCCGATGCCGGCGCGATCCGGCAGTTGTCGAAGGCGGCCGACGGCAGCCTGCGCGACGGGCTGTCGCTGCTCGACCAGGCCATCGCCTACACCGGCGCGGGCGGCGAGGGTGGGTCGCTGGTCGACGATGCGGTCGCGACGATGCTCGGCAGTGTCGACCGCACGCGCGTGGGCAATCTGCTGTCGGCGCTGGGCGCCGGCGACGGGCCGCAGCTGATGGCCGAAGTCGCGACGTTGTCGGAGTTCTCGCCGGACTGGTCGAGCGTGCTCGACGCGCTGGCCGAAGCGCTGCATCGCATCCAGGTCCGCCAGCTGGTGCCCGAGGTCGCGATAGAGGCCGACGGTCTGGATGTCGATGCGCTCGCGGCGGCCGCGCGGCCCGAGGTCGTGCAGCTGTGGTACCAGATGGCGCTCAATGGCCGCCGGGATCTCGCGCTCGCGCCGAGCCCGCGCGCCGGTTTTGAAATGACGGTGTTGCGGATGCTGGCGTTCCGGCCGGCGGCCGCTGGCGCGGCATCATCTGCCGAAGGCACCGCGCAGACGCGTTCCGGCGGACCGGCCGCCGCACGCGCAGCGCTCGGCGCAGCGCCGGTGCAGACGACGGCGCCCGAGCGTGTCGCGGTGGACGGGCCGGCGCCCACGCCTGGCCCTGTTCCGGCGCGGATGCCGACACAGCGTGATCGTGAGGAACAACCGCCCGCGCCGGCTGTGACGCCGTCCGAGGTGGCGCCCATGCGCGGCATCGAAATGCCGCGCCGCGCGCCTGCCGCCGTCAGCGATGCGCCCGTCGCGTCGCCTGCACCGGCGTCTCGGAGCGTCGGGTTGCTGGATGCCGACCAGTGGCTCGATCTCGTCGCCGAGCTGCCCTTGCGCGGGCCGGTGCGCGAACTGGCCGCCAGCGCCGCATTCGTCGGTTTCGACGGCGAGGTGCTGCGGCTGGCGCTGCCCGAATCGGACGAGCACCTCAAGGCGCCGATCATGGTCCACCAGTTGGCCGACGCACTGGCCGCCACGTTGGGCCGCGCGCCGCAGATCCGTTTCGAGGCCGCGCCTGCCAGCGCCGCGCCGACGCTGCACGAACGCAACGCGCGCGAGCGCGAGACGCGGCAGTCGTCGGCCGAACAGAATTTCCTTTCGGATCCGGACGTGCAGCGGCTGATGTCGCAGCAGGGCGCGAAGCTCGTGCCGGATTCCATCCGCCCCTACGACGAACAAGGACTCAACTGATGCGTGGAAACATCGCCCAGCTGATGCAGCAGGCGCAGAAGATGCAGGAGAACATGCAGCGCGTGCAGCAGGAAATCGCCGCACTCGAGGTCACCGGCAGCGCCGGCGGCGGCATGGTCAGCGTCACCCTGACCGGGGCCAAGGAGTGCCGCAAGGTGCGCATCGATCCGAGCGTGCTGTCGGACCCGGAAATGGCCGAGGATCTGGTCGCGGCCGCATTCAACGATGCCTCGAACAAGATCGACGAGGAGTCGAAGACGCGCATGGCCGGCGCGACGGCGGGCATGCCGCTGCCGCCGGGCATGAAGCTGCCGTTCTGAAGGGCCGGAATTGGTGATTTGTAATTCGTGATTCGAAGAAGCGGATCACGACACTGGCTGCTTTGTCGAATCACCAATCACCGATGACGAATCACGGCTCCCAATGTCCGCCCTGCTTGACCAGTTGATCGATGCGCTGCGCGTGCTGCCCGGTGTCGGGCACAAATCCGCGCAGCGCATGGCCTATCACGTGCTCGAACGCGGGCGCGAGGGCGGTGTGCGACTGGCGACGGCGTTGGCCGAGGCGGTCGAGAAGATCGGCCACTGCGAGCGTTGCCGCGACTTCAGCGAAACCCCTGTCTGCCCCACCTGCGCCAGCGCCGCGCGCGATGCGCAGACGCTGTGCGTCGTGGAATCACCGGCCGACCGTCTGGCGATCGAGCAGGCCACCGGCTATCGCGGTTTCTATTTCGTGCTGCAGGGCCGGCTGAGTCCGCTCGACGGCATCGGTCCGCGCGAGCTCGGGCTCGACAGGCTGTCGGCGCGACTGGCCGAAGGCGAGGTGCGCGAGCTGATCATCGCGACCAATCCGACCGTCGAAGGCGAAGCCACTGCGCATTACCTCGCGCAGATCGCCCGTCAGAACGGCGTGCGCCCGAGCCGTCCCGCGCACGGTCTGCCGCTCGGCGGCGAGCTGGAATACGTGGACCGCGGCACGCTGTCGCATGCATTCGGCAGCCGCAACGAAGTGGTCTGAACGCGGTGATTCGCGACGGGTGATGGGTGATGCGAAGAGCCAGGTCTTCGCGTTGCCTCTATGCTTTCCCGAATCCCGAATCCCGAATCCCGAATCCCGGCCTGCCCATGACCCTCTTCCACAAGATCATCCAGCGCGAGATCCCGGCCGACATCGTCTACGAGGACGAGCACCTGATCGCGTTCCGCGACATCGCGCCGCAGGCGCCGGTGCATGTGCTCTTCGTGCCGAAGCAGGACTACGCGACGCTCAACGACGTGCCGGCCGATGCGCCTGACGTCGTGGGACGTCTGGCGGCCGCGGCGGCGCGCTATGCCAAGGCGCAGGGCTTCGCCGACGACGGCTACCGCATCGTCATGAACTGCAACGGACATGGCGGCCAGACGGTGTTCCAGATCCATCTGCACCTGCTCGCCGGCGCGCCGCTCGGACGGTTCGGTACGCCGCAGGCGTAAGCCGGCATGGAGGAGCGCGCTCGCGCGCGATGGCGCTCGCCCGCAACCCGCCGTTGCGCGCCAGCGCAGCCTGCACGGGTCTGACGCGAATCGACGACCGCGTCGCGGGCTTACCAGTAGCCCCACCACGGCCATGGCGCCGGGCGGGTCACCACATCGACGCGCTCGCGAACGGGCCACAGATAGACCACCTCGGCGTCGAGACGCGGGAAGCGGTAGTCGTATTCGCCGATGCGACGCGTGTCATAGCCGGCAATCCGGCCGGTGAACGTGACCTCGCGGTTGCGCTCGAACACCGCCGGATCGTAGAAGCCGGTGCGGCAGGCGATGAAGCGGCCGTTGGTGTCGTCGGCGGCCCAGTACGGCCGGCCGTGTGCGGTGAGCCGGGTGGCGATCATCTCGAAGCACGTCGCGTCCGGGCGCGGTTCGACTTGGACGATGCGTCCGCCCCAGCGCACGGCGGTGCCGGTGTAGTCGCCCTGGACGGCAGCGTGTGGTGTGGGGTGTTCGACGTAGCCGCCCTGCAGCGGCTTGGGCTGCGATGCGCAGGCGCCCAGCAGCAGGGCGAGCGCGGCGACGGGCAGCAGGCGGATACGGTTCATCGGTCGGAGGCCTCGGCATCGGGGCGGTGGGCGCGCAGGTCGCGCGGCAGCACGGGATCGGACACGCTGCGAGCGTAGCGGGCGGCCACGAAACGACGGGTGAGGGCGACGAGCTCGGACGCACCGTTGCGGGCGGCGGCGACGCGCGCGGCCCAGGCCAGTGGCGCCTCGTGGGGCTCGCGGGCCAGGCCGAGACGCGCATAGCGCCGGCCCAGGGCATGCCAGGCGCGCAGCAGCGGATCGCGCTCGCGTTCGCTGCGCGCGACCAGCCACAACATCCAGCCCAGCGCCACTGCGGCGACCAGCGCGAACAGCAGCGCGAGCGTGGCCGTATCGACGTGTTCGAAGCCGATCCGCTGCAGCATCAGTTGCTGACTGCCGGCATCGAAGCCCAGCACCAGATCGTTCCAGCCGCGCCGCGCCCAGTCGCCGATGTCGAGCAGCGGCGCGAGCGCGCCTCCCGCTGCGCCGCCCGCGCCCAGGCGGTCCTCGATCGTGTCGTAGATGCGTTCGGGTGCGACCGCTGCAGTGGGATCGACCCGCACCCAGCCGCGATCGCCCAGCCAGACCTCGACCCAGGCGTGCGCGTCCATCCGCCGCACGATCCAGTAATCGCCATAGGCATTGCGATAGCCGCCGACATAGCCGGTGACCACGCGCGCGGGAATGCCGGCCTCGCGCATCAGGACCGCGAACGCGGAACTGAAGTGCTCGCAGAAGCCGGCCTTCTGCTCGAACAGGAATTCGTCGACCGCGTTGCGGCCCGGCAAGGGCGTGTCCAGCGTGTAGGCGAACTCGCTGCGGATCCAGGCGAGGCCGCGGTCCACGAGCGCGCCGTCGTCCGCCGTCTCCGACCGCCACTGCCGCGCCAGTTCGCGCGTGCGCGGGTTGAACCCGTCCGGCAGGCGCAGCGCCTGGGCGCGCAGTGTCTCGGGCAGGTCGGCTTCGAACCGCACCTGCGGCGACGAGCGCAATTGCCAGCGGGTCACGCGGTCGAGGCGTCGCGGGCTGGTCAGCGTCCAGGTGTGTGACGCGTCCATGCCGTCGGGCAGCGCGAGCGGCATTTCGAGCGCGACCAGCAGGTTGCGCTCAGTCGGCTCGAGGGTGATCTCGTAGTCCCAGACCGGCGCGCCGTGCTCGACCTCGGCCGGCGGCAGATGCCGCAGCCACGGCGAGGCGGTCCAGGTACGGCCGTCGTAGTCGGTGAGGGTGGGGCCGCGCCAGTACATGTCGCGCGTCGCCGGCTCGGCGCCGCGGAAGGTCGCGCGCAGCGCCGGCGAGTCATCGACGATCAGGTCCAGCCACTGGCCCGGTGACATTTCGTCCGACAGCCCGGGCCGCGCAACGGACAGCTCCGGCACGCCCCACAGCGGCGTCGCCAGACGCGGGAACAGCCAGAAGGCGGCGAGGGCGAGCGGCAGGCCGATGGCCACCAGGCGCACCACGATCCGCAGGCGCTGGCCGTCGCCGCCGGATGCGGAGGCGAGGCCGGATTCCTGCTCCGACAGGCGCAGCAGCGCCATCAGCACCAGCACGGTGGCCACGAGGCCGAGCAGCAGCGACAGCGGGCCCTGGTCGAGCAGGAAGGTCGCGAACGGCGCGAACAGGGCGAAACCCAGCAGGCTGCGCGCGTCGCGCAGCGTGCGCAGTTCGGACGGTTTGATTGCGAGCATCGCGGCCAGCAGTGCGCAGCCGGTGTCGCGGCCGATCGAGAAGCCGCTCTGCACCAGCACCAGGCCGAGCAACGCGACCGCCAGCAGGCCGCGCAGCCAGCCGGCCACCGCGCCGCGTGCGGCGAGCCAGGACACGGCCGCGCCGATCACCGCGATCGCGACGGCGCTCGCTCCCGGCAACTGCAGCAGAAGCGGCAGCAGGCAGGCCGCGGCTGCCAGCAGTACGCGACGTCGGCTGGCGGCATCCAGGGGGCGCGGCGAGGGCTTGCTCATCGTGCGTCCGGCATCAGCGCGAGCGCGCGCAGGCACGCATGCCGGTGGGCCGGGCCGGCGTCCGGGCCGAGCGGCGGATGGCCCGGCACCTGCAACCGGTAGCGCACGCCGTCGCGTTCGGCCTCGTCCACCCAGCGCGCCAGGCGGCGGATGCGGTCCTCGTAGGCGAGGCCGGCGGTCTGCGGCCAGTCGAGGACGACATCGGTGCCCTGCGGCCGCTCGAGCTCGCGCACGATCAGGGCATCGCGGCGCGCCGACGGCTTCCAGGCGATCGCGCGGCGCGAGTCGCCCTGGCGCCAGTCACGCAGATGGTGGAGATCGTCGCCGGCGGCGTGCAGGCGGGCCTGCGCGGTATCGCCGCCGCCGAGCGGAAGCGGTGGTCCGGATGCTTCGGGCGCCGGATAGACCAGCACCGGCGTCTCGGGCCAGATCCACGACCAGGCCCGGGCCAGTCCGAACGGACGGGACGTCGAGATGCGCAGCCGGGGTAGCGCACGCCAGCCGCGCTGCCGTGTCTCCAGCAGCAGCATGGCCTCGCCGGCGGCCATGTCCAGCGACAGCATCGACTCCGCGGCGTCGCCCTCGACGCGCAGGCCGCGGCGTTCGCGACCCGCCGGCGCACCCGCGTGGAGACGCACGGTCATCGCATGGCCCGCAGCCACCGGTTCGCCGTGGACCGCGTGCACCTCGAGCCCGCTCAGCTGCAGCTGGGTCCACAGCAGGCTGGCCAACGCGGCGCCGATCAGCAGCAGGCACAGCAGCAGGGCCGGGTTGTTGTTGTAGTTCAGTGCGCCCACCGCCATGGTCGCCAGCAGCGCCACGAGGAACCAGCCGAACGCCGTGGGCAGGATGTAGATGCGGCTCCGGTCGAGGCGCACCGGCAAGGACTCCGGTGCACGTGGGCGCGCCCAGGATTCGACGCGGCGGCGCAGGCCGGCGGACAGGGACATCGAGCCGCGCCCGCGTCAGTCGACCGGAACGGCCTGCAGGATCGCGTCGGCGATCGCACTGCCGGCCGCGGCGGCGTCGCTGTCGGCGACGAGCCGGTGCGAGGCGATCAGCGGGAACAGCGTCTGCACGTCGTCGGGCAGCGCATGGTCACGGCCCTGCAGCAGCGCAAGTGCCCGTGCCGCGCGCAACAGCGCGAGGCCGGCGCGCGGCGACAGGCCGACGCGGACGCCGGGGTGCTGACGGCTGCGCGTGAGCAGCGCCTGCACGTAGTCGATCAGCGCCGGGCTGGCATGCACGGCGAGCACGGCGCGCCGCAGATGGAGCAGCTCGTCGGCGCCGATCAGCGGCATCATCCCGGCGATCAGTGCGCGACGTTCCTCGCCGGCCAGCAGCGCCCGCTCGGCGTCACGATCGGGATAACCGAGATTGAGCCGCAGCAGGAACCGGTCGAGCTGGGAGTCGGGCAGCGGATAGGTGCCCGACAGGTCCACCGGATTCTGGGTGGCGATCACGAAGAACGGATCGGGCAGGGCATGGGTCACGCCGTCGACGGTGACCTGGTGCTCGGCCATCGCCTCGAGCAGCGCGCTCTGCGTGCGCGGCGGCGCGCGGTTGATCTCGTCGGCCAGCAGCACGTTGGTGAACACCGGACCGCCGTGGAATTCGAAGCGGCGTGCACCGCCGTCGTAAACCGAGACGCCGACGACATCCGACGGCAGCAGATCCGAGGTGAACTGCACGCGCTGGAAATCGAGACCGACGGTCGCCGCGATCGCGTGGGCCAGCGTGGTCTTGCCGAGACCCGGCAGGTCCTCGATCAGGATGTGTCCATCGGCGAGCAAGGCCACGAAGCTCATCGCCACCGCGGTCTGCTTGCCGAGCACGACGCGGTTGACCTGCGCCTGGGCCGACGACAGGGCCTCCCGGTGCCGGTCGGTTAGCATGACGGGCGTCGTGGACGGATCGGACATGCATTGTCTCCCTGCGGCGTTCTCCCTGGAGTGTAGCGAGGTCGGGTTCAATGCGGCGGATGGAAATGCGCACGGTGTTCGTCGTGCTGTGGCTGGCGACCGTCGTGTTGAAGCTGGTGATCGCATCCCGCCTTCCGCTGTTCGTCGACGAGGCGTTCTACTGGCTCGAAGGCCAGCATCCGGCGTGGGCGTACTCGGATCTTCCCGGCCTGACCGCGTGGCTGATCCGTCTCGGCACCGAGCTCTTCGGCGACAGCCTGCTGGGCGTGCGGTTGCCCTTCATCACGATCTCGGCGTTGGTGCCGTGGTGGATCGTGTGGCTGACCCGCCGCGAATTCGGGCCCGATGCGGGCTGGTATTCGGGGTGTCTCGCGCTGTTGCTGCCGTTGCTCGGCTCGCTCGGTGTGATGGCGCTGCCCGATGCGATCCTTGCGTTGGCGACGGTGCTGTGTGTGGACGCCGGCGTGCGACTGATGCGCGGCGTCACGCATGGCGGGGCGGCGCTGCTCGCGATCGGCCTGACGCTCGGTGCGCTGAGCCATTACCGCTTCATCGCCGTCATCGGGGTCGGCATCGTCGCGCTGCTGTGCCTGTCCAGCGGTCGCACGGCGCTGCGCGACCCGCGCGTGTGGATTGCGATCGCAGCGGGCGCCGCCGCCTGGATTCCGTTGCTCGCCTGGAACGTCGACAACGCCGAGGCCGGTTTGCGCTTCCAGATGGTGGACCGTCATCCCTGGGCGCTGCACGCCGAAGGCTGGCGCTTCGTGCTGATCCAGGCGGTCGTGGTCACGCCGCTGCTGTTCGCGGCATTGCTGCTGGCGGCGTGGCGCAGCCGGCGCATGCCCGACGATGCGGCGCGGTTTCTGGCGCTGTGCGGCGCGCTGCTCGTCGCGGGGTTCTTCGTGCTCGGATTCGTCGCCGATACCGAGCGCGTGAGTTTCCATTGGCCGCTGCCCGGTTATCTGGCCCTGCTGCCGCTGGCCGGATTCGTGCTGCTGGGCTGGCCGCGCGGCCTGCGCGTATTGACCTGGACGCTGCTCGTGGTCGGCTTCCTCGCGGTGAACGTGTATTACGCCGCGGTGTCGACGCCGCAGGTGCGCGAACGCGCGGCGGCGTCCAAATGGTATCCGTCGAATTTCGCGGGCTGGGATGAACTCGCCGCGGCCGTGCGCGAGGAACTCGATGGCATGCCGGCCGACACCGTGCTGGTGGCCGACAACTTCAAGATCGGCGCCGAACTGGGCTTCGCGCTCGGTGATCCGCGGATCCGCGTGCTCGACCATCCGCTCAACCGCCATCACGGGCGTGCGCCGCAGCTCGCGCTGTGGGGCCTGCAACTCGATGGGCGCGAGGCGCTGGACGGGCGGCCGGCGCTCGTCGTCGTCGGCGCCAACGACGTGAAGTTCAGTGCGCTGCTCGATCGCTACCAGACGGTATGCGGACGCTTCGGCAGCCTGCCGGTGACGCGGGTGGTCAATGCGGATCGTGGGGCCCAGCGATTCGTGCTGTCGCCCATCGAGCGCGATGCGCCCGCGGGTGATTGCGTCACGCCGTCGGTGGCGCATATCGATGCGCCAGTGCCGGACGCACGCGTGCAGGGCGTCTTCGAGGTCGCGGGCTGGGCGGTCAAGGATGTCAGCGGCATCGCCTCGATCACGGTGACCCTCGATGGTGCGCCGGTGGCCGAGGCGGATTACGGCCAGCCCAACGGCTGGGTCGCGGGCTTTCTGCAGAACCGCGCGCGTGATCCTTCGCTGCCGGATGTCGGCTTCACGGCCCGCGTCGATGTGAGCGATCGCGCGCCCGGGCTCTACTGGCTGGGCCTTCGGATCACGGGTCGCGACGGCTCGGTCGAGGACTGGGCGGAACAGCCGCTGCGCATCGCGGCGCCCGTCGGCACCGACTGACCGTCACGGCACCGGATAACCCGCCTCGCGCAGCAGGCGCGCGGTGGCGATCAGCGGAAGGCCGACCAGTGCGGTCGGATCAGTGCATTCGATCGCGTCGAACAGGGCGATGCCCAGCCCCTCGCATTTGAAACTGCCGGCGCAGTCGAAGGGCTGCTCAGCCTCCACGTACCGCGCGATTTCGTCTGCGGTCAGCGTCCGGAACACCACGTCGGTGCGGTCTTCGGCGACGCGGGTGGGGTGCCCGGTGCAGGCCAGCGCGACGGCGGTATGGAAGCGCACGCGGCGACCCGACATCGCGGTGAGCTGGCGCACGGCGTGGTCGCGGTCGCCGGGCTTTCCGAGCGGCTGTCCGTCGAGTGCGGCCACCTGGTCGGATCCGATGACCCAGCTGCCGGGCGCGAGGGCGGCGACCGCTTCGGCCTTGGCGCAGGCCAGGCGGTGCGCGAGATGATCAGGCGTCTCGCCATCCTGCGGCTGCTCGTCGACATCCGGACGCGTGCACGTGAACGGCAGGCGCAGACGCATCAGCAGATCGCGTCGATAGGGTGAAGTGGAGCCGAGGATCAGGGGCGCAGGCATGGTCAGATTCCGGCCGCGGCCCGCGCTTCGGCGAGCTGTGCCAGGTGGCGGTCGATCTTCGCCTGTGCGGCGACGATCGAGTCGCGCAGCGTGTCCAGCGTCGCCACGTTGGCCCCGGCGCCGTGCTGCTGCAGCCACAGGCGCTGGCGGAGCATTTCCTGCAGCGCATCGCGGACCGGGTCGGCGCCGCCCTGGTCCAGGCTGTCGATCTGCCTCCGGGCCAGACGCAGCCGCGCCTCGAACGCATCCGCGGCATCCAGCACACGGGCGTAGGCCTGCCGGCGCCGGCGCGCGCGATGCCACTGCCAGAGGCCTACAATGGCGGCGGCGAGGACGGCGGACAGCAGCAGGCTGGGGATCGTGGGCACGTGCGGGCATCGACGGATCGGCTGGGCAGTCTGCCCGCCCGGGCGGGGCGGCGGCAAACGCAGTCCGGCGCTTCGCCACGCGAGCATCCCCGCCGTTGACAGTGCCGCCGGGCATCTTTAACATTCAGCGGCTTATGTCCGCCCAGATGCCCGAGATTGTCGATGCGTGGCGCATGGTCGCGACCCGAAGCCGCCTGCAAGGGCGGCTGGCGTTGTCCTCGATGCCGCGTCTGTCCGACGCGCTTGCCGACACCGACAGTGTGGAAGCCGTGTGCTCGATCGAGTTCGGCCACGATGCGTTGCAGACGGCGTTCGCCGAGCTGCGCATCGAGGCGGAACTGCCGCTGATCTGTCAGCGGACCCTGCGCCGGTTCGTGCTGCCGGTGCAGGTCGTGCAGCGACTGGGCCTGATCCGCGACGAGGCGGACGAGGCCGGGTTGCTGGACGAGTACGAGGCGTTGCTGGTGCCCGAGGACGGCATGCTCGCTCCGGCCACGATGGTCGAGGACGAGCTGATCCTGGCGGTTCCGGTGATCCCGGTGGCGCCCGGCTCCGAATCGGTCGAGCGTGACTGGCCGGTATCGATGGAAGAAGAATCTCGCGCCAACCCGTTCGCGGCGTTGGCGGGTTTGAAGAAAGACCGAAACAACTAGACCTTGCTGGAGCAATTCCCATGGCTGTGCAGAAATCCCGCGTCACCCCGTCCCGTCGTGGCATGCGCCGCGCGCACGACAAGCTCGACGCCAAGCTGCTGTCGACCGACCCGACGACGGGCGAGACGCATATCCGTCACCACATCACCGCCGACGGCTACTACCGCGGCAAGCAGGTGATCCAGCCGAAGACGCGGGTCGTCGAAGAAGACTGATCCTGCGTCCCGTTCCGCCGCGTCATGCGGCGGAACGTTCGATCATCCGGGCGGCGCGCCCGCTGCGGTGACGCACCTGGCCGATCCGTCGGCACGGTGGCCGTCCTCCAGCATCCGCACAGGCGAGGGCAGCCCCCACGATGACCAGCGACCGCATCTATTCCCGCATTGCAGGCACCGGCAGTTATCTGCCCGAGAAGGTGCTGACCAACGACGACCTGTCGAAGATCGTCGACACCAATGACGAATGGATCGCGGCGCGCACCGGTATCCGCGAGCGGCACATCGCCGCCGAGGGCGAGACCACGAGCGATCTGGCGTTCCATGCCGCGACCCGCGCCATGGAAGCGGCAGGCGTTGTCGCGTCCGAAATCGACCTGATCATCGTCGGCACGACCACGCCGGACATCATCTTTCCGTCGACCGCCTGTCTGCTGCAGGCCCGGCTCGGCGCCAACGGCTGCGGCGCGTTCGACGTCAATGCCGCGTGCTCGGGTTTCCTGTTCGCGTTGTCGGTCGCCGACAAGTTCATCAAGTGCGGCGATGCGAAGACCGTGCTCGTGGTCGGCGCGGAAACCCTGACCCGCATGGTCGACTGGACCGAGCGCACCACCTGCGTGCTGTTCGGTGACGGTGCCGGCGCGGTCGTGCTCAAGGCGGACGCCGAGACCGGCATCCTCAGCACCCATCTCCACGCCGACGGCGCGAAGAAGGAACTGCTGTGGAACCCCGTGGGCGTGTCGGTCGGCTTCAAGGAAGGCGAGAAGAACGCAGGCGTGCGCATCAACATGGCCGGCAGCGACGTCTTCAAGTACGCGGTCAAGGCGCTCGATTCGGTCGTCGAGGAAACGCTGACGGCCAACGGCCTGGATCGCCACGACATCGACTGGCTGATTCCGCACCAGGCCAACCTGCGCATCATCGAAGCCACGGCCAAGCGGCTGGAGATGCCGATGGACCGCGTCGTGGTGACCGTCGACAAGCACGGCAACACCTCGTCGGGCTCGGTGCCGCTGGCACTCGACGAAGCCGTGCGGTCGGGGCGCGTGCAGCGCGGCCAACTCGTACTGCTCGAGGCCTTCGGCGGCGGCTTCACCTGGGGTTCGGCGCTGCTGCGCTATTGAGCCTGTCGGTCACGGCACGCCGCGCGCGCGCCATGGGCGGCGTTGCGGTACGTCGGACACAGGAGGCCACATGGGCGTCGAATCGATCGTGGTGTCCGGGCGTGATGCCTGGCTCAAGGCCTATGCGCGCGGCGACAGCCGCCGGTTGACGCTCGGACTTCTCGATGCGGTCGTGCGTCGCCTCGACATCGAGGCCTTGCGTCCACCGCCGCATCCGGGCGGCGGTGCCGCCAAACGCATCGAGGCGCGTCGGATCGCCGAGCTCGCCGCACTCGGCGTGCGCGTGCCGCGTGTGCTGGGCGAGGGCGATTCGACCCTGCTGCTGAGTGACCTGGGCACCACGCTCGCGGCGCGTCTGCGCGATGCCCAAGGTGATCCGGTGCGGATCGACGTGCTCACCACGCGCGTGATCGACGCGATCGCCGAGGCGCACGCGCGTGGCGCCTACTTCAGCCAGCTGGTGCCGCGAAACATCACGCTCGACGATGCTGGCCGCGTGGGCTTCATCGATTTCGAGGAAGACCCGCTCGACGTGATGGCGTTGCCGCAGGCGCAGGCACGCGACTGGCTGCTGTTCGCGTTCGGCATGGCCAAGCATTACGAGGGACGCACCGATGCACTCGCTGGACTGCTGTCGGTCGCGTTGCAACGCGCGCCCGACGTCGCCGCGCACGCGGGACGGGTCGGGCGTCTCGGCGGGCTCGCGCGCGCGCTGGGCCGTCTGGGGCGGTCCGCACGCCAAGTGGCGCATTCGATCCTCGTGGTGCGCGCGGCGACGGTGTTGCCGATGCTGCTGGTAGCGGCGCTGCTCTGGGATCTGATCGAAGACGGCCAGCTCGAGCTGGTGCAACTGCTGTTCTGACCGCCGTGCAATACGCCCCGGTACAGACAATGTCGCGTGATGGCCTTTATCATCGCCCCCGTTTCTACGGCTGGAAGATCGCGTGACCGCATCACAACTCGCATTCGTGTTTCCCGGGCAGGGCTCGCAGTCGCTGGGCATGCTCGGCGAACTGGCCGCGCAGCACGCCGTCGTCGGTGAGACGTTTGCGCAGGCATCCGAAGGTGCAGGCGTCGATCTGTGGACGCTGTCGCAGCAGGGGCCGGACAGCGAACTCAACCGCACCGAGTTCACCCAGCCGGCACTGCTCGCGGCCGGTGTCGCCGTGTGGCGCGCGTGGCAGCAGCAGGGCGGGGCGATGCCTGGTGTGCTCGCCGGCCACAGCCTCGGCGAGTACACCGCGCTGGTCGCGGCGTGCGTGTTGAAGCTCGACGACGCCGCGCGACTGGTGCGTCTGCGCGGGCAGCTGATGCAGACGGCGGCCCCTGCCGGCACCGGCGCGATGGCGGCGGTCATCGGCGCCGAGGATGCTCTGGTCGACGAGATCTGCCGTGATGCCTCCGATGCGTCCGGCGACAGTGTCGTCGTGCCAGCCAACTTCAATTCGCCCGGCCAGATCGTCATCGGCGGTCACGCGGCCGCCGTAGAGCGCGCGATCGCGCTGCTCGGCGAGCGCGGCGTGCGCAAGGTCGTCAAGCTCGCTGTCAGCGTGCCGTCGCACACGCCGCTGATGCGCGACGCGGCGGATCGCCTCGGCACGGCCATGGCCGATGTAGAATGGACCGCGCCCGTGATTCCGGTGGTGCAGAACGTCGACGCCGCCGTGCACGAGACCACCGATGCGATCCGTGATGCGCTGGTGCGCCAGCTGTATCTGCCCGTGCAGTGGACGCGCTGCGTGGAGGCGCTGACCGCGCGCGGGGTCGTGCGCATCGCCGAGTGCGGCCCGGGCAAGGTCCTCACCGGCCTGGCCAAGCGGATCGACAAGACGATCGACGCGCGCGCGCTCGGACTTCCGGCCGACTTCGACGCGGCGCTGGCGGACCGGGCGTGATGCAGCCGGTGCATGCCGCTGTTGTCGTCCGCGGCTGATCTGCATACCGTCCTTTGCACCGGTCCGTTCGTCGGCCGGCATCCGATCAATTGGAGCTCTCCATGACCCGACCCCTGCACGGCGAGATCGCCCTCGTCACCGGCGCGAGCCGCGGCATCGGTGCCGCCATCGCCGACACCCTGGCCGCACAGGGCGCGACCGTGATCGGCACCGCGACCAGCGAAGCCGGCGCGGCCAAGCTCGGTGAGCGTCTGGCGGCGCACGGCGGCCATGGCCGCGTGCTGGATGTCTCGGCGCCGGGCGCCATCGAGGCCCTGGTCGAGGCGATCGCGACGGAATTCGGCGCGATCTCGATCCTCGTCAACAACGCCGGCATCACCCGCGACAACCTGCTGATGCGCATGAAGGACGAGGACTGGCAGGCGATCATCGACACCAATCTGACCAGCGTCTTCCGCAGCTCGAAGGCGGTGATGCGCGGCATGATGAAGGCGCGCAAGGGCCGCATCATCAACATCGCCTCGGTCATCGGCGTCACCGGCAACGCCGGGCAGTCGAACTACGCCGCGGCCAAGGCCGGCATCATCGCCTTCAGCAAATCGCTGGCGAAGGAGATCGGCTCGCGCGGTGTCACCGTCAATGTGGTTGCGCCCGGCTTCATCGCCACCGATATGACGCGTGATCTGCCCGAAGCCTCGAAGACCGCGCTGACCGAGCAGATCGCGCTCGGCCGCCTCGGCGAGCCGGACGACATCGCACAGGCCGTGGCGTTCCTGGCCGGTCCGTCGGCGGCCTATATCACCGGCGAAACGCTGCACGTCAACGGTGGCATGTACATGCCCTGAGACGGGCTTCGAAACACCTCTTGATTCAAGGGCAAGTCGTTGAATGGCAAGGGCTTCGATGGTGGTACGCCCGTCGCCCGGCTTTCCCTTACACTATCCACCGAAATCGCCTCCCCGGAGCAGACTACCCATGAGCAACATCGAAGAGCGCGTCAAGAAGATTGTCATCGAACAGCTGGGCGTGAAGGAAGACGAAGTCAGCAACAGCGCTTCCTTCGTCGACGATCTCGGCGCCGATTCCCTCGACACCGTCGAGCTGGTGATGGCGCTGGAAGAAGAGTTCGAGTGCGAGATTCCGGACGAGGAAGCCGAGAAGATCACCTCGGTGCAGCAGGCGATCGATTACATCAAGGCGCACACCAAGGGCTGATGCCCGCGTCCGCGCCCACGGTTCGACCGAACGGGCGCGAGACCGCTCCGGCCGCATGGCGGCCGGACATCCAGGTTCCAAGCACGAGGCCGCACTGCGGCCTCGTGCATATGGGCGGCCGCGCACTGCGCCGCCACCGACTTCTCAGGAGTTGAGCAATGGCCAAGCGCCGCGTCGTCATCACGGGCATCGGCATCCTTTCGCCGCTGGGCAACGATCTGGCTTCGAGCTGGGACGGCATCGTCAACGGCCGTTCGGGCATCGGTCCGATCACCCATTTCGACGCCACCAATTTCGCCACGCGCATCGCGGGCGAGGTGAAGGGCTTCGACGCGAGCCAGTGGATCGCGCCCAAGGACGTCAAGAAGATGGACCCGTTCGTCCACTACGGGGTCGCCGGTGGCCTGATGGCGATCGCCGACGCGGGCATCGATGTGCGCGAATCCGATGCCGAGCGCATCGGCGTGGCGATCGGCGCCGGCATCGGTGGCCTCAAGGGCATCGAGGAAACCGCGATCAAGTATCACGAGGGCGGCCCGCGCAAGATCTCGCCGTTCTACGTGCCCAGCACGATCATCAACATGATCTCGGGCCAGGTCTCGATCATGACCGGCGCCAAGGGGCCGAACATCGCGGCGGTCACCGCGTGCACCACGGCCACGCACAACATCGGCCTGGCGATGCGCATGATCCAGTACGGCGATGCTGACGTGATGATCGCCGGCGGCGCCGAATTCGCGACCACGCCGACGTCGGTGGGCGGGTTCTGTTCGATGAAGGCGCTGTCCACGCGCAACGACGATCCCACCGGCGCCTCGCGCCCGTGGGACCGTGACCGCGACGGGTTCGTCATGGGCGACGGCGCCGGCGTTCTAGTGTTGGAGGAATACGAGCGTGCGAAGGCGCGTGGCGCGCGCATCTACGCCGAGCTCGCCGGCTTCGGCATGAGTGGCGACGCCTACCACATGACCGCGCCGAGCGAGAGCGGCGAGGGCGGCGGGCGTTGCATGCGCGCGGCGATCAACGATGCGGGCATCGATCCCTCGCAGATCGGCTACATCAACGCGCACGGCACCTCGACGCCGGCCGGCGATGTCGCCGAGACGATGGGCATCAAGGGCGTGCTCGGTGCACATGCGTCGAAGGTGATGGTCAGCTCGACCAAGTCGATGACCGGCCACCTGCTCGGCGCGGCGGGTGGCGTGGAGGCCGTGTTCTCGGTGATGGCGCTGCATGCCGGCATCATTCCGCCGACGATCAACCTGCATCATCCCGGCGAGGCCTGCGATCTCGATTACGTGCCGCACACTGCGCGCGAGCATCAGGTCGAGTTCGTCATGTCCAACTCGTTCGGTTTCGGCGGCACCAACGGCTCGCTGGTGTTCCGCAAGGTCTGATGGTGACGTTGGACTGATCGAAGAAAAGGCCCGCGCAAGCGGGCCTTTTTTCTGTCTTCCGTAGGAGCGCGCTTGCGCGCGATGGCGCTTTGCCGGAGTGCCCCATCGCGCGCAAGCGCGCTCCTACAGGACGCCTTAGCCGCGCTTCCAGCGCACGCCCTGCGGTGTGTCCTCGAGCACGATGTTCTCGGCCGCGAGCTGGTCGCGGATCGCATCGGCGCGCGCGAAATCGCGGGCCTGCTTGGCAGCGATGCGTTCGTCGATCAGGGCCTGGATGCGCGCATCGTCGTCGGCACTGGCGCCGCGTGCGAACCAGTCGGCGGGCGTCTGCTGGAGCAGGCCCAGAGCGGCCCCGGCGGCCTTGAGATCGGCTGCGAGGGATCCCAGCGCCTCGAACTTCGCATGCGGCTGCTCGGCGTCATGCAGGAGCTCATTGCGCAGCTGCCTCACCTTGCCCGCGATGTCCGCGAGCTCGGACAGGGCTTTGGGGGTGTTGAGATCGTCGTCCAGCGCTGCTTCGATCATCTGCGGAATGGGGCGCTCTGCGACGCCGGCACCGTCTTCGTCGAGCGCGTGGACCTGCTGAAACGCCTCGACATCGCGAAGCGTGCCGTAGAGCCGATCGAGGGTACGCACCGACTGCTCGATCAGGCCGTCCGACCAGTCCAGCGGCTGGCGGTAATGCGCCGACAGCAGCGCGTAGCGCAGCGCTTCAGGCGGATGCGCCTGCACCAGGTCGTGGACACGCTCGATATTGCCGACGGATTTCGACATCTTGCTGCCGGCGAACGTCAGCATGCCGTTGTGCAGCCACACGCGCGCGAACGGCGCGCCGCCATGGGCGCACTCGCTCTGCGCGATCTCGTTCTCGTGGTGCGGGAACTGCAGATCGACGCCGCCGGCGTGGATGTCGATCGTCTCGCCCAGGTGCGCGGCAGCCATCGCCGAGCACTCGATGTGCCAGCCCGGGCGGCCGCGGCCCCATGGCGAGGCCCAGCCCGGGAGATCTGCAGTCGACGGCTTCCACAGCACGAAGTCGCCGGCATCGCGCTTGTACGGCGCGACCTCGATGCGGGCGCCGGCGATCATGTCGTCGGTGTCGCGGCGTGAGAGCTTGCCGTAGCCCTCGTAGCTGCCGACGGAGAACAGCACATGGCCTTCGGCCGCATAGGCGTGGCCGCTGTCGATCAGGCGCTCGATCATCGCGACGATCTCGCCGATGTGCGCGGTGGCGGCGGGCTCGATGTCCGGCGGGGCAATCCCCAGCGCGGCCATGTCCTCGCGGTAGGCGGCGGCGAAGCGATCGGTGATCGTCGCGATCGGCACGCCCTGGTCCCGCGCGGCGGCATTGATCTTGTCGTCGACGTCAGTGATGTTGCGGGCATATTTCAGCGCGCCGAAGCGGCGCCGCAGCAGGTCGGCCAGCACGCCGAAGACCACCGGGCCGCGGGCATTGCCGATGTGGACGTAGTTGTAGACCGTCGGCCCGCAGACATACATCGTCGGACAGGTCGGATCGAGCGGCGCGAACGGCTCCATCTGGCGGGTGAGGCTGTTGAACAGGTGGAGGGGCATCGCACGTCCGGACGTGAAGTCGTCGCGATTCTAGCGGCCCCGCGCGGGCACGGACAGCGGGCCGGCGGACGCGGTGCCCCGCGATGGCCGGTGTCACGACAGCGAGGATTCAGCCCCTGCGTCGGGTGCGCCCCTACACTGCGTCGGTGTTGTCCGCCCGTCGACGAAACCGCTGGTTGCGCCTGCCGCTGTCCCTTGGGGCATTGGCGCTCGCGTGCGCGTGTCCCGCCTTCGCCCAGTCGACGGCCCCGGCCGGCCCGCAGAACAGCCGGATGGAGTACGCCCAGGTCCTGCGTGCCGAACCGGTCTACCAGACGTTGCGCGCGACCAGCATGGTCGAACGCTGCGAGGCGACGACGCCGGTGCTGGCCGAGCAGGAGGAACGCCGCGGTCTCGCGCGGGTGGTCGGCGCGGTCAAGGACGTGCTCCGCTCGGATGGCGATGCGGTCCAGGAGGTCGACCGTTCCGCCGGCGGTGACTGCCGCATGGTGCCGATCGAGCGTGAATTCCGCCGTCCGATCGCATTCGATGTGGATTACGTCCACAAGGGCGTCAAGTACCGGTCCCGGCTGCCTTACGATCCCGGCAACCGCCTGCGGGTGCGGGTCACCGTGACCCCGGTGGTGACGCCGGCCGACGCCCGCTAGGGACCACACCGCGCCTGTTGCAGCGCAGCGCACCGCGTGCGAGGATGCGCGCCTCATGAACGCCCTGCGCGCCAACGCCGACATCCTGACCTCCGCCCGCATGGCGTCTGGCATGACCTCGCGTGCCCGCCGACCGGAAGCCCACATCCTCCCGGGCTAGTCGGAACGTCGTTCGCGTATGCGTGCTGTTCTGCAGAAAACCCGGCCGATGCCGGGTTTTTTCGTTTCCGAAACGCCGGCTTCATCGATCCATCCGATTCTCCCCTCCATCGCCTCTTTGAGATTTCCACCGATGACCGCGATCCGACACTTCCTCAACACGCAGGACTGGTCCCGTCCCGACCTCGACGCCCTGCTGGCCGACGCCGCGCGCTTCAAGCGCGAGAAGCTCGGCGACGCGCTCAAGGGCAAGTCGATCGCGCTGGTGTTCTTCAATCCGTCGATGCGTACGCGCACCAGCTTCGAACTCGGCGCCTTCCAGCTCGGCGGTCACGCCATCGTGCTGCAGCCGGGCAAGGACGCGTGGCCGATCGAATTCGATCTGGGCACGGTGATGGACGGCGACACCGAGGAGCACATCGCCGAAGTGGCACGCGTGCTCGGCCGCTACGTCGACATGATCGGCGTGCGCGCGTTTCCGAAGTTCGTCGACTGGTCGGTCGATCGCGAAGACCGGGTGCTCAAGGCATTCGCGCAGTACTCGCCGGTGCCGGTCATCAACATGGAGACCATCACCCATCCCTGCCAGGAGCTGGCGCACGCGCTGGCGCTGCAGGAACACTTCGGCACCACGGATCTGCGCGGCAAGAAGTACGTGCTGACCTGGACCTATCACCCGAAGCCGCTCAACACCGCGGTCGCGAATTCCGCGCTGACCATCGCCACGCGCTTAGGGATGGACGTGACCCTGCTGTGCCCGACGCCGGACTACGTGCTCGACGCGCGCTACATGGACTGGGCGGCGCAGAACGTCGCCGAAAGCGGCGGTTCGCTCGCCGTCAGCCACGACATCGACAGCGCCTACGCCGGCGCCGATGTCGTCTACGCCAAGAGCTGGGGCGCGCTGCCGTTCTTCGGCAACTGGGCACCCGAGAAGCCGATCCGTGACCAGTACCAGCACTTCATCGTCGACGAGCGGAAGATGGCGCTGACCAACAACGGCGTGTTCTCCCACTGCCTGCCGCTGCGCCGCAACGTCAAGGCGACGGATGCGGTGATGGATTCGCCCAACTGCATCGCGATCGACGAAGCCGAGAACCGGTTGCATGTGCAAAAGGCGGTGATGGCGACCCTGATGGGTCGCCGGAATTAGGGATTTGGGATTGGGGATTCGAAAGAGCCCCGCCCGTTCGAACTCCATTCTTCAATTTCCAGAGAACCCCCCCCATGTCGCAGCAGTCCGCTCCTTCGAATCCCGAATCCCGAATCCCGAATCCCGCGGCCGAAAGCCGCGACATCGTCCTTGCATTCAGTGGCGGCCTCGACACCAGCTTCTGCGTGCCTTATCTCAAGGAGCAGGGCTGGACCGTGCATACCGTGTTCGCCGACACCGGCGGCGTCGATGCCGAAGAGCGTGCCTTCATCGAACAGCGTGCGGCCGAACTCGGTGTCGCCAGTCACGTCACCGTCGATGGCGGTCCCGCGATCTGGGACGGTTTCGTCAAGCCGTTCGTCTGGGCCGGTGAGGCCTACCAGGGCCAGTACCCGCTGCTGGTGTCGGACCGCTATCTGATCGTCGATGCCGCGCTCGCGCGCGCGACCGAACTCGGTACCAATGCGATCGCGCACGGATGCACCGGCATGGGCAACGACCAGGTGAGGTTCGACCTCGCCGTGAAGGCGCAGGGCGAGTACCGCATCGTGGCGCCGATTCGCGAGATCCAGAAGGAGCACACGCAGACGCGTGCCTACGAGCAGGCGTATCTCGAGGAGCGCGGTTTCGGCGTGCGCGCCAAGCAGCAGGCCTACACGATCAACGAGAACCTGCTGGGCCTGACGATGTCCGGCGGCGAGATCGACCGCTGGGAAGCGCCGGGCGAGGGTGCCCGCGGCTGGTGCGCGCCGCGCGCCGAATGGCCGGAAGCGCCGCTGCAGGTCACGGTGCGGTTCGAACAGGGCACGGCGGTCGCGCTTGATGGCGAAACGCTGCCGGGCGCGCAGATTCTTGCCAAGCTCAACGCACTGTTCGCGCCCTACGGCGTGGGCCGCGGCGTCTACACCGGCGACACCGTGATCGGTCTCAAGGGCCGCATCGTGTACGAAGCGCCGGGCCTGATCTCGCTGCTCGCTGCCCACCGCGCGCTCGAAGACACCGTGCTGACCAAGCAGCAGAACCGCTTCAAGCCGGAAGTCGCGCGCAAGTGGACCGAGCTGGTCTACGAAGGCTTCTTCCACGATCCGCTCAAGGCCGACATCGAAGCCTTCCTCGCATCCTCGCAGGCCAAGGTCACCGGTGAGGTGGTGCTGGAAACCCGCGGTGGCCGCGTCGATGCGGTGGCAGTGACCTCGCCGCACATCCTCAACGCGAAGGGCGCGACCTACGCGCAGTCCGCGGACTGGGGCGTCGAGGAGGCCGAGGGGTTCATCAAGCTGTTCGGTATGAGCTCGACGCTGTATGCGCAGGTCAATCGCTGAGAAGCCGGGATTCGTGATTGGTGATTGGTGATTCGGAAAGGCAGGTCATGCGATCTGCCGCCGTCCTCTCTGGAATGACATGACTGACCTCCTGGCTGACACCCTCGACCATCTTGAACGGCTGGTGTCCTTCGACACCCGCAATCCGCCGCGTGCGATTGCGGCCGAGGGCGGGATCTTCGGTTACATCCGTGGCCAGCTGCCGGGCTTCGATGTCGAGGTGATCGACCACGGCGACGGCGCGGTGAGCCTGTTCGCGGTGCGCGGTGCGCCGACGGTGCTGTTCAACGTGCACCTCGACACGGTGCCGGACTCGCCCGACTGGAGCGCCGATCCGCATGTGATGCGGAGACTCGACGATCGCGTCGTCGGCCTCGGCGTCTGCGACATCAAGGGCGCGGCGGCGGCGCTGATCGCGGCGGCCAATGCCGGTGATGGCGATGCGGCGTTCCTGTTCTCCTCGGACGAGGAAGCCAACGATCCGCGCTGCATCGCCGCGTTCCTCGCGCGCGGTCTGCCGTTCGAGGCTGTGCTGGTCGCCGAGCCGACGCAGTGCGAAGCGGTGCTCGCGCATCGCGGCATCAGTTCGGTGCTGATGCGCTTCGCCGGCACCGCGGGACATGCGTCGGGCAAGCAGGATCCGGCGGCCAGCGCGCTGCACCAGGCGATGCGCTGGGGCGGCCGCGCGCTCGACCATGTCGAGTCGCTGTCGCATGCGCGCTTCGGTGGGCTGACCGGTCTGCGCTTCAACATCGGCCGGGTCGAGGGCGGCATCAAGGCCAACATGATCGCGCCGGCCGCCGAACTGCGCTTCGGCTTCCGGCCGTTGCCGTCGATGGATGTCGATGCCTTGCTCGAGACCTTCGCCGGGTTCGCACAGCCGGGCGCCGCGCATTTCGAGGAGACCTTCCGCGGTCCGAGCCTGCCGTCGGGTGATATCGATCGCGCCGAAGACCGCCGGCTCGCCGCGCGCGACATCGCCGACGCCTTCGATCTGCCGATCGGCAACGCGGTCGATTTCTGGACCGAGGCCTCGCTGTTCTCCGCCGGTGGTTACACCGCACTGGTCTACGGCCCGGGCGACATCGCCCAGGCGCACACCGGCGACGAGTTCGTGACGCTCGAACAACTTCAGCGCTACGCCGATTCGGTGCACCGGATCCTCAACGGCGAGCGCTGAGCATCCTTGCGCATCGCCCGCTTTCCACGCGTCATCCCACGCCCAACCGATTGCAGCCCGTGAACATTCCCGCGACCCATGTCCAGACCCGTCAGACCATCGTGCGCCTGCTCTCGAGCATGGCCAGCGCGAAGGAAATCAGCCAGTACCTCAAGCGCTTTTCGCAACTCGATGCCAAGCGCTTCGCCGTGGTCAAGGTCGGCGGCGCGGTGCTGCGCGACGAACTCGATGATCTGACGTCCTCGCTGTCGTTCCTGCAGGAAGTCGGCCTCACGCCGATCGTGCTGCACGGCGCCGGCCCGCAGCTGGACGCCGAACTCGCCGCGGCCGGGATCGAGAAGCAGACCGTCGGCGGCCTGCGTGTCACCACGCCCGAGGCGCTGGCCATCGTGCGCCGCGTGTTCCAGGCCGCGAACCTGCGCCTTGTCGAAGCCCTACAGCGCAACGGCGCGCGTGCGACGTCGATCACCGGCGGCGTGTTCGAAGCGACGTATCTCGACCAGGCGACCTACGGCCTGGTTGGTGAAGTGAGCGCCGTCAATCTCGCGCCGATCGAAGCGAGC
The DNA here is from genome assembly GCF_043187535.1 of Luteimonas sp. WGS1318. Lineage (GTDB taxonomy): Bacteria > Pseudomonadota > Gammaproteobacteria > Xanthomonadales > Xanthomonadaceae > Luteimonas. Next base: position 1,503,863 of record NZ_CP171131.1, read on the forward strand.
CTGCAGGCGGGGTCGATTCCGGTGATCACCAGCCTGGGCGAAACCGCATCGGGCCAGATCCTCAACATCAATGCCGATTTCGCCGCCAACGAACTGGTGCGTGAGCTGCAGCCGTACAAGATCATCTTCCTCACCGGCACCGGCGGTCTGCTGGACGCCGACGGCAAGGTCATCGACTCGATCAACCTGTCGACCGAGTACGACCATCTGATCCAGCAGCCGTGGATCCACGGCGGCATGAAGGTCAAGATTGAACAGATCAAGGCGCTGCTCGAAGGTCTGCCGATGGCCTCGTCGGTATCGATCACGCGACCGGCCGATCTCGCCAAGGAACTGTTCACGCACAAGGGCTCGGGCACGCTGGTGCGTCGCGGCGAGCAGGTGCTGCGTGTGACCGACTGGTCGGAACTGGATCTCGAACGTCTGAAGTCGCTGATCGAATCGAGCTTCGGCCGCGAACTTGCGCCGGACTATTTCGAACGCACGCCGCTGCTGCGCGCCTACGTCAGCGAGAACTATCGGGCCGCGGTGATCCTGACCGAAGGCGAGGACACGGTGTATCTGGACAAGTTCGCCGTGCTCGACGACGCGCAGGGCGAAGGCCTCGGCCGCGCTGTGTGGAACGTGATGCGCGAGGAGACGCCGCAGCTGTTCTGGCGGTCGCGCCACCACAACCAGGTCAACATCTTCTATTACGCCGAGTCCGACGGCTGCATCAAGCAGGAGAAGTGGAAGGTGTTCTGGTACGGGCTCGACGGCTTCGAACAGATCCAGCGCTGCGTCGCGCATTGCGCCACGCGCGCACCCACCCTGATCGGCTGAGGCGATCTCCATGACCCAACCCAAGACCATCGGCATCGTCGGCGCGCGCGGCCATACCGGCCAGGAACTGATCCGCCTCGTCGCCGCGCATCCGGGACTCGAACTCGCGTTCGTGTCCTCGCGCGAGCTCGACGGCCAGCGTGTCGCCGACCACAACGACGGCTTCGCGGGCGAACTGCGCTTCGAAAGCCTCGATGCCGACGCAGTCGCCGCGAAGGGCGCCGACGCGGTGATCCTCGCGCTGCCCAACGGCAAGGCCGCGCCGTTCGTCGCCGCGACCGACGGCGCGAAGCCGGACACCGTGATCGTCGACCTGTCGGCCGACTACCGCTTCGACGCCGGCTGGTACTACGGCCTGCCGGAACTCACCCGTGCGCAGTACGCCGGCCAGCGCCGGATCAGCAATCCCGGTTGCTATGCGACCGCGATGCAGCTTGCGATCGCGCCGCTGGTCGAACACCTCGCCGGTCCGCCGCAGTGCTTCGGCGTGTCGGGCTACTCGGGCGCGGGCACGACGCCGTCGGACAAGAACGACGCCGCGCTGCTGGCCGACAACCTGATGCCGTACGCGCTGACCAACCACGTGCACGAGCGCGAAGTGTCCAAGCAGTTGTCGCTGCCGGTCGAGTTCATGCCGCATGTCGCGCCGCATTTCCGCGGCATCACGATGACGGTGAATCTCTGGCTGTCGGCGCCGATGTCGCGCGATGCGGTGAAAGCATTGTACGAAGCGCGCTATGCCGACGAGCCGCTGGTCGAGGTCATCGACGACGCGCCCTGGGTCAGCCGCATCGCCGGCCGTCACGGCGCGCAGATCGGTGCGTTCACGATGGCGCCGGGCAATGGCCGCGTGGTCGTCGTGGCGACGCTCGACAACCTGCTCAAGGGCGCGGCGACGCAGGCGATGCAGAACCTCAACCTCGCGTTGGGTTTCGACGAGCTGACGTCGATTCCGCATTGATTCCTGGGGATTCGGGAACCGGGATTCGGGATTCGTAAAGCCCGCCGATCGCGCATCCCCGCTCTTGCCAATCCCGAATCCCGAATTCCCAATTCCGAGAACTCCGACATGAGCAACCTTCTCTGGCAGAAGCCCGGCGTCGCCGTCGACACGCAGATCCAGGCGTTCCTCGCCGGTGACGACGTGATCCTCGACCGCGAATTCTTCCTGCACGACATCGCTGCGAGCGCCGCGCACGCCGAAGGGCTGCAGCGCGTCGGCATCCTCTCGGGCGACGAGCTCGACGGGCTGAAGCGCGAGCTCGCCACGCTGGCGGACGATTTCCGCAGCGGCGCTTTCGTGCTCGACGAACGCTTCGAGGACGGCCATTCGGCGATCGAGGACCGGCTGACCGAACGCCTCGGCGACGCCGGCCGCCGCATCCACACCGGACGCAGCCGCAACGACCAGGTGCTGGTCGCCACGCGCCTGTGGTTGAAGGAAAAGCTCGCGCGTCTGGCGTCGCTGTCGCGCGAGATCGCCAAGGTCGCGCTCGACCGCGCCGAGGCGGAGCGCGAGCTGCCGATTCCGGGCTACACCCACATCCAGCGCGCCGTGCTGTCCTCGGGCGGCATGTGGTGGTCGGGCTGGGCCGAGGCCTTCATCGACGACGCCGTGCGCGCGCGCGACACGCTCGCGCTGATCGACTGCAATCCGCTCGGCACCGCGGCTGGTTACGGCGTGAATCTCGCGCTCGATCGCGACCACACCACCGCCGCGCTGGGCTTCGCGCGGCTGCAGGTCTCGCCGGTCTACGCGCAGCTCTCGCGCGGCAAGTTCGAACTGGCCGCGCTCGAAGCGCTGGGCAGCGCGACGCTGGATCTGCGTCGTCTGGCCTGGGACCTGTCGCAGTTCACCAGCGCCGAATACGGCTTCGTCGCGCTGCCGGCGCAGTACACGACCGGCAGTTCGATCATGCCGAACAAGCGCAATCCCGACGTCGTCGAACTGATGCGCGCCACCCACGCCAGCGTCGCCGCGGCGCGCACCGAGATCGAGCAGCTGCTGTCGCTGCCGTCGGGCTACCACCGCGACCTGCAGAGCTCCAAGGGCGCGATCTTCCACGGCTTCGGCCGTGGGCTCGCCGCGCTGGAACTGCTGCCGGCGCTGCTGGCGAATCTGGAATGGCGCGAAGACCGCCTGCGCGCCGCGGTCGATTCGGGCATGTACGCGACCGATGTCGCGGTCGAGGCGGCGATCGCCGGCGTGCCGTTCCGCGAGGCCTACCAGGCGGCCGCGGCCAGCGCCGACACGGCCGGGCAGGGACGTACGCCGGAAGGCAGTCTCGCCGCGCGCACATCGCCGGGCGGCGCTGCGGACCTGCGCCTGGACACGCTGCGTGCGCGCTGGGATGCGCTGGCCTGACATCCGGCCTTCGATCAGAGAACTGCCGACATGAAACGCTTCCTCGTCATTGCGATGCGCCGCCCCGACTTCGATGCCTCCGTCGTCGCGCCGCATCAGGCCTTCCTCGACCACCTGCGTGCGCGTGGCCTGCTGGACATGACCGGCGGCTTCGCCGACGGCAGCGGCGGTGCGTATCTGTTGAGCGGGATCGCGACATTGGCCGAAGCGCAGGCGATCGTCGCGGACGACCCGCTGGCGTTGCAGAATGCGAGCGCGCTCGTCGTCCACGAGTGGAACACCCGCTGAGCACCGCCGACCGATGCACACGCCCGACGCCGATGCGTTTCCCGAGCAGCCGCTGCCGCCCTGGCGGCGCGCGGTGCTCAAGGTCGGCAGCAGCCTGCTGGCGGCCGACGGCGGCGGCCTGTCGGACCAGTACGCCGCGGCGCTCGCCGGCTTCGTGCGCGCGAGCCACACGGCTGGACGCGAGATCGTCGTGGTGTCGTCAGGCGCTGTCGCCGCGGGCCGCGCGATCCTGCACGCGAATCTCGGCCCGGGCGCACCGATGGCCGAGCGCCAAGCGCTCGCCGCATTGGGCCAGGCGCGGCTGACAGGCTTTTGGCAGGGCTTCTTCGAACGCCCGGTCGCGCAGGTGCTGCTGACCCACGACGACCTGCGCAACCGCCGCCGTTACCTCAATGCACGCGCCACGCTGACCGCGCTGCTGCGCCATGGCGCGCTGCCGGTGGTCAACGAGAACGACACGGTCTCGGTCGACGAACTCAAGCTCGGTGACAACGACAACCTGGCCGCGATCGTGGCCGCGCTGGTCGATGCCGAGGTGTTGTTCATCGCCACCGACATCGATGGGCTGTACGACGCCGACCCGCGCATCGAGCCGCATGCACGCCCGATGCCGCTGATTGCGAAGATGAGTGCGTCGCTGCTCGCGGTCGCCGGCGGCGCCGGCAGCAGCGTGGGCACCGGCGGCATGCGCACCAAGCTCGAAGCCGCGCAGCGCGCCGCATCGGCCGGTGTCGCGACGGTGCTGTTCAACGGCCGGCGCGCCGATGTGCTCGACGGCCTCGCGCACGATCGCCTGCGCGGCACCCGCATCCATCCGCTGCGCACGCGCATGGCGGCGCGCAAGCATTGGTTGCAGAACGCGCCGGCGGAAGCCGGCGCGATCCTGGTCGACAGCGGCGCTGCGAACGCGATGGTCGAGAAAGGTGCATCGCTGTTGCCGGGCGGCGTGTTGACCGCCGAGGGCCAGTTCCGGCGCGGCGATCTGGTCTCGGTGGTGCTGCTGGATGGGGACAGCCGAGAGCCGATCGCGCGCGGCGTGACCCAGTACTCGGCCGACGACATCCGCCGGCTGGCGCGCCGTCACTCGCGCGACATCGAGGCGACGCTGGGCTACAGCTACGGCGAGACCATCGTGCATCGGGATGATCTGGTGCTGGTTTGACGGGGTTTTATCCAGGTCCTTGTCACCCTCATTCCGATGGCTTCTAACAGACAAATGTCTGGTCAGGCCGGAAACCAGCGACGTGTTCTCTCCAGACCAGTCAGCTGTCTGGTTGTCCCGCACGACGGCCAATGTACTGGACTCTGGCTCGGACCTTCGTCCTTCGAGAGCCGCCGGAATGACGGGACGATGATCTGTGGTCGAGATGACGTCTTGCGCTTCTGATCGTCATCCCCGCGAAGGCGGGGATCCATGGACACTGCTCTGAATGAGGACGTCCATGGATGACCAGCCATTCGGCTGTTGAAACCTCCGCCTGCGCGGGAATGACGTGGTGGAGAGGGCAGCTCGCATCTGCACACGGGCCGTTCCGTCAGTTGCCACCGCAAGCATCGCGCCCATCGCCGCATCGCGCTAAGTTGTTGCTCCCCACACCACACCCACGTCCATGAGCGAGATCCGAACCGCCGCCCTTGCTTGCCGCGACGCCGCCGCGCAGCTGGCCATGCTCGATACCGACGCGCGCAATGCGCTGCTGCACGCGATGGCCGATGCGTTCGACGCACAGGCTGACGCGATCCTTGCCGCGAACGCACGCGACATCGAAGCCGCGCAAGCGCGCGGCACGACCGGTGCGCTGCTCGATCGTCTGCGTCTCGACGCTGCGCGACTCGCCGGTGTGTCTGCCGCGGTCCGTGAAGTCGCAGCACTGCCGGACCCCGTCGGGCAGATCACCCGTGACGACGTGCGCCCGAACGGCATCCGCGTGCGCAAGGTGCGGGTGCCGCTGGGCGTGATCGCGATGATCTACGAGGCGCGGCCGAACGTGACCGCCGATGCCGCAGCGCTGTGCATCAAGGCCGGCAACGGGGTGATTCTGCGCGGCGGCAGCGAGGCGATCCACTCGAACACCGCGATCGCCGAAGCACTGCGTGCCGCGATCGCAGCGCAGGGTATCGGTGCCGACATATTGACCCTGGTCACCGATCTGCGCCGGGAGACGATGCTCGAACTGCTGCAGCTGACGGACATTGTCGATCTCGCGATTCCGCGCGGCGGCGAGGGCCTGATCCGCTTCGTCGCCGAGCACGCACGCGTGCCGGTGATCAAGCACTACAAGGGTGTCTGCCACCTGTTCGTCGACGCCAGCGCCGATCCCGACCTCGCGCTGCGCCTGCTGCTCGACGGCAAGACCGGCCGGCCGAGCGCCTGCAACGCGCTGGAGACGCTGCTGGTGCACGCCGACATCGCCGATGTCTTCGTGCCACGGGCGGTCGCCGCGCTGCAGGCGCGCGGTGTCGAGGTACGCGGGGACGCCGGTATCGCCGCGCGCGCCGATGCCGTGGTGCCGATCGGCGAGGACGACGATGCGGCGGAATTCCTCGATCTGGTCATCGCCGCGCGCGTCGTCGATTCACTCGATGCCGCACTGGCGCACATCCAGCGCTTCGGCTCCGACCACACCGAAGTCATCGCCACGCGCGACGACGCCAATGCCCGGCGCTTCGTCGCGTCGCTCCGTTCGGCCGTGGTCATGGTCAACGCCTCGTCGCGCTTCAGCGACGGCGGCGAGCTGGGACTGGGCGCGGAGATCGGCATTTCGACCACGCGCCTGCACGCCTACGGGCCGATGGGGCTGGAGGCATTGACCGTCGAACGCTTCGAGATCGAAGGCACGGGACAGGTCAGGCACGCGGAGAATGCGGCCGCCCGGTGAGTCAACTGCCGAGGTTGACCGACACCGGCCGCGCGTCGTCGTCCACGGCCACCCGCACGATCCTGCCTTCGCGCAGTTTCGCCGCCAGTTCCGGCGCGGCGCCCAGCGCGATGCGCACCTCGTCGTCGATGATGTTCGCGCGGCGCTGCCGGCGATCTGTCTTCGCGAATCGCATGCGGTTGTATTCGGCCCAGCCGATCAGCAGCACCGCGCAGCCGAGGGCGATCAACGGAAACGACAGCAGCAGGAACGGTTCGACCTCGTTCTGGTTGAGGTAGAGCCGCAGGTACGCGGTCCGCGCGCCGACGTACCAGGCCAACGCGGTGATCAGCGGCACCCACAGCCACGCATAGAGCATCCAGGCAGCCGCAGTGAGCGTGCCCGATGCGAAGCGCTTGCCGGGACTGCGGCTCGGGGTGTGGTCGATGATGGGCGGCGTCATGCGGTGGCTCCTCGATCGGGGCTGGTCCAGACGGCCCGGCGACGGCGGCGCAGCAGGGTGCGGGGCAGGGCGACGACGGCCGTGAGCATGCCGAGCATCCAGAACGCGATCGGATACCAGATGACCCAGTAGAAATGCCGGGCCATCCTGTCCTCGTAGCGACGTTCGATCATCAGGCTGGTCGCGAACTGCAGCATGCAGATGAAGGCGAGCACCACGCCGTGCCAGCGCGGCAGGATGGAGTCCACGCGGATCGCCGGCGGCAGGGTGACGAACAGCCCGACCAGCCACAGCACGATGATCGTCAGCATCACGTAGGCCCAGGTCAGGCTCAGCAGATACTCGAGCAGCACCCCCCACATGCGGCGCTTCTTCCACGCCAGCACGTCACGGCCGTGGCTGAGCAGCACTTCGACGCCGCCGCTGGCCCAGCGCAGGCGCTGCGCCCACAGGCCGCGGATGGTCTCGGGCATCAGGATCCAGCACAGCGCGTTGGGCTCGTAGCGGATGTCCCAGCCGGCCAGCTGCAGCCGCCAGGAGATGTCGATGTCCTCGGTGACCATGCGGTCGGACCAGTAGCCCACGTCGTGCAGCGCGGTACGCCGGAACGCGCAGATCACGCCCGAAATCGTGAACAGCCGGCCATAGGTGCGCTGGGCGCGCTTGATCAGCCCGATGATCGCGGAGAACTCGCCGATCTGCATGCGGCCCATCAGCGTGGTGCGGTTGCGGATGCGCGGATTGCCGGTGACCGCGCCCACGCGCGGGCCGTCGATCAGATGACCGACCATCCAGCGCACTGCGTGCGGATCGAGCATGGCGTCGGAATCGACGCAGACCAGATAGTCCGATGTCGCCGCCAGCGTGCCCATGCGCAGCGCGTTGGCCTTGCCCTGGTTCTGCGACAGGTGCACCACGCGCAGCCGCGGATGGTCGGCGACCAGCGCATCGAGCAGTTCCGGCGTGCGGTCACTGCTGCCGTCGTCGATCGCGATGATCTCGAAGTCGGGATAGATCTGGGCCGACAGCGCGGTGATCGTGTCGACGATGTGGTCTTCCTCGTTGAAGCAGGGCACCAGAATCGAGACCAGGGGCATGTGCGCCATCGGCGGCGGTGCATCGGGCCTCGGCCGTTTGCGTTCGCGGCGCACGTAGTAGTACACCCCGCCGACGATCCAGAAGCACGCCATGACGATGGGGTAGAAAAACGCGAAATTGAACAGCCAGCGGATCCACGGCAGCGATGCCCAGTCCATGTTCAGCGCTCCAGGTAAGGGAAGGCGCGCGCGGACATCGCGTCGCGCGCGTCCTCGAGCGTCGGCTGATTGCCGATGAAGTCGTCGGGGTAGTAGCCCAGGTGACGGATGCCGGCCGCCTGCAGCAGGCGCGACTGCGCGCGCAGCGTGTCACCCGGCAACGGCGCGCGCACGCGCCAGTCGACGGTCTGAAGTTCGAACAGCGTGCGCGCCACGCCGTCGGGCGTCGCGCGTACGGTCTCGGCGAGCGTGCGCAACCAGTGCTCGGGGTCGTCCACGTTCTCCAGTTGCGGCATCGCCATCAATGCGGTCGTGTCGTAGGCCGCGAGAAAGGGCTCCAGCCGCTGCGCGAACCAGGCTTCCGATGCGGGCTCCAGCACCGGCAGCGCGAACAGGTTGCGCGCGGTCATGAGCTTGGGCCGCCAGCGCTGGGCCGCCGTCTTGAGCGCCATCGTGAAGTCGATCAGGCCCTGCGTGCGCGCGACCGGTACGCCACCGCCGTAGGCGGGAAGCTCGTCGTCGCGCAGGTACGCGTCGTCATGGAACAGCAGGCCGTCGAAATGGCTGTTCGCGGCGAGTTCGGCGTAGATGTCCGAAACGATCGCCAAGGTGCGCGGATCACTGGGATCCAGACGTTGAATCTCGTTCGCGTTCGTCGCCGCGATCTGCAGCTCGCGCTGCAGATCCGCATCGGCCAGTTTGAAACCGAGCACCGGCATCCACGCATAGACCCGCACCTGCGCGCGCGTGCGCAGCTGCCAGGCGACGCGGTTGAACAGGTCGGCGCGCACCGGCATGTGTCGGCTGGGGAAGTACACCGCTTCGGCGGCGCCGTCGCCGTCGGGATCGGCGAACGCCTGCAGCCACACGTGGCTCGGGCCGATGTCCTGGATGCGCTGCACCAGCGCGTCGACATTGCGCGCCAGCTGCGCCGGATCCGCGTCGTAGACGTAGTCGAGATCGACCTGGATCGCGCGCATGCCGTCGAGCGACAGATCGCGGCGCAGTTCGCCGGCGAGATCGCGCACGTCCGGATTGCGGTGCATCAGCAGGCGCGCGAGGCTCGCCAGCGAGGCCTGGTCGGCGCGGTCCTCGCCCTGCAGGCCGAGGTCGGTGGCCTGCGCGCGGCCTTCGAGATCGAACGACAGGTCCATGCCGAGCGCGGTGGCGATGCCGTTGGCGACGTCGTTGTAGGCGGCGTAGGGCCACACGATCACGCGCGGCGCCTGGCCGATATTGCGTTCGATCAGCGCGCGGCTGGCCTGCAGATCGGCCTCGATGCGCGCACGCCACGCGGCTTCACTCTCGTAGCCGCTGCTCTCGCTCCAGATGCGGGTGACCGCGGCCGGAGTCTGGTTGCCGAACGGGTTGCCGGGCAGTCCGCGATGCAGGTCGTGACTGTGCGAGCCGATTTCGACCAGGCCGCTGTCGTGCATCTCGCGCAGCTGCGCCCAGGTCAGGAAATCACCGGTGGTGAAATCGCGCGGGCCGTAGGGCACGGCCTGGTCGGCCGGCAGTTCGACCCAACTGGTCACCGGCGCCACCAGCGCGGGCCAGCCGTAGGCGCGCAGCAGCGGAAAGACATGCGTGTACACGCTGCGCAGGCCGTCGTCGAAGGTCAGCAGGACCGCCTTGTCCGGCAACGTGCCGCGGCCGGCGCGCGCGTCGATGACCTGCTGCACGCTGACGGCCTGGTAGCCGTGCGCGCGCAGCCAGTCGAGATGCTGGGCGAAGTTCGTCGTCGACACCGCGTAGGGATCGGGATCGCCCTTGGGCGCTACGTCGTCGCGGATGTCGTGATAGCTGAGCACCAGCAGCGACGCATGGGCAGGTGAGAGCACGGACAGCAGCGCCAACAGCGCGGCGGCGATCCAGGTGCGTGCAGACGCGATCATCGGGCACCTCCCCAGCGCAGTTCGACATCGAAGGCGACGCGTTGCTCGCGCAGACCGTCGTAGACCGGGCGCGACCAGGCCACGCCGTATTCGAGTTCGTGGCCGTCGCGACGCCACAGGTGGCGATAGCCCAGCGACGGCACCCAGTGCGTGCCCGCATCGCGCTGCCAGTACGGGCCGGCCATCACGTCGACGCGCTGCTGGAACGCGGTGTCGTAATGCCGCCAGGTGATGTGGTCCAGGCGCAGGCCGACGTTCGCCGACGCGTCGCGCTCGGGATTGAAATAGCCGACCGTGTCGCCGCGCGAGCCGCGGCTGGTATAGGCCGACAGCAGACCGTCGACCATCAGGTGCGGCCGCGTGAGCAGGCGTTGCGAGGCATCGATGCCGAGCTGGTCGCGCGTGTTGCCGTCGTCGTAGCGCAGCCGCGACAGCCGGCCCTGCAGCGCGAAGGTGTCCCTGGGCACATAGGACGCGGTGAGCGTCGCGCTGTCGGCATCGATGCCGAGGCGTCGCGCCTGCAGCGAGGTGCCCTGCGCGTTGCGCGCCAGTTCCACGCCGGTGCGCCAGGCATCGTTGAAGCGCCAGTCGGCGCCGAGCGTCCAGGTCGCACCGCTGGAGGCGCCGCTTGCCGCGCCGAGCGTCGCCCAGGCACCGAGACGGTCGTGGCGATACCAGGTGCCGACGCCCGCCGCGCGATGGCGCACGCGGCCGTCGACGAAATCCGCCCAGCCCTCGTGCGCGAACACGCCCACGCGCCAGCGGTCGTCGATCAGCGGCGAACGCACGTCGAGGGCCCAGCCGCCATCGCGGCTGCCGAACGGCGAGATCGACGTGTCGGCGCCATCGCGCTGCCGGCTGCGGCCGCGGTTGGCCGACAGCGTGGCCTGCACGCCACGGTGGCGGTCGAGATCCCGTTCGACGCGTTCCAGCCGCAAATCCTCGGGATGCGCCTGCTGCAACGTGGTCAGCGCATCGCGCGCTTCGTCGATGCGGTCGAGCGCGGTCAGCGTACCGACGCGGCCGGCGAGGGCGTCGCGGTCCTGCGGCGCCATCGTCAACGCCATCTCGTAGCGTTCCAGCGCCGCCGACGGGCGTGACCTGCGCGACTGCACCGAGCCGTAGGCGGCCTGAAGGCCCGGGTTGTTCGGGCCGATGCCGGCCTGCGACTGCAGCATCCGTTCCGCACGTGCGTGGTCGTTGGCGTAGGAGTGCGCCAGCGCGTGATTGAGGTCGGCGCTGTAGCGGTCCCAGTTCTCGTAGCCGCTGCGCGCGCCGGCATGGCGGGGCCAGGCGTCCTGCGATGCGGCCAGCGCTTCGAACAGCGGCAGGGCGCGATCGAAGCGCTCGGTTTCGATCAAGGCGTAGCCGAGCAGGATGCGGGCGTTGATGTCGTGCGGCGCGTGGGCGATCGCGGTTTCCAGCACCGGAATGGCATCGGCCGGGCGGCGCAGGGCCAGCAGCGAATCGCCGACGGTGCCGAGGATGTAGGCCGGCACTTCGATGCCGTCATCGAGCAGTGCCTGATAGCCGGCCACCACGGCCTCGTGCTGCTGCAGATGGTTCAGCGCCGACAGCGCGTCGACGCGCAGGCGCGTGGCCTCCCAGTTGGTCTGGCGCGGCGCATCCCGCTGCAATGCTTCGAGCTGCGCGAGCGCGGCACGCGATTCGGCGAGCCGTGCGTCCGGCGTTTCCGGCTCGACCCGCCCCCAGCCGATCGCCCGCGCCACCGCATCGCCTTCGATGCGTTCGCGCTCGTGATCGGCGAACAGCTGCGGACGCTGGGCCATGCGCTCGGCGGCGAGCGCCGAAGCGCCCAGTGCGTCGAGCGCCAGCACCTGGTCGCGGAATGCGTCGTCATCGGCCGCGTCGGCCGCGAGACGTCGCTGCGCGTCCCCCAGCGCAGCGCTGGGCAGCGGCTCGGACGCGCTGGCGGCGAGCGGCAGTGAAGGCGGTGCCAGGAGGGCCGCGAGGATGAACGGAAGCGGGGCACGGCGAAGCGGAGCTGAAGGCACGGGGCGGCATATCCGAAGGGCGGGCGATGTCGAATCGCACGTCCTGCGCTTCCCCGACGGCGCGCATGCTGGTGTGACGCACGTCAAGGTTCCGTCGTGTCCCGCGCGGGAACTGACCGGCGCGTTCAGCGACCGCCGCCGCGCGGTCGCCTCCAACGAGGGCAACGCGCAGATCAGGTGGGGCGGCGTTTGCCCCGTCGTCGAACGGAACCACAACCCGCAGCGCGTCACCGGTGATCGGCGGTGGACACGGCCGCTCTGGGGGAGCGGCTCAGCGCGTCTGCGCGTGCCAGCCGTCCTCGAGTGCGCGCGGCTGGCAGGCCATCCAGCCGCCGACGAGCAGCACGATCACCATGCCGTAGAGCATCGCGAACGGCCATTGCCAGCCGCCGGTGGCTCCGTGCAGCACGCCGAACAGCAGCGGACCGGCGCAGCTGAAGGCGTAACCGACGCCCTGCATGAAGCCCGACAGCGTTGCCGAGCCCGATGGGGTGCGCGAGCGCAGGTTGATCAGCGTCAGACTCAGCGGGAACGTGCCCGTGCCGAGGCCGACCAGCATCACCCACAGCGCGGGCGCGGCCAGCGGCGCGAGCAGCAGCCCGGTGAACGCGACGACGTGGCACGCCGCACACAGCGCGACCACGACGAAGGGGTTGCGCATGCGCACCGCGATCGACGGCATGCCGAGTGCGCCGATCAGCCCGAACGCCGAGAACACCGCGAGCATCGTGCCGCCGAACGCGGCCGAGGCGCCGGCCTCGGTGAGCAACGTCGGCAGCCAGGTGAACATCGAATAGGTGATCAGCGAGGTGGTGCCGAACATCAGCGCCATGCCCCAGGCGACCGGCGAGCGCCAGGCCTGTCCGGCCCGCGGCATCGGCACGCCGGGCAGCGCAGTCGACGGCCCATCGACGCGCACGCCGCTGTTGCCGCGCCGCGCGAGCAGCAGCAGGCCGATCCACGGCAGCGCGGCCGCGACCGCGGCGAACGTCCACACCCCGAGCGCGAACCGCCAGCCCGCGGCCTCCGCCAGCGGCACGGCCGCCAGCGCAGGCAGCATCGTGCCCAGCTGCAGCACCGTGATGTACAGCGTGCTGACCGCACCGACGCGCGCGGGGAAATAGCGTTTGACCAGTGGCGGCAACACCACGTTGCCGATGCCCATGCCGGCGAGCGCGACGATCGAGCCGGCCATCAGCACGCCCACGCCGTCGGCCAGCGCCCGCAGCGCGAGCCCGGCGGCGGCCACCAGCATCGCCAGCAGCGCGGTGCGCTCGATGCCGATCCGCCGCGCCAGCATCGGTGTGCCGACGCCGAACACCGCGAACGCGGCCGTGGGCAACATGCCGAGCACGCCGGCCGTGGTGGAGCCGAATCCGAACGTGGCGCCGAGCAGGTCCAGCAGTGGCGTCAGCGAGGTCACCGCGGTGCGCAGATTGAACGCCGACAGCACGATGCCCAGCAGCACCAGCACGCGCACGGCGCCGGAGGGCGGTCGGGAGGCGGTGGGCGAGGGGTCCATGGCGGGCGGCACTCGGCGGCGCCGCGAGCGGGCACGGCCCGGAAAACGAAAAACCGGCCATGCGGCCGGTTTCGATGTCACCAGATGGTCGGGGAGACAGGATTCGAACCTGCGACCTCTACGTCCCGAACGTAGCGCTCTACCAGACTGAGCTACACCCCGACAGGTGAGCCGCGCATTCTACCGATGCCCTCACGCCGAGGGCAAGAGGTTCGTGTCGAACACGTGCAGGTCGTCATCGAGGTGGATGGCGACCGCGTCGTGTGCGCGGCGGGCTGCGATACTAGCGGACGCGTCGCGATCCCGCCACGGGGCGATGTGGTCTTTCCCTCCGAAGCAGGCGTTCTCCGTTTCCATGACCTCGCTGCCGCCCGACGCAGACCCCGCCGGTCCGCAGCGACGCCTCCGTTCGCGTTGGCTCGATGCGCAGCTCGTGCAGGCGCGTCCGCGCTTTCGGGTCGCAGTGGCCTGCCAGGTGCTCGCCGGCTGGCTGTGGGTGCCGCAGGCCGCGGCGATCGCCTGGGGCTTCGATGCGGTGCTGTTCTCCGGCGGTGGCATCGATGCGCTGCCGCGGCCACTGGCCCTGCTCGGCGCGGCGCTGCTGCTGCGGATGCTGCTGGGCTGGTGGGGACAGCGGGCCTCGGCCGACATGGTGGAGACCACGATCGAGGCCATGCGCACGGGCCTGGCCCGAGCGGCGGTCGCGCGCGGGCCGGTGTGGCTGCGCGGCCAGCGCAGCGGCGCGCTGGTCGCGCTGTCGACCGGGCATGTCGATGCCACCGCCCCGTACTACAGCGGCTACCTGGTGGCGCGCGCCGAGGTGGCCTGCGTGCCGGTGGTGCTGCTGGCGGCGGTGTTCGCCGCCGACTGGATCGTCGGCCTGGTGCTGCTGCTGACCGCGCCGCTGGCACCGATGTTCATGATGCTGATCGGCATGGGCGCCGAGACCGCGGGGCGACGCCAGCTGGCGGCACTCGCGCGCGCCGGCGCGCATTTCACCGACCGCCTGCGCGGGCTCGATCTGATCCGCGTCTATGGCCAGGGCGAGGCGGAACTGGCCCAGGTCGGCGCCGCCACCGAGACCATCCGCGAACGCAGCCTGCGCGTGCTGCGCATCGCGTTCCTCTCGTCGGCGGTGCTGGAGTTCTTCGCCTCGGTCAGCGTCGCGCTGGTCGCGGTGTATTTCGGTTTCACCTATCTGGGCATGCTCGATCTGCGCGGCACGCCGCTGTCGCTGTCGACCGGCCTGTTCTGCCTGCTGCTGGCGCCGGAGTTCTATGCGCCGATGCGGCGGCTCGCCGCCCACTACCACGATCGCGCGAACGCACTGGCGGCGCTCGCCGAGATCGAAGCCACGTTCGGCACGCTGCCCGCGCTTTCGCACGCGCCATCGGCGCCGGAGGCTGCAGGGACCGGCGTTGCGCCCGAGGTGCAGGTCGACGCGGTGACGCTGCGCCATCCCGGCGCGGCCGCGCCGGTACTGCGCGACGTCTCGCTGCTCGCGCCCGCCAGCACGCGCCTGGCCCTGGTCGGCCCCAGCGGCGCGGGCAAGAGCACGCTGCTCGACGCGCTGGCGGGCTGGCTCGAGCCGGAGCAGGGGCGGATCGCGCTGCCGCCGGGCACGCGGATCGCGCTCGCCGGGCAGCGGCCCTGGCTGTTCCACGGCAGCATCGCCGACAACCTGCGGCTCGGCGCGCCGCAGGCCAGCCCGGCCGAGATCGACGCGGCCGCGCGTGTGGCGCAGGTGATGCGCTTCGTCGAACGGCTGCCCGACGGGCTGGACACGGTGATCGGCGAGCGTGGTTTCGGCCTCTCGGGCGGCGAGGCGCGGCGCGTGGCGCTGGCCCGCGCGCTGCTGCGCAGGCCGCAGTTGCTGCTGCTCGACGAACCCACGGCGTTTCTCGACCCGCAGACCGAAGCCGATCTGCTGGCGGCGCTGACCGCGCACCTCGATGGCTGCACCGTCGTCGTCGCCACCCACAGCGACGCGGTGATGCGCTGGGCCGATGCGGTCTGGCAGATCCCGACCCAGGGGGCGCCGCGATGAGCGCGCCGCTCGACCAGCGTGTCGGCAGCACGCGCATGCTGCTCCGCCAGCATCGCCGCCGCGTGCTGCTGGCGATCGCGTTGCTGGCGGCGACGCTGGTCGCGGGCGTCGGCCTGCTCGGCGTGTCCGGCGGGTTCCTGACCGCGGCGGCGTTGACCTTCGGCACGCTGGGCAGCTTCAATTTCTTCACGCCGTCGGCGGGCATCCGCGGGCTGACGCTGGCGCGCATCGTCTCGCGCTATCTGGAAAAGCTGGTCGGCCACGACGCGATGCTGCGCATCGCCCGCGATCTGCGCAGCTGGTTTTTCGCCCGTGCGCTGCGCCTGACCCCGGGCCAACTGGGCCGGCTGCGCACCGGCGAACTGCTGGCGCGCCTGATGGGCGACATCGACGCGGTCGACGGCCTGCTGTTGCGGGCGACCGGGCCGCTGCTGGCGCTGGGCACGGTGGGCGTGCTCGGCATCGGCATTGCGACCTGGCTGCATCCGCCCAGTGGCGCGGTGCTGGCCGGTGTGGCGCTGGCGAGCGGCCTCGGTGTGCCGTGGATCGTCGCGCGTGGCCGTGCGGCCGAGGAAACCGAGCGTGCGCGGCGGCGCGCGGCATTGCGCGCGCGGTTGCACGAGCTCTACGAAGGCCATGCGGATCTCGCGGCTCTGGGTGCCGAAGCCGGCTGGCTGGCACGGGTCGACGCCGACGGCCGCGACATCGCCGATTTCGAACGCGCGCGGCGTCGTCAGCTTGCGAATGGCGGGCTCTGGCATGGCCTGGTCACCGCCGCCGGTCTGCTGGCCATCGCCTGGGTCGCGATCTCCGCGACGACCGTGGGCGCGTTGCCGCCAGCGCATGCCGCGGCGCTGTTCTTCATCGCGATCGGCCTGTTCGAAGCCTGGGCCGGGGCCGGCCTGGCCTGGCAGGCGCTGACCGCGGCGCGCGCATCGATCGCGCGCCTGGACGCGGTGGCCGGCGCGGAACCGTCGGTCGTGGATCCCGAGGGTCCGCAGGCCGTGCCGGCCTCCGGTGCGCTGGTGTTCGATCGCGTGGACTTCGCCTGGGCCATGGACGCGCGACCGGTGCTCTCGGGGCTCGATCTGTGCATCGCGCCGGGCGAGCGGGTCGCGATCAGTGGCGACAGCGGCGCCGGCAAGTCGACGCTGACCGCGCTGCTGCTGCGCAGCGCCGAGCCCGGGGCCGGCGTGGTCACCTTCGGCGGCGTGGATCTGCGCGCGATGCGCGCCCAGGACTGGTTCGCGCGGATCGGCTGGTTGCCGCAGAACGCCCCGGTGTTCGCCGGGCGGGTGCGCGACAACCTCGCGCTGGGCGCCCCGGATGCGGACGATGCCCGGCTGTGGGCCGCGCTGGCCCAGGTCCGGCTCAAGAACTGGGCCGAGCGCATCGGCGGGCTCGACGCCTGGGTGGGCGAGGCCGGCGTCACGATGTCGGCCGGCCAGGCGCGCCGCCTCGCGCTCGCGCGGGCCCTGCTGCGCGACGCGCGCCTGGTGGTGCTCGACGAACCCACCGAAGGGCTGGACCAGGACACCGCCGACACGCTGATGCGCGAGCTGCCCGCGCTGCTCGGTGACCGCAGCCTGCTGCTGATCACCCACGGCACACTGCCGGACGGCGTCGTCGACCGCCACCTGTGGCTGCGCGACGGGCGCCTGCACGACGATCCGCGCCCGAAAGCGCCCGTGTAGGCGTGCGTCGGCGCGCGAGAGGTGTACCGGGAACGCCCTCGCGCGCGAGCGCGCTCCTACCTGGCGGGTTCCGTGCGGGGACGGATGCGCCGGTGCCGCCCGGCGACCGCAGCCTGCTGCCCATCGCTCACGGCACGCTGCCGGAGGGCGTCGTCGACTGCCACCTGTGCCTGCCCATGGGCGCCTGCACGACGATCCGCGCACGCACGGCCTTCGTGTAGGAGCGCGCTGGCGCGCGAGGGCTGTGCCGGGGACGCCCTCGCGAGCGAGCGCGCTCCTACCTGGCGGGTTCCGTGCGGGGACGGATGCGCCGGTGCCGCTCGGCGACCGCAGCCTGCTGCCCATCGCTCACCGCACGCTGCCGGAGGGCGTCGTCGACTGCCACCTGTGCCTGCGCATGGGCGCCTGCACGACGATCCGCGCACGCACGGCCTTCGTGTAGGAGCGCGCGCGAGGGCTGTACTCGGAACGCTCGCGCGCGCGTTCCGACAGGGAAGTGCGGGCCGGCCGCTGTCCCGGATGGGGACGGATTAGAATGTCCGTCTCCATCCGCATCACGAAACGAGCCTGCCCGCATGATCAAGCCCCGGACCCCGCCCGGCGTCATGGAACTGTTGCCGCGCGATCAGATCGCCTTCCAGCGCATGCTGGACACGATCCGCCGCACGTTCGAGGGCTTCGGATTCCTGCCGATCGAGACGCCGGTGTTCGAGCTGTCCGACACGCTGCTGACGAAATCCGGCGGCGAGACCGAGCGGCAGGTGTATTTCGTGCAGTCCACCGGCGCGCTCGAGAAGCAGTCCGACGGCCTGCCGGAGCTCGCGCTGCGCTTCGATCTGACCGTGCCGCTGGCGCGCTACGTCGCCGAGCACGAGCACGACCTCGCATTCCCGTTCCGCCGCTACCAGATGCAGCGCGTCTACCGTGGCGAGCGCGCGCAGCGCGGCCGCTTCCGCGAGTTCTACCAGTGCGACATCGACGTGATCGGCAAGGACACGCTGTCGCCGCGTTACGACGCCGAAGTGCCGGCCGTGATCAGCGCGGTGTTCGCCGCACTCGACATCGGCGAGTTCACGATCCAGCTCAACCACCGCAAGCTGCTGCGCGGCTATTTCGAAGGGCAGGGCATCGACGACGCGCGGCAGATGACCGTGCTGCGCGAGATCGACAAGCTCGACAAGCGCGGCGAGGACGCGGTGCGCGCGACGCTGACCGGTGAGGACTTCGGCCTGTCCGATGAGGTCGCCGAGCGCCTGCTCGCGTTCTCGCGCGTGCGCTCGACCGGCCACGACGATGCGCTGGCCAAGCTCGACGCGCTGGGCGCCGGCACCGAGCTGTTCGAAGAAGGCCGCAATGAACTGCGCGACCTGCTCAACCAGCTGCGTGCGCTGGGCGTGCCGGAATCGCGCTACGCGCTGAATCTGTCGATCGCGCGCGGTCTCGATTACTACACGGGCATGGTCTACGAGACGATTCTCGACGCGCACCCGCAGATCGGTTCGATCTGTTCGGGCGGCCGTTACGACAACCTCGCCAGCCATTACACCAAGTCGAAGCTGCCGGGCGTCGGCATCTCCATCGGCCTGACGCGCCTGTTCTGGCAGTTGCGCGAAGCGGGGCTGATCGCGACCGCCGACAGTTCGGTCGACGTGCTGGTCACGCTGCTCGACGACGCCTCGCTGCCCGATGCGCTCGCGCTGTCGCAGCGCCTGCGCGGCGCGGGCCTCAACGTCGAAACCCAGCTCGAACCGCGCAAGCTGGCCAAGCAGATGCAGTACGCCGATCGCGCCGGTATCCGCTTCGTCGTGATCCGCGGCGAGGACGAAGCCGCCAAGGGCGTGGTCGCGGTCAAGGATTTGCGCCGCGGCGAGCAGTTCGAGGTCGCCGACGACGACCTGCCGCGCACGCTGCTGGTCGAGCGCGAGCAGGCGCGGTCGATGCCGTGAACGCGATGGGCTCCGTTGCGAGCGGAATGTTGAGGTCCGTCATCCCCGCGCAGGCGGGGATCCAGGGACTTTGTTCTTTCAGATGTCGACGTCCATGGATGACCAGCCGTTCGGCTGTTAAGAGCCCCGCTTGCGCGGGAATGACGGTTCCGATTGCAGATGCGACTGCAAAGCCGTTCTACCCGTGACCTGCAGGAGATTCCATCCATGAAATCCATCCGCCTCGACGGCCGTTCGCTGAGCCGCGCCCACTTGGTCATGGTCGCGCACGGCGCGCCGGTCGATCTGGACGAGGGCGCGCTGCAGGCGGTCGCCCGCGCTGCCGATTTTCTCGCCGAGCAGGTGCGTCGCGAGGAGCCGATCTACGGTGTGTCGACCGGGTTCGGCAGCAATGCCGACCGCCTGCTCGGCGCGCGTCCGCTGCGTGACGATCTGCCCGGCGCGACGCCGTCAGGCCGCTCGCTGCACGAGGAACTGCAGGTCAACCTGATCGTGACCCACGCGGTCTGCGTCGGCGAACCGCTCTCGGCCGACGTGGTGCGCGCGATGCTGTGCATCCGCATCAACACGCTGCTGCGCGGGCACTCCGGTATCCGCGTCTCGACGCTGCAGGCGCTGACCGCGCTGCTGAACTCCGGCATCGTGCCGGTGGTGCCGGCGCTGGGTTCGGTGGGCGCCTCCGGCGACCTCGCGCCGCTGTCGCATCTGGCGATCGTGCTGCTCGGCGGCGGCGAGGCGTTCGTCGACGGCGAGCGGATGCCGGGCGCCGAGGCCTTGAAGCGCGCCGGTCTCGCACCGGTCACGCTGTCGTACAAGGAAGGCCTGGCGCTCAACAACGGCACCGCGCAGATGCTGGCCACCGGCGTGCTCGCGTTGCAGAAGCTCGATGCGCTGCTCGACACCGCTGATCTCGCCGCGGCGATGACGATCGACGCCTTCGCCGGCCGCCTCGGCGCGTTCGATGCCGAGGTGCACGCATTGCGTCCGCACCCGGGCCAGGTCGAGGTCGCCGCGCATCTGCGCGAGCTGCTCGATGGCTCCACGCTCGCCGACATCCCGTATCACCTCGTACCGCGCTTCCGCCCGTGGCTGCCGGGCAGCTGGGACACCGCCGAGGCGCAGGCGCTGCGTTTCGACATCGGCTGGGACTGGGTGCCGAGCGACCAGCGCCACGGCCGCGAGAAGTTCTACACGCGCTTCCGCCCGTTCCGCGGCGGCAAGAAGCACCAGCCCCAGGACAGCTATTCGCTGCGCTGCATTCCGCAGGTGCACGGCGCCGTGCGTGACGCGGTGGAGCAGGCCAAGCGCGTGTTCGAGATCGAGCTCAATGCGGTCACCGACAATCCGCTGGTGTTTCCGGACCGCGAGGCCGAGCACGTCGAGGAGCAGGTCATTTCCGCCGGTCATTTCCACGGCATGCCGCTGGCGCTGGCGATGAGCTACGTCAAGGCCGCGATTCCGGTGCTGGCGTCGATTTCGGAGCGCCGTCTCAACAAGCTGGTCGACCCGGCGACGAACGACGGCCTGCCGGGCTTTCTGATCGGCAACGAGGACGCCACCGAATCGGGCTACATGATCGTGCAGTACACCGCCGCGGCGATCGTCAACGATCTCGCCACGCGCGCGCACCCGGCCAGCGTCTATTCGATTCCGACCAGCGCGAACGCCGAAGACCACGTGTCGATGGGCACCAACGAGGCGCGTCACGTGCTGTCGATGGCCGATGACCTCGGCAAGGTATTGGCGCTGGAGCTCTACACCGCCGCCCAGGCGCTGGATCTGCGGACCGATATGATCAACGCGGCGCGCGATCTGGCCCGGCGCGGCGACGCGATGGCGTTGGCTGCCAAGGTGCAGGGCGGCCCGCCGGCCGATGGCGCGACGCGCACGACATTCGACGCCGAGGTCGAGGGCCTGCGTGCCGAACTGGCCGCCTGTGAGGCTTTCCACCCCGGCGCCGTCGTGGCGGCCGCGCATGCCCGCATCCGCGAGGTCATCCCCTTCCTCGACCGCGACCGGGCCCTGGACGGCGAAGTCGCCGCCGCGGTGCGCCTGGTGGCCGAGGGTGCGCTGCTGTCGGTGCTGCCGCGCTGGCATGCCGGCGAAGTCGTGCCCGACGCGTGAACCTGCCGCTGCACCTCGGCTGGCTCGGCGTGCTCGAAGCCGCCGGCATCGCGCTGCTGGTCGGCGCGCTGTGTTTCTCGCTGTTCCACTGGCTGGGCGTGCGCAACCGCTGGGCGCACGGCCCCAGCCTCGGCTGGGGCTGTCTGACCGCGCTGGCGATCGCCACCGGCATCGATGCCTGGAACCTGTTCTACATGGGCGTGGTGCGGCTCGAATCGCCGGTCTATGCGCGGATCGCACTGGCGAAGATCCACGATCCCGACTTCCTCGGCACCCGCGTGCTGATGTCCTCGATCGGCGCGCTGTCGGGCGTTGCACTGGCGTGGATGGCACTGCACGGGCGCCGCCACAGCGAATAGGCCCGCCGCCGTGTAGGAGCGCGCTCGTGCGCGATGGCGCCTTCCCGGTCAGTCCCATCGCGCGCAAGCGCGCTCCTACACGAGATACCCGCACGACCTCGGGACGGACGGTTCAAAGAGGCTGCGTCCAGGGCATTGCTTGTTCGCCTAGGATGTCGCCTGCCGTCCGCGCGCGATCCGGCGCAGGAACACCGTCATCTCCTTCGTCGACTGCACGTCCCCGCGCCGCGCCGCCGCATCGAGGCCCGCGCGCCATGCCGCTTCGGCTTCATCGTCACGACCGAGTGCGAGCAGCGCCTTGCCGAGCAGTTTCCACGCTGCCGAGTAATCGGGATCGTGCCGCGTCGCCGCTGCCAGATGCGTTGCGGCCGCGTCCGTGTCGCCCGCCTGCAGGCACGCCGTGCCCAGCCCGAAGCGCAGCAGCGCATCGTCGCGTCCTGCATCGAGCAGGGCTTGGAGGCGTTCGCGCATGAAGTCTCCCGATTCGGAGTCGTGACGCCCGATCGTCGCCGAGCCCCGCACGCACCGGGTGGAACGCTGCGGTCCAACCCGGTCCGGAAAGGTATTGCCACTGCGCAAGCGGCGGGTTTCGTTGCCTCCCACGGCCGTCGCGACGATGGCGCTCCGCCGTCCAGTGCACGCCCCCGGTTGACTTCATGCCGGATCGGAGTAATGTACTAGCACGCTATTACATTGATACGTCTCCCCACGCCCGTGAAGCAACGCCCCGAACCCCTGCCGGACCATGAAGCCAGCGCCTCGCTGACGGCGCTGGCGCGTGCGTTCGCGGGGCTGAAGACGGCCGACGAGGTCGCGCGTTTTCTCGACGACCTGTGCACGCCGGCCGAGCTGGAAGCGCTGGTCGATCGCTGGCGCGTGGTGCCGCTGCTGCAGCAGGGCGTGCCGTATCGCGAGATCCACGACCGCACCGGCGTCAGCGTGACGACCGTCGGCCGCGTCGCCCGCACGCTCGATCGCGGCGCCGGCGGTTACGCGATCGCGGCGCGTCGCGTGTCTCGCACCAACGAATCCCACTGAGGTCACCCCCATGAGTCCTGTGAACGGCGGCGCCACGCGCGATCGCCTGCGTATCGCCATCCAGAAGTCCGGCCGCCTGAGCGAGCCGGCGCGTGGCCTGCTGGCGTCCTGTGGCCTGTCCTGGCGTGAGAGCCGCGACAAGCTGTTCTGCTACGGCGAGACCCTGCCGGTCGATCTGTTGCTGGTGCGCGACGACGACATTCCCGGCCTGCTCGCCGATGGCGTCTGCGACTACGGCATCGTCGGCCGCAACGTGCTCGACGAGGTCGGCGCCGATCGTGCGCTGAAGGGCCTGCCGCAGGTGTCGAAGGCGGTGCGCGGCCTCGGCTTCGGCGGTTGCCGGCTCGACATCGCGATTCCGGAATCGGCCGAATGGACCGGTCCGGCGCAGCTGCAGGGCAGCCGCATCGCGACCAGTTATCCCGGCCTGCTGCAGCAATGGCTGGAGGCGAACGGCGTCGAGGCGACGATCGTCAACCTGTCGGGCTCGGTCGAGATCGCGCCGCGCCTCGGCCAGGCCGACGTGATCTGCGATCTCGTCTCCAGCGGCGCCACGCTGACCGCGAACCAGCTCAAGCCCGCGGTCACGCTGATGACCAGCGAAGCGGTGCTGGCCGGCCCGGTGACCCCCTTGTCCGACGTGCGCGGCGATCTCGCGTCGCTGCTGCTGCGCCGCCTCGACGGCGTGCTGCGGCTGCGCGACAGCCGGCTGGTGATGTTCCAGTCGCGCCGTGACGGCGTGGACGCGCTGCTCAAGCTGCTGCCCGACGCCGAGGCGCCGACGCTGCTGCAGGTCGACGGCAGCGACAAGGTCGCGCTGCAGGTGTTGTGCCACGGCGAGATGACCTGGCCGCGCCTCGAAGCCCTGAAGCAGGCCGGCGCCGCCGGACTGATGGTGTTGCCGGTGGAGCGGATGCTGGCATGAGCACGCAGATCGATACGGTCAATCTCGACGACGCGATTCCGGCGATCGTCGACTGGTGCGAGGCCGGTGCCGACGCGCGCACCGAACTGCTGCGCCGGCCCACGCAGGCCGTTGCGGCGCAGACGCGCATCGCGGTCGCTGACGTGCTCGACGACGTGCGGACGCGCGGCGACGATGCCCTGCGCGAGCTAACAGAACGCTTCGATCGCGTGGTCCTCGAGGACTTCGAAGTCGGCGCCGACGAATTCGCCGCGGCCGAGGCCGCGGTGCCCGCGGACCTGCGCGAGGCGATGGTCAATGCCGCCGCGCGTATCGAGCGTTTCCACGCGGCGGGCATGACCGCCGGCTACAACGTCGACACCGCCGACGGGGTCAACTGCGCACGCATCGTGCGGCCGATCCCGCGCGTCGGCCTGTATGTGCCTGCCGGCACCGCGCCGTTGCCGTCGACCGCGCTGATGCTCGGCGTGCCGTCGCGCCTGGCCGGGTGCCGCGAGGTCGTGCTGTGCACGCCACCGCGTCCTGATGGCAGTGCCGATCCGGCCGTGCTGGTGGCTGCAAGGCTCACCGGCGTGCACCGCGTGTTCAAGCTGGGCGGCGCGCAGGCGATCGCGGCGATGGCCTTCGGTACCGAACGCGTGCCTGCCTGCGACAAGCTGTTCGGCCCGGGCAACAGCTTCGTCACCGAGGCCAAGCAGCAGGTTGCGCAGGGCGGCACGGTGGCGATAGACATGCCGGCCGGTCCTTCGGAAGTGCTGGTGATCGCGGACGCCGGTGCGGACGCCGCGTTCGTCGCCGCCGATCTGCTGTCTCAGGCCGAACACGGCCCCGATTCGCAGGTGCTGCTGCTGTCCGACGACGATGCGCTGCTGGAGAAGGTGCGCGCGGAACTGTCGACGCAACTGGCAGCGCTGCCGCGCGCGGCGATCGCACGCCAGGCGATGGCGCGCTCGCGGTTGCTGCGGGTGGACACGCTCGACACCGCGTTCGACATCAGCAACCGCTATGCGCCCGAACACCTGATCCTCGCGCTGCGCACGCCGCGCGACTGGCTCGATCACGTCGAGGTCGCCGGTTCGGTGTTCCTCGGCGACTGGACGCCCGAAGCGCTGGGCGATTACTGCAGCGGCACCAACCACGTCCTGCCGACCGGCGGCGCGGCGCGCGCGTGGAGCGGGGTCAGCGTGTCGAGCTTCCAGAACACGGTCAGCGTGCAGTCGGCGAATGCCGCCGGCATCCGCGCGATCGGTCCCGATGCGGTGACGATGGCGCGCGCCGAAGGCCTCGACGCCCACGCGAACGCGGTCGCGCTGCGGATCGCGAAGGCGGCGGCATGAGCAGCGTGCGCGATCTGGTCCGCGAGGACCTGCGTGATTTCGCCGGCTATGCCTCGGCGCGCACGCAGCGGCTCGAAGGAGACGTCTGGCTCAACGCCAACGAGGCGCCACTGGCGAATCCCGGCGATACCGACGGACGTTGCCGGCGCTACCCGTCGCCGCAGCCGCCCGAGCTGCAGGCGCGGCTGGCCGAGGTGTATGGCGTCGAGGTCGAGCAGTTGCTGATCGGCCGCGGCAGCGACGAAGCGATCGATCTGCTGGTGCGCGCGCTGTGTGTCCCCGGTCGGGATGCGGTGCTGGCGACGCCGCCGGTGTTCGGCATGTACGCCGTCAGTGCACGGCTGCAGGGCGCGGCCTTCGTCGAGGTGCCGCTGGTCGATGGCACGGAGGGCTTCGTCGTGGACGTGGGGGCGGTCCGCACCGCGGCGCTCGCGCGCGGCGCCAAGCTCGTGTTCCTGTGCTCGCCGTCCAACCCGACCGGCGGCCTGGTGCCGCTGGCCGAGGTGGACCACCTGGCCGATGCGCTGGCGGGCCGGGCGGTCGTCGTCGTCGACGAGGCCTATATCGAATTCGCGGGGACGGCCTCGGCCACCACGCTGCTCGCCGCGCACGACAATCTCGTCGTATTGCGCACGCTGTCGAAGTCGCATGCGCTCGCGGCCGCCCGGATCGGCGTGGCGATCGGCCACCCCGGTCTGATCGCGGTGCTGCGCCGTTGCCAGGCGCCGTATCCGGTGCCGACGCCCTGCGCCGATCTTGCGCTGGCCGGGCTGTCGCCGGATGCGCTCGCGCTGACGCAGGCGCGCGTCACTGAGACCATCATCGAGCGTGATGCGCTCGCCGCAGCACTCGCGACCACGCCGGGCGTGCGCCAGGTGTATCCGTCGGCCGGCAACTATCTTCTGGTGCGCTTCGTCGACGCGGATCGCGCATTCGCTGCGCTGCTGTCGGCCGGCATCGTCGTGCGCGACCAGCGCGCCGCGCCGCAGCTCGGCGACGCGCTGCGCATCAGTCTCGGCACGCCTGCGCAGAACGCGCGCGTGCTGTCCGCCCTGCAAGCGTTGGAGATCGCGGCATGAGTGCGCGCGGCAAGAAGATCCTGTTCGTCGACCGCGATGGCACCCTGATCGAGGAGCCGGCGGATTTCCAGATCGATGCCTTCGAGAAGCTGCGCTTCGTGCCCGGCGTGATCCCGGCGATGCTGCGGCTGCGCGATGCCGGCTTCGAATTCGTCATCGTCACCAACCAGGATGGCCTCGGCACCGAGGGCTATCCGCAGGCGACGTTCGACGGCCCGAATGACCTGATGCTGGGCATCTTCGAAAGTCAGGGCATCGTGTTCCGCGAAGTGCTGGTCGACCGCAGCTGGCCGGCCGACAACGCGCCCACACGCAAGCCGGCGCTCGGCCTGGTGATGCACTACCTGCGCGATCGCGGTATCGATCTCGACAACTCGGCGATGGTCGGCGACCGCGATACCGACATCCAGTTCGCCGAAAATCTCGGCATCCGCGGCTTCAAGCTGCGCACCGCGCAGTTCGGCGGCGAGTGGGACTGGGCCGGCATCGCGCATGAACTGTGCGATGCGCCGCGCCGCGCGACCGTCGTCCGCAACACGAAGGAAACCCGCATCCGCGTCGAACTCGATCTCGACGCCGCGGCGGATGCGCGCGTCTCGACCGGACTGCCGTTCTTCGACCACATGCTGGACCAGATCGGCAAGCACGCCGGCATTTCGCTGGTGGTGCAGGCCGAGGGCGATCTGCAGATCGACGAACACCACACGATCGAAGACACCGGCATCGCGCTGGGTCAGGCGCTGCGCGAAGCGCTCGGCGACAAGCGCGGCATCGCCCGTTACGGCTTCACCTTGCCGATGGACGAGACCCTGGCGAGCGCCGCACTCGATTTCGGCGGCCGGCCGTATCTCGTCTTCGATGGCCGCTTCGTGCGCGAACGCGTCGGCGACATGCCGACCGAACTGGTCGAGCATTTCTTCCGGTCGGTCTGCGACTCGGCGGCGTTGAACCTCAACCTCAAGGTCGAGGGCGACAACGATCACCACAAGGTCGAAGCCTGCTTCAAGGTCTTTGCGCGCGCGCTGGGCCAGGCCGTGCGCCGCAGTGGCGATGCGCTGCCGAGCACGAAGGGGACGTTGTGATGAGGCTGAACGCGGTGAAGCTTGAGCCCGTCATTCCCGCGAAGGCGGGAATCCAAAGACGTTCGGTCCGATTGCGCAAACGTCCATGGATTCCCGCCTGCGCGGGAATGACGGTAGTTGGGCGCGTTGCGGGATTTGCGCAGTCACACGGAGCAATGCCATGCGCGTCGTAATCGTCGACGCGGGCGGCGCCAACACCGGTTCGGTGCGCTACGCCTTCGAGCGTCTCGACATCGATGCGGCGCTGGTGACCGATGCCGCCAGCATCCGTGCCGCCGACCGGGTGATCCTGCCCGGCGTCGGCACGGCGGCGCAGGTCATGGCGCGGCTGCAGCAGCTCGATCTGGTCGACGTGCTGCGCACACTCGAACGTCCGCTGCTCGGTATCTGCGTCGGCATGCAGTTGTTGTTCGAATCCTCGGAAGAGGGCGACGTCGCCGGTCTCGGCCTGCTGCCGGGCCGCGTGTCGCGGTTGCGCGGCGGGCCTGGCCTGCGCGTGCCGCACATGGGCTGGAGCACGCTGCGGGCCGCGCGTCCCGACGCGCTGGTCGAGGGCGTCGACGGCGCCCAGGCCTATTTCGTCCACAGCTTCGCCGCGCCGGTCACCGACGACTGCGTGCTGGCCGGCGATCACGGCGAGGCGTTTGCCGCTGCGGTGCGCCGCGGTCGCATCGCCGGCACCCAGTTCCATCCCGAGCGCTCCGCCGCCGTCGGCGCGCGCGTGCTGCGCAATTTCCTGTCCCCTGCGTTTGAGGCCTGAGTCATGGCATTCACCGTCTATCCCGCGATCGACATCCGCCACGGCCGCGTCGTGCGCCTGGCGCAGGGCGACTACGCACAGGAAACCCGCTACGGCGACGATCCGCTGGCGCAGATCGAGGCCTACGCCGAGGCCGGCGCCGAGTGGCTGCACCTGGTCGATCTCGATGCTGCGCGCGAGGGCGGCTATACGCTCGCGCCGCTGCTCGCGCGCATCCGCGCCGATACCGGGCTGCGCGTGCAGACCGGCGGCGGCGTTCGCACCGAGGACGACGTACGCCGCATTCTCGACGCGGGCGCCGAGCGCGTCGTGGTCGGCTCGCTGGCCGTGCGCGAGCCGGCACGCGTGTTGAAGTGGATCGAGACCTTCGGCGCCGAGCACGTCACCGTCGCGCTCGATACCCGCCAGGGCCGTGATGGCGTCTGGCATCTGCCGGTGCACGGCTGGACCGAGACCGCCGACGCCACGCTCGACGTGCTCGCGGTGCGCTATGCGCAGGGCGGTCTCACGCATCTGTTGAGCACCGACATCGCCCGCGACGGCATGCTGTCCGGCCCGAATCTCGATCTCTATGCGCACCTCAAGGCGCTGGTGCCCACGCTCGAGGTGCAGGCCTCGGGCGGCGTGCGCGAGCTCGCCGACGTGCGCGCGGCCAAGGCCCAGGGCTGCGGCGGCATCGTGCTCGGCCGCGCGCTGCTCGAAGGCCGCCTGGGCGTTGCCGAGGCCTTGGCATGCTGAGCCGCCGCATCATTCCCTGCCTCGACGTGCGCGAAGGTCGCGTGGTCAAGGGCGTGCGCTTCCGCGATCACGTCGACATGGGCGACATCGTCGATCTCGCGCTGCGCTACCGCGACGCGGGCGCCGACGAGCTGGTGTTCTACGACATCTCGGCCAGCCCGCAGGGCCGCTCGGTCGACCGCGGCTGGGTGGAACGCGTCTCGCGGCTGATCGACATTCCGTTCTGCGTCGCCGGCGGCATCCGCGATGTCGAGACCGCGCGCGCCGTGCTGCATGCCGGCGCCGACAAGATCTCGGTCAACACGCCGGCGCTGGAGCGCCCCGCACTGGTTTCCGAGCTCGCGGAGGCCTTCGGCGTGCAGTGCGTCGTCGTCGGCATCGATTCGATCCGTGAAGTGGACGGCGAGTGGCGCGTGCGCAGTTACACCGGCGATCCCGACCGCACCCGCGAACTGCCGATCCGCACGCTCGACTGGATCGCCGAGGCCGTGCGCCTGGGCGCCGGCGAGATCGTGCTCAACTGCATGGACAAGGATGGCGTGCGCACCGGCTACGATCTGGAGCAACTGGCGGCCGCACGCGCAGTCTGCGCGGTGCCGTTGATCGCCTCGGGCGGCGCCGGCGAGATCGCGCATTTCGCCGACGCATTCCTGCAGGCCGACGTCGACGGCGCGCTGGCGGCCAGCGTGTTCCACAGCGGCCGCATCGCCATTCCCGAACTCAAGCGCGCGCTCGCCGCGCAGCACATCGAGGTCCGCCGCGTATGACATCGACCGCCACTCCGACCGCGCCCGACGTCGACACACTCGACTGGTCCAAGGGCGACGGCCTGTTGCCCGCCGTCGTCCAGGACGCCGCCACGCTGCGCGTGCTGATGCTCGGTTACATGGATCGCGCCGCATTCGCCGAAACCCTGCGCCGCGGCCATGTCACCTTCTTCAGCCGCAGCAAGCAGCGCCTGTGGACCAAGGGCGAAGAGTCCGGCCATGTGCTGGAACTGGTCTCGATGGAGACCGATTGCGACGCCGACACGATTCTGGTGCTGGCACATCCGCGCGGGCCGACGTGCCACCTGCAGCGTCCGAGCTGCTTCCCCAGCGCGCCGGCCGGCGTGCTCGCCGAACTCGATTCGCTGATCGAAACCCGCGAGCGCGAGCGCCCCGAGGGCAGCTATACGACGCGTCTGTTCGACGGGGGCATCCGCCGCATTGCGCAGAAGGTGGGCGAGGAGGGCGTCGAAACCGCGCTCGCGGGCGTCGTGCAGGATGACGACGCACTGCTCGGCGAAAGCGCGGACCTGCTGTATCACCTGATCGTGTTGCTGCGCGCGCGGGGTCTGTCGCTGGCCGATGTCGAACAGGTACTGCGCGCGAGGGGTGGCTGAGCGCCACGGTGCGGCACTGTATGGTGCTGCCCTGATCCGGGCGCGGTTTTGCACGCGCGCCGATCGCGGGCATGATCCGGTGACCTGAACCGGGAGTGCCAAGGATGCGCCTGTCCACCATCGCCCTGACGTCCGCAGTGCTGCTGACGATCGCATCGGCCCAGGCCGAACGTCCCGTTTACCCGTTCACCACGCAAGCCCAGTTCGATTCTGCTGCGGTGCCGGCCTACGCCGGCCGCCACGACGCGGTCTATGCGCACATCGACGCGCAGCAGGATGCGCACGTCGCACAGCTGCAGCGCTGGGTGCGCCAGCGCTCGATCAGTGCCGAGAACGACGGCATCGACGCGATGGCCGATCTGCTGGCCGACGACCTGCGCGGGCTGGGCTTCCAGGAGGTGCGTCGGGTGGAGACCACCGGCCATCCGGGCGTGCTCGGCCATTACGACGCCGGCGCGCCGACCACGCTGGTGGTCTACATGATGTACGACGTGCAGCCGGTCGAGCCGAACTGGCGGATCGCCGATCCGTTCGCCGGCGATCTGGTCGAGCACGAGCACGGCACCGTGCTGATGGCGCGCGGCGCGATGAACCAGAAAGGCCCGCAACGCGCGTTTCTCAATGCGGTGGCGTCGATGCTGGCGGTCGACGGCACGTTGCCGGTCAATCTCTACGTCGTCGCCGAGGGCGAGGAAGAGCTGGGTTCGCCGAACTTCGGCGCGGTGCTGGCGCCGTGGCGCGAGCGGCTGCGCACGGCCGATGGCGCGTTCTTCCCGATGCTGATCCAGAGCGCGACCGGCGCGGCGCAGCTCAATCTCGGCGTGAAGGGCATCATCTACTTCGAACTCGAAGCCCGCGGCGGTGCGCACGGCGGTCCGACGCGTGCCGAGATCCACGGCTCGTTCAAATCCCTGGTCGACGCGCCGGCGCTGCGCCTGGTGCAGGCGATCGCCTCGCTGACCTCGGCCGACGGCAACACCGTCGCGATTCCCGGGTATTACGAGGCGGTCACGCCACCCACCCAGGCCGAGCAGACCCTGGTCAACGCGCTGGCCGCGGATGTCGACGATGCCGCGCTGCAGCGCTCGCTCGGCGTGGAGCGCTGGGTGGACGGGCTGACCGGGCGCGAGGCCATCGTGCGCAATCTGTGGGAGCCGACGCTCAATATCGACGGCCTGTGGAGCGGCTACACCGGCGAGGGCATGAAGACCATCCTGCCGCACGTCGCGACCGCCAAGCTGGACTCGCGCCTGCCGCCCGGCCTCGAACCCGATGCCGCCTACGCGATGATCCGCGCGCATCTCGATGCAGGCGGCTTCGGGGACATCGTGCTGCGTCCGCTGTCGGGCTATCCGGCCGCGTCGACCGCCGCCGACACGCCGCTGGTGCAGGCCGCGATCGGCGTCTTCAACAAATACGGCGCCAAGGCGCGCGTCGCGCCTTGGCTGGCGGGCAGCGCGCCGTTCTACCAGTTCACACGCACGCTGGACCTGCCGTTCGTGTTCGGCGGGCTGGGCCATGGCTGGGGCGCGCACGGACCGGACGAGTACATGCTGATCCGACCTGCCGAAGGCGTGGGCGCGGCGGGCCTCGCCGAGGTCGAGAAGTTCTATGTCGACCTGCTGCATGCGTTCGCCGAGGGTGCCCGCACACGATGAGCGGCGTGACCGGCCGCGTCGACGTCTCGGCGGTCTGGCCCGATATGTTCACCACGGCACGCCTGCGTGCGACACCGCTGTGCGAAGCCGATGGCGCGCTGTTCGCTGCGCTGTACGGCGATGCCGAGACGATGGCGCAGGTCGGCGCGCCGCTCGACGTGGAGGCGGCCGGCCGCGCACTGTCGGCCGCGCTGCGCCAGATGCGCAGTGATCCGCCCAGGGCGCGCTACTGGCGGCTGGACGATGGGCCGCACGCGCTCGGACTGCTGTCGCTGGTGATCGATGCGGGGCGGACGACGGCCGAGACCGGTCTGCTGCTGGGCGCAGGTGCGCGCACGCGCGGAATCGCCTGCGAAGCGCTGGCGGCGCTGCTGCCGCGGGTGATCTGCGCCGGTGGGCTCGAGGCGGTGTGGACCCGCCATCGCCCCGGCCATGCCGCGGCGGAGGGCCTGATGCGGTCCCTCGGATTCGCTCCGCTCGATGCCGCGGCCGGCTGGGCACGCTGGCAGATGGGCCGTGCGCGCCTGCGGGCGCTTGCCGCAACGCGGATCAAGGTCTAGATTGCCGCCTTCGCAAGGGGGCGGATCACGCATGGAAAGCCAGGGCCGGTTGGCCTGTGTGGGTGTGGGCATGATGCTGGGCGCCCACCTGGGGCCCCGGGCCCGGCGCCACATCGAGACCGCCGACGTGGTGTTCGTCGCCGTCTCCGACCCGCTGGTGGAGCAGTGGGTGATGCGCATGAATGCCGACTGCCGCAGCCTGCAGCCGTTCTACCGCGAAGGCCGGTCGCGGCACCGCACCTATGCCGACATGGTCGAGGCGATGCTCGCCGAGGTGCGCGCCGGCCGCGAGGTCTGCGGCGCGTTCTACGGCCATCCGGGCGTGTTCGCCTGCGTCCCGCACCGGGCGATCGCCGCGGCGCGCGCCGAGGGCTTCCAGGCCGTGATGGAGCCGGGCATTTCGGCCGAGGACTGCCTGTACGCGGATCTGGGGGTCGACCCGGGCGAGGTCGGCTGCCAGCACTACGAAGCCAGCCAGTTCATGTTCTACCGCCGGATCATCGACCCGTCCGCCTGGCTCGTGCTGTGGCAGGTGGGCGTGGCCGGAATCCGTGACACAGGCCGTTTCACCAATACAGCCGCCGAGCGGGCGCTGCTGGTCGACCGTCTGTCGGAGGACTACCCCCTGGACCATGTCGTGACGCTCTATGAAGCTGCTACGCTCGCGGTCGCGCGGCCCCGGGTGGAGCGGGTGCCGCTCAGGGGGCTCGTCGACGCCACGCTGCACCAGCACACCACGCTCGTGGTGCCGCCGGGGCGGGCGATGGTGCGGGATGAGGTGATGTGGGGGCGTCTGTTTGCTGATGCGTGAGGCCTCTGGGCCGAGCCGTCATATTTTAAAAAGGGGATCAAATGCTGGATGTCATTGCACAACTCGAATCTTTAGGTATGGAAACGGCTTTTGGAGCAGAGAGCCAGCACAGCACACTCGCTGATTTGAGCCGACAAGCGGCGCAGGGCCGCGTATCTGCGATGACCTGCATCATCATGACCCCCGACGGGGGGGAGACCGAACCGCAGGGTGATCAACCGGATCAGGACGATGAAGGTAAGCGGGATCAGGATGAGCAGGATTCGCCGCACATTTGATCTGGATCCGCGGCGCGCCCTGGGGCGCGCGCGCGGCTGCCTGCTTTCGGCTTTCTTAGCTTTCGTGTTGGGGTATGCCGGAGGCGCACTTGCCTATCCGCCGCTGGACTTACTGATCGACGAAGCCGATGCGCTGCGGACATCGGATCCCAAACGCGTTGACGCCCTGCTCGGGCAAATGGACGGGATGCTTAACCGGGCTACATCGGAGCAGATCGGACGGATCAGGTTGCTTCGGGTGCATCGCTCGATTACAAGCGGTAAGTCCGCGCTCGCGATCTCAGAACTCCAGCAGGTTCTGGAAAATTCGCCCGACACACGGACGCGATTCGCCGCCGCGTCGATGCTGGCGAATACTTATGCCGTACAGCGGCAGTTTGAAGACGCGTTGCGTGCGCTGGACGCCATGCTTCCACTGGCTGACGGCATGGAAGACAGGGATCTCAAACATCGTGGTCTGATGGTCGCCGCCATCGTTTACAACCAAGTTGGCGAGTACTCTCTTGCTCTGCGCCATGCCGACGCGGTCGCAGGAGATCAGCCCTCCGAGCGCACCGCATGTGCGATCGCGGGCGTTACGCTTGAAGCCCAGAACGGACTCGGGCGCTCGTTCGACGATACGCTCGCACTAGAAGGGGTTCGCCAATGCGACGGCGAGCCGATTATTGCCGCGTTCGTACGCTGGCATCTGGCAAGTCAGATGGAGAGGCAGGGGCGCGTGAGTGACGCGAGCACGCTTCTGTCCGAGCATCTGGAAGAAGTCGAGGCGACGGGCTACCCCTTCATCATCGCGCAATACCACGCAATGCTTGCTGAGCTCGCTTTGAAAGCTGGCGACCAGCGCGCTGCGCGTTTCCACTCCGAGGAGGCGTTGGCTATCAGCAACGAGGCGATGTCGGCCGAGGCTGTCGTCAAAGCCCACCATGTCCAGTACCTGCTGTCACTGGAGGACGGCAATATGGCGGCGGCACTTTCCGCATACCGCCTCTACGCCGAAGCCGAACGCGCGCATTTCAACGATGTGAAGTCGCGCGAGATGGCCTATCAGGTGGTGCGCCACCAGTCCTTGCAGCAGGCGCAGCAGATCGAACTGTTGCATCAGAAGAACCAGCTCCTGGAGCTTCAGAAGCGCGTCACCGAACAGCGTGCGCAGAACTGGTTGCTGCTGGCGCTGGTGCTCATCGCGGGTATGACGTCGGTGGGGTACTGGGCCTACAAGACCAAGCGGCTGCAGGTGCGCCTCAAGCGCATGACCGAAACCGATGCGCTGACCGGCATCTGCAACCGGCAGCATTTTTCCGAACGCGCCGCCGCTGCGCTCGTACAGTGCGCGCGGGATGCCGAGCCTGCGGTGCTGGTGATGTTCGACCTCGACCATTTCAAGCAGGTCAACGACCGCTTCGGGCACGCCGCCGGCGACTGGGCGCTGCAACGCGTGGCCGAGGCGGTGCGCCCGCTGTGCCGTGACGTGGATGCGTTCGGACGGCTGGGCGGCGAGGAGTTCGCGTTGTTCCTGCCCGGATTGGACACGACGGCGGCGATCCGGCTGGCCGGCGATGCGCAGGCGCGCTTCGGGGCGATCGATGCGGGCGCGGCGGGCTATGCGTTCCGGATCGCGGCCAGCTTCGGCGTGGCGTCGGTCGACAGCGCGGGCTACAGCCTCGCCGCGCTGATGCGCCAGGCCGACCAGGCCATGTACGCCGCGAAGCGGGGCGGGCGACGGCAGGTCCGCGTGTTCGATGCCGCGATGGAGGCCGATGCGTCGACGACGACACCGGCTCCTATTGACCTGCTGCGCAGCGCGCTGCGTGGCGACGCCGCCGAACCGGCTGCGAGCCAGTCCAGCGACCCGGCCGCCCAGCGCGCGATTGCCTGAGCGGGCAGGTACGGACCCGGCTCAGGCCGGGTCGCGGATCACCAGCAGGCGCTCCTCGGTCATGTCGCGGATCGCGTACTTCACGCCTTCGCGGCCGCAGCCCGAATCCTTGATGCCGCCGTAGGGCATGTTGTCGACGCGGAAGCTCGGCACGTCGCCGACGATCACGCCGCCGGCCTCGATGCGATCCCAGGCGCGCATCGCGTGGGCGAGGTTGCCGGTGAACACGCCGGCCTGCAGGCCGAAGTCGCTGTCGTTCACCCGCGCGATCGCTTCATCGAAGCTGTCGACCGGTTCCAGCAATGCAACCGGGCCGAACACTTCCTTGCGCTCCAGGTCCGCATCGCGCGGCACTTTCTCCAGCAGCGTCGCGGGAATGATGTTGCCCTCGCGCTTGCCGCCGGCGATGACCTTGGCGCCGGCCTTGCGGGCGGCGTCGATCCAGGATTCGATCCGGTCGGCCGCGTCGCTGTCGATGACCGGGCCGACGAACGTGTTCTCATCACGCGGATCGCCGCTGCGCAGCGCACCGATCGCCTTCTTGAGCTTGCGGCGCAGGGCTTCATGCACGCTGCGATGCGCGTAGATGCGCTGCACGCCGATGCAGCTCTGGCCTGACTGGTAATACGCCCCGAACACCAGGCGTTCGACCACCTTGTCCAGCGGCAGGCCGGGATCCTCGTCGACGATGCAGGCCGCGTTGCCGCCGAGTTCCAGCACGACCTTCTTCTTGCCGGCGCGTGCCTTGAGGTCCCAGCCGATCAGGCCGCCGGTGAAGCTCAGCAGCGCGATGCGCTCGTCCTCGGTCAGCGCCGCGGCGTCCTCGTTGCTGCAGGGAATCACCGAAAACGCACCCTTGGGCAGGTCGGTCTCGGCCAGGATCTCGCCGATGATCAGCGCGCCGACTGGGGTCTTCGCCGCCGGCTTGAGCACGAACGGGCACCCGGCCGCGATCGCTGGCGCCACCTTGTGCGCCACCAGGTTGAGCGGAAAGTTGAACGGCGTGATGAAGCTGCAGACGCCAATCGGAACCCGCTTGACCATGCCGCGGTAGCCGCGCGTGCGCTCGGAGATCTGCAGTTCGAGCGTCTCGCCTTCGCTGCGCGTGGCTTCGCCGGCGGCGATGCGGAAGGTGTCGATCAGGCGGGTGACTTCGCCGCGGGCATCCTTGATCGGCTTGCCGGCCTCGATGCACAGCGCGAGCGCGAGCTCGTCGAAGCGTTCCTCGAAACGTCGCACGCAGTGCTCGAGCACGTCGCGGCGCTTGTCGGGCGGGAAATCGGCCATCGGTCCGCGCGCCTTGTGGGCGGCGACGATCGCCTTGCGGATCGCAGCGGCGTCGCCCATCGCAACGCGCGTGGCGACCTTCCCGCTGTACTTGTCGCGCACCTCGAGATCGGTGTTCGCCGCGACGGCGGCATTCGCGAGGTAGTAGGGATAGCTGCGTGCGAGCCCGGTGGTCTTGCGGGCGGTCGTCTTCTTGGCCATGGGGCGCTCCGGAATCGGACGGAAAGAAAATACGCGGCGCGGATCAGTCGATCGCGGCGCTGCGCGCGGGAATGTCGGTATTGAGCAGGGCGTCGTCGTCGGAATAGTCGATGGCGAGATCGATCAGGTCCACGCCAGGCGTGTCCAGTGCGGTGCGCAGGATGTCGGCGAACGCGACAGCGCTGTCCGGACGATGGCCGCGCGCGCCGTAGCTCTGCGCATAGCGCACGAAATCGGGATTGCCGTAATCCATGCCGTAGACCGGGTAATCCTCGTGCTGCTGCTTCCACTTGATCATGCCGTAGGCATCGTCGCGCAATACGATGACCACGAGATCGAGCTTCAGCCGTACCGCGGTCTCGAGCTCCTGCGAATTCATCATGAAGCCGCCGTCGCCGCAGACCGCGACGATCTTGCGGTCGGTGTGCACCAGCTTCGCCGCGATCGCCGATGGCAGGCCCGCGCCCATCGTGGCGAGCGCGTTGTCGAGCAGCAGGGTGTTCGGTTCACGGCAGCGGTCGTTGCGTGCGAACCACAGTTTGTAGAGGCCGTTGTCGAGACACACGATGTCTTGCGGGTCCAACGCATCGCGCAGTGTCCTGACGAGATGCGGGCCGTGGACGGGGAAGCGGTCATCGGATGCGAGTTCGGCGATGTTCTCGCACAGTGCGGTGCGCACGCGGTCGAAGAACGCGAAGTCCCAGTGTGGCTGCGGCGCATCCAGCGCTTCGGCCAGCTGCCACACCGTATTGGCGATGTCGCCGACGACTTCGATCTGCGGGAAATACACCTGGTCGACGACGGCACTTTCGTAGTTCACGTGGATCACCGTGCGCCGGCCGCCGCGCATGAAGAACGGTGGCTTCTCGATGACATCATGGCCGATGTTGATGATGCAGTCGGCCGCGTCGATCGCGCGGTGCACGAAATCCTTGTCCGACAGCGCGGCGGTGCCGAGCCACAGAGGATGCGTCTCGTCGAGCACGCCCTTGCCCATCTGCGTGCTGAAAAACGGGATGCCGAGCCGGTCGACGAAGGCGCGCAGCATCCGCGCCGTGGTCTTGCGGTTGGCGCCCGCGCCGAGCATCAGCAGCGGATGCTTGGCGTTTCGGATCGCCTCGGCCGCATGCGCGATCGCCTTGTGCTCGGCCAGCGGCCGGCGCGTGTAGGGCGCGGGCAGCAGGCGTGCATCGGTGTCGTCGCCGGCGATGTCCTGCGGCAGCTCGAGATGGGTCGCGCCCGGGCGCTCTTCTTCCGCGCGCTGGAATGCATCGCGGACCCGCGCCGGAATGGCATCGGCGGACACCAGCTGGTGGGTCGACTTGGTCAGCGGCCGCATCATGTCGACCACGTCGACGATCTGGAAATGCCCCTGCTTGCTGGTGCGGATCGGCTTCTGCCCGGTGATCATCAGCATCGGCATCGCACCGAGCTGCGCGTAGGCGGCCGGCGTGACGAGATTGGTCGCGCCGGGGCCGAGCGTCGACAGGCAGACGCCGGCGTTGCCGGTCAGGCGACCGTAGGTCGCGGCCATGAAGCCGGCGGCCTGTTCGTGACGGGTGAGGACGAGCGCGATATCGGATGCGCGCAGGGATTCGAGCAGGTCGAGATTTTCCTCGCCGGGAATGCCGAAGACGTGGGTCACGCCCTCGGCTTCGAGCGCCTGGACGAACAGGTCGGACGCCTTGGTCATCGTGCGGGAACTCCGTCGTGACGTGGGCGCCCAGCATGACAGCGCTGGCGTGAGCGACAGGCGAGGCGGGGTGGGATGCTCTGTTCGGGTCGGGATCGGCGATGTCGGTGGCCGTGTGTTTCCGGCGTCGGACATTTAGGGGTTACGGGGAACGCCCTTCGCGCGCGAGCGCGCTCCTACACGGGAGCAACGCGCCTGTAGGAGCGCGCTCGCGCGCGATGAGGCTGTACCAGGAGTGCCCCCGTCCGCGCGCCGCGGACGATTCTCACGAAACCCGAACCGCCCGGTGCAACGCCGGTGTCGGCGCCGGCGCCGATTGCAGCGGCGGTCACGCCGTGATCGACCGCTCAGGATTCCGACGACTCCACCCGCACATGCAGGCGGCCGTCGGTCAGCCGCGCCTGCAGCGCATCGCCGGGCGCCACATCGTCGATGCGCCGGACCACGGTGCCGTCCTCGCGTTGCAGGATGCTGTAGCCGCGCGCGATCGTCGCCAGCGGGCTCACCGCTTCCAGCGAACGTGCGAGGCCCCGCAACTGCAGCGCGTCGCGCTGCAGGCGACGGCGCAGGGCCGCTTCGGGGCGCGCGCGCAACGCGTCCAGCTGCTGGCGCAAGGCCTGCAGCCGACGCTGCGGAGAACCGGCCTGCAGCCCCACGGCGGCGTGACGGACGCGTGCGCGTTGCTGCTGGAGCTGGCGGTCGAACGCCGCGGCCAGCCGCCGCATCGCCGTGTCCTGACGAACGCTTAGCGCATCGAGCCGCGCCTGCGGGCGCAACGCCTGCAGCCGCAGGCCGAGCCGGTCGATGCGCTGGTGCCGGTCCTGCAGCGCACGCCGCTGCGCGGTCTCGACATGGCGCTGCAGCTGGCGCGTGCGCCCGAGCAGATCGATCCGGTCCGGTGTCAGCAGTTCGGCCGCAGCCGATGGCGTCGGCGCGCGCAGATCGGCGGCGAAATCGGTGAGGCTGAAGTCGGTCTCGTGACCGACCGCCGACACCACCGGCACCGGCGAGTCCGCGACCGCACGCACCAGGGCTTCATCGTTGAACGCCCACAGGTCTTCCAGCGAGCCACCGCCACGGGTCAGCAGCAGGACGTCGTAGCGGCCCGATGCCGCGGCCGCCTGCAGCATGCGCAGCAGCTGGGCCGGCGCCTCGGTGCCCTGCACCAGGGCCGGCAGGATGTCGACCTCGAGCAGCGGAAACCGCCGGCCCAGCACGCTGAGCACGTCGCGCACCGCGGCGCCCGACGGCGACGTGATCACGCCGAGGCGGCGCGGCAACGCGGGCAGGGGGCGCTTGCGCGCAGCCTCGAACAGCCCCTCGGCCTGCAGACTGGCCTTGAGCGCATCG
Source organism: Luteimonas sp. WGS1318 (assembly GCF_043187535.1). Classification (GTDB taxonomy): domain Bacteria; phylum Pseudomonadota; class Gammaproteobacteria; order Xanthomonadales; family Xanthomonadaceae; genus Luteimonas. The sequence continues at coordinate 1,543,574 of NZ_CP171131.1, forward strand.
AACGCGCGGCGCAGCGCGCCTTCCCCGGCTTCCTCCAGCGTGTCGAGGATCAGCTGGTACTCGCCGCGCGCCTCGTACAGCGTGACCCGGCCGCGCGCGCGCACCTGCAGGCCGTCGCGCGGCGCGAAGCGCAGCCACTGGCTCTTGGGTTTGAACAGCGCGCAGCGCACCTGGGCGCGCGCATCCTTGAGGGTGAAGTAGATGTGCCCGGAGGCCGGGCGCGAGACGTTGCCGAGCTCGCCCTCGACCACCACCTGCGGGAATGCGTCTTCGAGCAGTCCGCGGGCGAGGATGTTGAGCTGGCTCGGGGTCAGGACGTCGGAAGCGGGGGCATCGTGCATCGGCACAGGATACCCGGGCGGCCGGGACACGCCCGGGTGCGACACCGGGTCGCATTGGCGGAGACGACGCGCGCACCTAGCCTCGTGGGCCCTCGATCGCGGCACGCGCGCATGACCCGTTTCTCGTTTCCGCCCGGCGCCGGACGCCGTCGCCTGCCGCGCCTGACGCCGTTGGCCCTGCTGATGTCCCTTCCGGGCGCCGCACTGGCCGTCGATGCCGTGCCGCCGGATGCGGTCACCCTGGACCGGGTCGCGGTGACCGGCGCGCGCACCGCGCTCGATGCCGGCGCCGATGGCGGCACGCGGCTGGATCTGTCGATCCGCGAGACGCCGGCCTCAGTGTTCCGGATCGACCGCGACGCGCTCGACGCGCGTGGCGTGCGCAACACCCAGGAGGCGCTGTTCGCGTTGCCCGGCCTGGTCGTCGCCTCGCCGCCTGGCAACGGCAATGCGGTGACCTGGCGCGGCTTTTCAGGCGCCCAGGTCACGCAGCTGTTCAACGGCATCAACGTCCAGTACGCCTCGATCGCGGCACGCCCGGTGGACGGCTGGATGTACGAACGTGTCGAGGCGGTGGGCGGCCCGTCGAGTTTCCTGTCGGGCGCCGGCGCGGTCGGCGGCACCATCGACTATGTGACCCGGCGCGCGCGTTTCGATGACGACGATGTCGGCGGCATCGCCAGCGTCGGCAGCTTCGACAGCCGGGTGCTGGCGGGCGGTATCAACCACCGCATCGGCGGCGCCGATGCGGCGCATGCACTGCGCGTCGATGCCGGCTACAGCGCGCGTGCGGGCTGGGTCGACAACGAGCAACGCGAGGCCTGGACCGGCGCCGCCTCCTGGGCCTGGAGGCTGTCGCCCACGCTGGTGCACACGCTCGCGATCGAGGCGCAGGCCGAAGACGACGCGCGCGTGTACTGGGGATCGCCCGCGGTGCTCGGCGCCGATGGGCGGCTGGGCATCGTGCCCGGCACCGCCGGACGCAACTACAACGTCGGTGACGGGTTCTACGCCCAGGACGTCAGCTGGGCGCGCTCGCTGCTGGAATGGGACGGCGGCACTGCCGGCCGCGTGCGCAATACGCTCTATCGCTACGACGCGCAGCGCGACTACCGCAACGTCGAGACCTACCGCTACACCGCCGCACGCGACGGCGTGCAGCGCTCGGGCGTGCTGCAGCAGCGCCACGACCAGCAGGTGACCGGCAACCGCACCGACTGGACCGTCGACGGTGCCCTGTGGGGACGGCCGACGCAGTGGGCGGCCGGCCTGGAGTTCGCGTGGAACCGGCAGACACGCTATCCGCAATCGATCGCCGGCACGATCGACACCGTGCCGCTCGATGCCCGCACGCCCGGCGATTTCTTCGACATCCCCGGTACGACACCCGGTTACCAGCCCGGTGCCACCAACCGCCTGCGCACGCAGGCGCTGTCGCTGGAGACCATGACCCGGCTGACCCCGCGGCTGGGCCTGCTGACCGGCCTGCGCCACGAGCGCATCGAGCTGGACGTGATCAACCACCGCGCGGCGACGCCGACCAATCCTGCCCGCTGGGGCCGCGCCTACACCGCCGACACCGGACGCGTCGGGCTCAACTTCGACGTCGGCGACAGCGCCAGCGTCTATGTGCAGGCCAGCACCGCGGCCGATCCGCCGTCGGGGATTCTCTCGACCGCCGGTTTCTCCGCGCTGCGCGATTTCGATCTCAGTGAAGGCCGCCAGTTCGAGGCCGGGGCAAAGGGCGCATTCCACGACGGTCGCGGCGCCGCGACGCTGGCGGCCTACCGCATCGTGCGTACCAATCTCTCCATCGCCGATCCCGCCAATCCGGGGCAGACGCTGCCGGTGGGCGAGCAGTCCGCACGCGGGGTTGAGGCGACGCTCGACTGGCGTCCGGTCGAGGCGCTGCGGCTGCAGGCCAATGCCGGCTGGGTGGATGCGCGGCTCGACGATTTCACCGAAACGGTCGCCGGTGTCGTGGTCTCGCGCGCCGGCAACCGGCCGACGAACACGCCGGCGCGGGTCGGCAACCTGTGGATCGATTACGCGCTTGCACCGGACTGGAGCACCGGCGTGGATCTACGCGCCGTGGATGCGCGCCAGGCCAATGCCGCCAACACCGTACAGACCGCCGGCTATGCATTGTGGGGGGCGCACCTGCGCTGGCAGGCCACGCCAGCGATGTCGCTCGAACTGCGCGGCCGCAATCTCGGCGACCGCGTCTATGTGATGCACGCCATCGGCACCGACATGGTGTATCTCGGTGAGCCGCGCTCGGTCGAACTGGCACTGCGCCTGCGCTTGTAGGACAAGCAGGCGATAATCACGTCCACGCTGGCGCCCCCGCGCCGCAGTTCAAGGAGTTTCCGCGATGTCACGACCGACCCTGTTTGCCGCCGGCTGCCTGGCCGCGATTGCACTGGCCGGCTGCCAGCCCGCGTCCGAGGGCGCGGCCACGCCGGCGTCATCCGCCGATCCGGCGGCCGCCGCGTCCGCGCACACCACGCAGGGCGTTCACGTCAGCGATGCCTGGATTCGCGAGACCCCACCCAACGCGGCCGTCGCCGGCGGCTACCTCACGCTGCGCAGCGATGCGGACGACCGGCTGCTCGCGGTAGAAACGCCAGCCTCGGCCAGTGTGGAGATCCACGAAATGTCCCACGCGGGCGGTGTGATGCGCATGCGTGAGCTGTCCGACGGCGTCGAACTGCCTGCGGGCACCGATGTCACGCTGCGTCCGGGCGGCAACCATCTGATGTTCATCGGTCCGGTCGAGCCGGTGCGCGCGGGGCAGACGATCGAGGCGACGCTGCGGTTCGCGAACGCGCCCACGCAGACCGTGCAGTTCGAGGTCCGGCCGCTCGCCGGCGATGCGCCGGCGGCCGAGGGGCATTCGGGGCACTGATCGGAGGCCCTTCCAGGGCGGACGCGCAGCGGGACGAGGCGCGACGGACGCGGCACGGTGCGCACGGGCGGTGCCGATGGAGCCCGCTCGTGCGCGCGTGCGGCACGCGTGTCCGGTGGATTCGCGAGCGGTGGGATCGTGCCCCGAGGTTGCGTGGTGGTTGCCGAGATTCCGTTCGCGCGCCAGCGCGCTACTACAGGAGCTTGGCGTTCCGTCGGTCTGCAGGAGCGCGCTCGCGCGCGAAGGCCTTCCTCTGAACGCGCCATCGCGCGCAGATACGGATGCCTGCAGGCGTTCGGGCCCATGTCGAACCCCGTAATCCGGCCCTGCACAGCCGGGCGCGAACTCACCCGTCCGTCGGTGGCCGCCGCTCCGGCCCCGGCCGCTTGGCGAGCTTGCGCTGCAGCGAGCGGCGGTGCATGCCCAGCAGCCGCGCGGTTGCGGAGATGTTGCCGCCGGTTTCGTTGAGCGCCTGCTGGATGTGTTCCCACTCCAGCCTGTGCAGCGGAATCATCGTCGGGCTTTCGATCGAACCATCGTCGCCCGCATCGGCCGGCGCGGCGGGGTTGGCGAGGTCGGTCTCGAGCAGGATGCGCTGCAGCGTGTCGGCCGACACCGGCTTGGGCAGGTAGTCGTCGGCGCCGCGCTTGATCGCCTCCACCGCGGTGGCGATGCTCGCGTAGCCGGTGACCAGCAGGATGCGCATGTCGGCGCGGATCGCGCGCAGCGGCTCGATCAGCGACAGGCCCGACGCTTCGCCCAGCTTGAGGTCGACCAGCGCGAAATCCGGCGCGATGCGGGTGGCGATGGCCAGCGCGGTCGCGGCATCCGGCGCGATCTCGCACTCGATGCCGCGGCGCTGCAGCGCGCGGCGCAGCGCGTCCAGGTACAGGGTGTCATCGTCGACCAGCAGGCCTTTCATGATGTCGTCTCTGCAGGCGGCGGGAGGTCGGCCGGATCCACCGGCACACGGAAGTGCACGCGCGCGCCGCCGCCGTCGGCCTCGTCCATGTCCAGCTCGCCGCCGAGCTGTTCGATCGCCGCGTGCGACAGCGCGAGGCCGATGCCCAGCCCGTCGGGTTTGCCGCTGCGGAACAGCACCGGCAGGAACGGCGCCTGGGCATCGAAACCGGTGCCGTAGTCGCGGATCGTGCCGTCGAGTACGCCGCTCTCGAGCTGCAGGTGCAGGTCGACGCGGCCGCTGCCGTTGGCCTCGCTTGCATCGGCGGCGTTGTTGAGCAGGGCGAGCAGCAGATGGCCGATGGTGCGGTCCACGCGTTGCTGCGCATCGACGTTGCCGCTGCGTTCGAGCGCGACGGCCGGCCGCACCAGCTGCCAGTGTTCGAGCACTCGGCCGATGTCGACGCGCGTACTGGCGGCCGGATCGGCCGGGTCGGCGAGCGAACGCACGCGGTCGCGGCAGGTGTCGACCAGGCGACGCAGCGTGGCGACGTCTTCGACCCCGTCGTCCGACAGCCGGGCGGTATCCAGATCGTCGAGCAGCAGCGTCATCGTGCCGAGCGGCGTATTGAGTTCGTGCGCGACCGATGCGGCATGGGTGGCCAGCGCCAGGATGCCCTCGTTGCGGACGAAGCGTTCGCGCAGGGCGGTGAGCTCGCGTTCGCGCCGGTCCCGCGCCCCGGCCAGGCGCAGCAGCAGATACAGCACCAGGCCCACCGACAGCACGAAGTTCACCGCCATGCCCAGCAGGTGCAGGTCGAACCCGTCGTGCAGGTGGGGCAGGGGCTGGCCGAACGCGACCGCGAACAGGTAACCGACCAGTCCGGCGAGCGCACTGGCGACCGCCCACGCGGCGGGCAGGGCCATCGCGGTCAGCGCGATCGGCAGCAGGAACAGCGACGCGAACGGGTTGGCGATGCCGCCGGTCCAGGCGATCAGCCAGGACAGCACCGCGGTGTCGACGAGCACATGGGCGAACGCCTCGGCGGGCACCGCATCGCGGGCGCTGCGCAGGCGCAGATGGACCAGCAGGTTGAACACCGCCAGCAGCACGACCGGCCCCCACAACGGGCCCGGGGGCAGGGCCATGTGCAGGCCCTGGGTCGCCCAGAGGATGGTCAGCGACTGGCCTCCGACGGCCAGCCAGCGCAGGCTGTAGAGCGTGCGGACGAGGGCGGTTGCTGGCGGTTGCGGCTGCATCGCCCGCCATCCTAGAGCACCCGTCTCCCCGGCGCCCTGCGGCCAGCGGTCGCACCCGCGCCGGGGGTTTCGCGGCGCGTCAGCGAACACCCCGGCCGGAGCCGGTAAACTGCGCGGATGTCCGCCCAGCCTGCATCCGCCGCCACCGCCTGCCTCTCCGATCCCGTGCGCCTGCCCGAGTTCGGCCCCGCGTCGCGCCGCGGCACCCGCCAGGTTCGCGTGGGTGGCGTCGCCCTGGGCGGCGATGCACCGGTGGTCGTGCAGTCGATGACCAATACCGACACCGCCGACATCGCCGGCACCGCCAAGCAGATCGGCGAACTCTGGCGCGCCGGGTCCGAGCTCGTGCGCATCACGGTCAACACGCCCGAATCCGCCGCCGCGGTGCCGCGGATCGTCGAGCGGCTGGCGATGCAGGGCATCGAAGTGCCGATCATCGGCGACTTCCACTACAACGGGCACCAGCTGCTGGCGGGCGAGCCGGCCTGCGCCGAAGCGCTGGCGAAATACCGCATCAACCCGGGCAACGTCGGGTTCGGCAAGAAGCGTGACACCCAATTCGCCCAGCTGATCGAATTCGCGATGCGCTACGGCAAGCCGGTGCGCATCGGGGCCAACTGGGGCTCGCTGGACCAGTCGCTGGCGGCCACGCTGATGGACGAGAACGCGCAGCGCGCCGTTCCCTGGGATGCCGGACGCGTGCTGCGCGAGGCGCTGATCCGCTCGGCGGTGGATTCGGCCGAACGCGCGGTGGAGCTGGGCCTCGGCCGCGACCGCATCGTGCTCAGCGCCAAGGTCAGCGGTGTGCAGGAACTGGTCGCCGTCTACCGGGATCTCGCGTCGCGCTGCGATTTCGCGCTGCATCTGGGCCTCACCGAGGCCGGCATCGGCAGCAAGGGCATGGTCGCCTCCAGCGCCGCGCTGGCGATCCTGATGCAGGAAGGCATCGGCGACACCATCCGGATTTCGCTGACGCCCGAGCCCGGCGCGTCGCGCACCAAGGAAGTCGTCGTCGCCCAGGAACTGCTGCAGACCATGGGCCTGCGCGCGTTCACGCCGATGGTCACCGCCTGCCCGGGCTGCGGCCGCACCACGTCCGAGTTCTTCCAGGAACTGGCCGGCGTGGTCCAGGACCATGTGCGCGACAAGATGCCGGAGTGGAAGATCACCCACCCGGGCGCGGAGAACATGACGCTTGCGGTGATGGGCTGCGTGGTCAACGGCCCCGGCGAGTCGCGGCACGCGAATATCGGCATCTCGCTGCCCGGCACCGGCGAAGCGCCGTCGGCGCCGGTCTTCATCGACGGCGAGAAGGCGATGACCCTGCGCGGCGAGAACATCGCGCACGAGTTCGTCGCGCTGGTCGACGACTACGTACACCGTCATTACGGGCGCGGTGCCGATGCCGTCTGACGGCGGCGAGGTCATCGCCGAGGGCTCGCGCGAAACCGGCGGATTGCTGCGTCGCCACGGCTGGAAACTGCTGTTGCTGTTCGCCGGCGTGCTGCTGCCGATGTGGGCCTTCATGGAGCTCGCTGACGAGGTCCACGAGGCCGAGGCGATCCCGTTCGACGAACCCATCCTGCTGTTCGCGCAGGCGGCTGCGCACGACGGCTTCGATCGCGTGTTCCTGTTCTTCTCCGAGATCGGTTACGCCAAGGGCGTGGTGCCGGTGGACATCGGTCTGGTCCTGGTGCTGCTGGCGCTGCGGCGCTGGCGCGACGGGCTGTTCGCCGCACTCGCCACGGGCGGCTCGGCCCTGCTCAACCTCGGCACCAAACAGCTGTTCGCGCGCGACCGGCCGAGTCTCTGGGATTCGATCGCGCCTGAGCCGACCTACAGCTTCCCCAGCGGCCATGCGATGGGATCGATGACGCTGGCCCTGGTGCTGGTGCTGCTCGCCTGGCCCACGCGCGCGCGCTGGTGGGTGATCGCGGCGATGGCGGTGTTCGTGCCGATGGTAGGGCTGTCGCGCGTATATCTGGGCGTGCATTACCCGTCCGACATCCTCGCCGGCTGGGCCGCGGCGTCGATCTGGGTGATCGGCGTGTATCTGCTGCTGTACCACCCGCCGCGCCTGGGGCGCTTCGGCAGGGCGGGCTCGACGCGTCCGTAAAATCGCCGGCTGTGCGCGAATTGGCGCGGGCAGCTCACTCTCGCGAAGCTCCATCACGCGCGCAGCAGGGACCGGCAAACGCGCCCGCCGCACGTGTAGGCGCGCGCTCGCGCGCGATGGGGCGTGGGTGGGAAAGTTTCTTCGCGCGCAAGCGCGCGCCGACGGGAGAGGGGCTTGCGGCGATGCATGGGATCCACCCGCGCCCGCCGCGTCCGTAGGCGCGCGCGATGGTGCGTGGGTGGGAAAGTTTCTTCGCGCGCAAGCGCGCGCCGACGGGAGAGGGGCTTGCGGCGATGCATGGGATCCACCCGCGCCCGCCGCGTCCGTAGGCGCGCGCGATGGTGCGTGGGTGGGAAAGTTTCTTCGCGCGCAAGCGCGCGCCGACGGGAGAGGGGCCTGCGGCGATGCATGGGATCCATCCGCGCCCGCCGTGTCCGTAGGAGCGCGCTTGCGCGCGATGGGGCGTGGGCGGGAAAGCGTCTTCGCGCGCAAGCGCGCTCCTACAGGTGAGGTGCTTTGCGGGGATTGCAGCATCACCGCCGTCGCCTCGCGCCCGCCGCGTCATCTGTCGCGGCGGGCGCTAGAGCGGCAGACGGATATCCGACAGCCGCCAGCGCAGCCCCTGGCGGGTCAGCACGAACTCGATCGGACGATCCCGGTCGTCGCGGACCGTGGCGGTGAACCGCGACGGCGACTGGTAGCGGTAATGCGCGTCCTCGAGCGGCGTCGCGCGTGCGGGGTCGGTGTCCGTCCGCGACAGTGGCGCGCCCCCGGCCAGGCTCCACAGCCGCTGGCCGCGCATCAGGGCGCTCAGGCCGACCGGCGTCACCATCATGTCGACGCCGGTGCCGGCGGCACTGCCCGCCAGGCGCAGCCCGATCGCGCCGAGCAGGTTCGACTGCACGTCGCTGCCGGCCTCACGCACGATCGCATCCGCCAGTTGCAGCCGCAGGCTCGCGCGCAGCGCCGGGAAGTCCACCTGCCGCGACAACGCGCGCGAGTCTTCGTTGCGCACCGCTTCGCGGATCGCGTGGATGGTCAGATACGGGCCGGCGGCGACATAGCCGAGCATCAGCACGAGAACAGCGAGGGACAGCCAGCCGAGTCGTTTCATCGGGATCGGATCGAACGGGATGGATCGATTGTCGGAGACGCCGGCGCAGTGCGTGCTGAACGGCCCGCGGCCGCCGCGGGGCCGTGCACGCCGATCAGAACTCCAGATCCAGCGAGGCGCACAGGTAATCGACGAAGGGCGCGAGGGCCAGGAGATCCTTCGCGATCGTCTGCCGCAACTTCGGGCCGGTCATCGTGTCGTCGTCGAGCGTGCGCCAGAACACCCAGTTGCGGTGCTTGAGGTCATCGATGAACTCAAATTGCGGATCGAAGCCACGCGGTGGGCGCACGAGCATCTCGCTGGTCTCGAATTCGAATGCCTTGCGTAACTTCGGCGCGTGCGCAGCGGCTTTCCAGCTGTCCGGGTTGTCGACGATGAACTGGCGGACTTTGCGCTGGGTGTCGGATTCGGGATGCCACAAGCCCGCACCGACGAAGCTGCCGCCGGGCTGCAGGTGCACGTAGAACGAAGGCGCGGCGGTCTCGCGGCGGCGTTCGTGAAACAGGCGCGCGCCCTGCCAGGTCTTGTAGGGCGACTTGTCGTTGGAGAAGCGTGCGTCGCGGTGGATGCGGAACAGCGAGCCGCCGACGGTGCGCGTGTCCGCGCGGAAGTGCGGGCTGACCGCGGCGACGTCCGGCTGCAGATCGCCGATCAGGCGCAGGAACGGCTGGCGCACATGCGCCTCGTACTCCTTGCGATGGTCTTCGAACCAGGGCTTCTCGTTGTGGCGCGCCAGTGCACGGAGAAACTTGAAACTCTTGTCGGAAAAATAGGTGGTCATGCGGACGCCGTGGCGTGGAGCTGGGAGTGCAGGTCGCGGCCCCAGTCGACGAGGGCGTCGAGCAGGGCCAGGCGCTGCGGCTGGTCGGCATTCTCGGCACGCAGCGCGTCGATCTGCGTGAAATAGCTGCCGAAATCCTGTTCGGCCTGGGTGGTGCCGGGTGCGAGGCGGGCGCGGCGCAGGTCATCCCAGCGCAGGCGTTCGTCGGCGTCCAGCAGGTCTGGCCAGTTGCGCGCGCGGTAGCGGAACAGCAGGGCATCGAGGCGCGGATCGTCGAAGCCGTAGTCGCGCGTGCCGAGCTGCGCCGGCGGGGTGGCCCGCACCTGACCCACGCGCCGGCGGTCGCCGTCGCCGAGAAAACCGTCGTAGAGGGAGCCGTCGACATCGGACGGCGCGAACTCGCGTTCGACCGCGAACACGTCGCGGATCTTCGCGACCAGATCCGGCCCGGCCGCACGCAGGCGCGCGGCGCGTTGCTCGACCGCATCAGGATCGATCGACAGCCGGGCGAAATCTTCCGCGCGCAGGTGCGACCAGGCGACCAGCGCGGGACAGCGGTTGCTGTGCACTTCCTTGAGCGGAATCCGCGCGACGCCCTCGGGCAGGTCCTCGCGGCGCGCGAACACGCGCGCGGCGATCGTCGCCGCATCGAGGTCGAGCAACGCATCGGGGTCGGCATCGAGGTCGAACACCACGATCCGGCTGTCGATCCGCGGATGCCGCGCGATCGGCAGCACCGGCGCCGCGCACAGGCGGGCGGCGGGATAGCGCTGCGAGACGTGCAGCACCGGCGTCATCGCGATGGTGTCGAGCATCGATGCGGCATGGCGCTTGTCGCGGAGCCTGGCCGCGTAGTCCCACAGCCGTGGCTGCGCGCGGCGGAACAGCCGGGCCAGGCCGATCAGCGCACGCACGTCCGACAGCGCCTCGTGGGCCTCGCCGGTGCGCACGTCGTTGGCCGCGGCCAGATGCTCGAGCTTGAACGAGGTGGCGCCGTCCTCGCGGGTGGGCCAGACCAGCCCTTCCGGACGCAGCGCATGCCAGAGCCGCATCACGTCGAGCAGGTCCCAGCGCGAGTTGCCGCCGCGCCATTCGCGCTCGTAGGGGTCGAAGAAGTTGCGGAACAGGCCGAAGCGCACGAACTCGTCGTCGAAGCGCAGCGAGTTGTAGCCGAGGGTGCAGGTCTTCGGGCGCGCCATCTCGTCGTGGATGCGTGCGAACGCCGCGGCCTCCGGGTGGCCGACACGCTGCGCGTGCTGCGGCGTGATGCCGGTGATCAGGGTGGCGACGGGCGAGGGCAGCAGGTCGTCGGCGGGGCGGACGAAGAGATCGATCGGGTCATCGATCTCGTTGAGGTCGGCATCGGTGCGGATCGCCGCGAACTGCGCGATGCGCGTGCGTCGGGGGTCGGCGCCGAAGGTTTCGAGATCGTAGAAGAGGAAGCTGTCGGTCATGCGCGGTGCGACCGGTACTGGGTGGCGGCAGTCCGCTGCGACGGCCTAGCCGGGGCCGGGCTAGGCCGTGTCGGCGCGCGATCGTGAACGGACATGCGGTCACTCATGCCGGCACATCCTCCAGTGGCGTCAGCAGGTCGAGCACCTCGGCATCGATCGCTGACCAGTCGAGCGTGTCCAGCGTGGCATGGCCGGCCGTTGCACGCTCCAGGATGCCGCGCTGGATGTCGGTGCGGGTCATCGCCAGCGAGTAGGGGATGCGCATGAAGGTCACCATCGCGTAATGCGGCACGAAGCGCCCCGGATGACGGTCCTGCAGGGCCAGTTCGAGCGCGCGCTGCAGCAGGTAGTCGGCATCGTCGACGCGGTCGCGCATCTCCAGATAGTTGTCGAGCGCCATGCGCTGGATCGCCGCGGCGTCGGGTTTGCGTTCGGCCTCGAAGGCGGCGAAGGCGGCGGCGAGATCGTCGTGGGCATCGAGTTGCCGGGCCAGGGCCACGCAGTCTTCGAACGCGCAATTCATGCCCTGGCCGTGGAACGGCACCATCGCGTGCGCTGCGTCGCCCAGCAGCACCGCGCGGCCGTCGAGATGCCAGCGTTCGAGGTACAGCGTGCCCAGCTGGCCGACGGGGTTGGCGTCCCAGTCGGCATCGAATCGGGGCACCAGCGCCAGCGCCGACGGAAACTCGCGCTCGAAGAAGCGCCGCGCACGCGACGCATCGGGAATCTGGTCGAACGCAGGCCCGCCGTCCGTCTGCGCATGGTGCGGCAGGAACAGGGTGACGGTGAACGTGCGCTCGTCGTTCGGCAGCGCGATGCACATGTAGTGGCCGCGCGGCCAGATGTGCAGCGCATTGGGTTCGATGCGGAAGCCGCCGTCGGCCGCCGGCGGAATCTCCAGTTCCTTGTAGCCGTGATCGAGGAAATCGCTGCGTTCGCCGAGATCGCGCACGCGGTGCATCGCCGAGCGCAGCGCCGAGCCCGCACCGTCGGCACCCACCAGCGCCTCGAAGCGCACCTCGCGTTCACCGCCGTCGCGCGGATCGACGAACATCGCGCGCCGCGAGTCGAAGTTCACGGCCGACAGGCCCTGGTCGAAATGCAGGCGCGCGCCCGCGGCTTCGGCCAAGTCGAGCAGCACGATGTTGAGGTCGCCCCGGTGCACCGACCAGATCACCTCGTCGTCGTCGCGGCCGTAACGCTGCAGCACCGGTTCGGTGTCGCCGACATGGACCATGCGGCCGCGCATCATGATCGCGTGGTGCATCACCGCGTCGTCGGCGTCGGCCGCGCGCAGCGCATGCCGTCCGCGTTCGGCCAGCGCCAGGTTGATCGAACGGCCGCCTTCGTAGCCGCGCACGCGGGGGTCGCCGCGCTTCTCGTACAGGTCGACGTCCCAGCCGCGTCGCCGCAGCAGGATGCCGAGCAGGGCGCCGGCGAGGCCCGCGCCGATGATCGTCAGATGGCGTGTGCCGGTGTTCACGCGTCGCGCCAACGGGCGACCGCGCGCACGAAGCGCAGCACGTCGGCATGCGAGTTGTAGAGCGGTGCGGGCGAGATCCGGATCACGTCCGGTTCGCGCCAGTCGCCGAGCACGCCGTTTGCGGCCAGATCCTCGAACAGTGCGCGGCCCTGCTCGCGACCACCGCGCACGCGCAAGGACAGCTGTGCGCCGCGACGTGCGCGATCGGCCGGGGTGACGATGTCGAGCACGTCGTCGAGCTGGCTGCGGATCAGCGTTTCGAGGTAGCCGGTCAAGATTTCCGACTTCGCGCGCAACGCCGGCATGCCGGCCTCGGTGAACAGGTCCAGCGACGCGCGCAGTGGCGCGAGGCCGAGAATCGGCGGGTTGCTCAGCTGCCAGCCGTCGGCGCCGGGCGTGGGCTGGAAGTCCGGGCCCATCTGGAAACGTGTGGCCTGGTCGTGCCCCCACCAGCCGGCGAAGCGCGGCCGGTCGGTGGTGGCATGCCGCGCGTGCACGAACGCGCCGGCCACAGCGCCCGGTCCGCTGTTGAGGTACTTGTAATGGCACCACACCGCGAAGTCGGCGTTGCTGTCGTGCAGCTGCAGCGGCAGGTTGCCGACCGCATGCGCGAGATCGAAGCCGACGACAGCGCCCGCGGCGTGGCCGAGCCGGGTGATCTCTGCAAGGTCGAAGGCTTCGCCGGTGCGGTACTGCACACCCGGCCACAGCACCAGCGCGAGGCGGTGGCCGTGCTGGTCGATGGCCGCGGCGATCGCATCCATGCCGAACAGGCCGTCGGCGCCGGGCTGCACTTCGATCAGGTCGGTGGCGGGGTCGAAACCGTGGAAGCGCACCTGCGATTCGAGCGCGTAGCGGTCCGACGGGAACGCGCCGGCTTCCATCAGGATCGCGGGGCGCTCCGCGCTCGGGCGGTAGAAGCCGACCATCAGGAAATGCAGGTTCGCGGTCAGCGAGTTCATCGCGATCACTTCGTCCGGCAACGCACCGACCACCTCGGCCAGCTGCGTGCTGAGCAGGCTGTGATAGGTCATCCACTGCGAATTGCCGCGGAAATGCCCTTCGACCGCCTCCATCGCCCACTTGTCGAGCACGTCCTCGACCTGCGCGCGGGCGCCGCGCGGCTGCAGCCCCAGCGAATTGCCGACGAAATAGGCCTGCTCGACATCGCCGAAGCGCGGCATGTGGAACTGCGCGCGAAAGCGCTGCAGCGGATCGGCGGCGTCGGCGGATGCGGCGTAGTCGTCGGTGAACAGATCGGTCATGCGTGGGTCTCCGGCACGACGCTGCCCGCGTACGTGCTCTTGATATAGGTGGCTGCCTGCAGCTCCACCACTTCGACACACAGCTGGCAGTGCAGGTCGAGGGGTGGCAGGCAGGATGCGAGCGCGTCGTGCACGTCGCGTCCCAGCGCGGCCCGGATGTCGTCGGAGCGGCCCGGCATGATCTTCAACGTCGCATGGACGAAGCCGTGGCCGTCATCCGCATTGCCGATCCGGAAATGGTCGAGAACGAGTGCGCGGCTCTTGATCGCGACATCCTCGAAGTGTCCGCTGTCGACGAGCGCGCGATTGGCGGCCCTCAACGCTAGGTCGGGATCGAACCCGTCGAGGTTCGCGGTGTGATGCAGGATGAGATGGGGCATGGGATCGTCGTCAGAGAAACCGGCCGGGCGACAGGCCCAGCCATTCGAGCGCGGTGCCGTGGTACAGGCGCGCTCGCGATGCGTCGTCGAGCGAAATCTCCTCGATGCCGGCGCCGGGTACCTGTTCGCCGAGCGGGAACGGATAGTCGGTGCCGAGCATCACCCGGTCCGCGCCGCAGGTGTCGATCAGATACTGCAGCGCGCGCGGGTCGGCCACCCAGGAATCGAAGTACAGCTGCTTGAGATAGCCGCGCGGGTTGTGCGGATTGTCGGTCGCGACGAGGTCGGGCCGCATGTTGAAGCCGTGTTCGATGCGGCCGATCGTGTACGGAAAGCTGCCGCCGCCATGCGCCATGCAGATCTTCAGTTTCGGCAGCCGCTGCAGCACGCCGCCGAAGATCAGGCAGCACGCTGCGCGCGACTGCTCGGCGGGCATGCCCACCAGCCACGGCAGCCAGTACTTGGGCATCGATTCGCTGCCCATCATGTCCCAGGGGTGCACGAGGATCGCCGCGCCCAGATCGGCCGCGGCCTCGAAGAACGGGAACAGCTCCGGCGCGTCCAGATTCCAGTCGCCGATATGGCTGCCGATCTGCACGCCTTGCAGGCCGAGCTGGTCGACGCAGCGCTCGAGCTCCTGGATCGCCAGCCGCGGCGACTGCATCGGCACCGTGCCGATGCCGGCGTAGTGGCGCGGGTGCGCGGACACGGTCGCGGCCATGTGGTCGTTGAGTGCCTGGTGCAGTTCCAGCGCATGCGCCGGTTTGGCCCAGTAACTGAACATCACCGGCACCGTGCTGATCACCTGCACCTGCACGCCGAAACGCGCGTAGTCGTCGATACGCTCCTGCGCGTCCCAGGTCTTGGACCAGATTTCGCGGAAGAAGCGGCCGTCCTTGTAGATGCGGTGGCGGCCGTCGGCGGTGTGGTGGATCACCGGGAATCGCGCGTCGCCGTACTTGCCCGCCAGGTCCGGCCAGTCGCGCGGCAGATAGTGGGCGTGGATGTCGATCTTCAGCATGGCGGTCAGTGTAATCGCCTCCCTCGGGCAACTCGTGTTGCGCCGCAGTGGACTGAGCAAAGGTCAAGCTTCCGCTCAGCTGCATGCTGATTGCGCGCCGTCATCCGAAGCGCCTCGTCGTCGAATCAATGGCCGCGTTTGGTCATCGGTTATCGGTTTCCGCCCGGCGTTCGACGCTCTCGGCAACGGTCTCGCAGGCTGCGATCAGGTCGTGCAACAAGCGTTCGTCGACATCCACATGGCCTTCGTATTCGGCGAGATTGCGTTGCTCGTGCGCCTTGGAGAGTACGCGCCAGACCTCCGGGCCGAGGCCCAGCGTCTGCGGCAGTACCTGGAAGACGATGTAGCGATGGCGGGCGCGGTAACCGTGTCTGCGGAGCGCCGCCAGGCTCAGCGCGTGGGCCGCGTTGTAGGCCAGGTCGAAGCGGCTTTCCGGCGAGAGTGCGCTGTTGCGGGCGTCCGCGAGTCGCGCATGCCCGGAGCGGATCAGGCCGGCGATTTCGGCCGCATCCGGTGGCTCGACCGCCAGCGGCTTGCCGGGCCTCGCCAGGTTCTCAAGCGGCGAGGGCATCGTCGTCTCCGATTAGCCAGACGCGCGGCTGCGCGAGCACCCGAGTGACGAAACCACTGCCAGCGCCGAGGCGTTTGCGCAGTTCGGCGCGGGTGTAGAGCGTGGGATTGATCTCACGGCCGATCTGTTCAATCAGCGGGTGCAGCGCGGTCATCAGCTCGGGATAGGACAGCGTGTCGGAGACCAGCAGCACGTCGATGTCGCTGCCCGCGGTGTCGCCACTTTTCGCATGCGAGCCATAGACGAACGCGGCCTGCACCTGATCTGCCAGCGGGGCCAGCGCTGCGCGCAGTGGGGCGGCCAGGCCGAAGGTCTTGCGGACGATGGCGACCAGTTCGTCATGGATGGGGCTGTGCGGATTAGCGCTGTAGCGCTTCTGGTTGCCGAACTGCGCGACGTTGACGAGGCCACTGCCAGCCAAGCGCGCGAGTTCGCGCTGCACAGCGCCACTGCCGGCGCCCGTCGTGTGGATGAGTTCGCTGACCGAGAGGCTGCGTCCGTCGCCTGCGAACAGGCAGGCCAGCACGCGCTGCTGGGTGCGCGTGAACAGCGCGTCCGACAGGCTGGTGCTCGCGTACAACGCGGCGGCCTCGCTGACCTTTTTACTGGAAGCGCTTGTGCCCATATCGGGCACATTAATGCCCGATATGGGTATTTGCAAGGTGGCGCCTGCGTGCGGTGTGCTTGCGCCCCGCCACGTTGCGTCAGGTGATATCCGCCTGCGAATCGGCCTGCAGTTCGTAGCGGCTGGGACGCGGATTCAGATGGCCGCAGGCCTTGCAGGTGCGCAGCGCGTCGTCGCGGTAGAAGCGTTCGAACACCCGGAAGAAATCCTGCTCGATGTCGTCGAGGTGGAAGTACTCCTCGTACACTTTGGCGTTGCAGCGCTCGCAGAACCACAGCAGGCCGTCGTCCTCGTGCGGCAGGCGCTTGCGCTCGATGACCAGGCCGACCGAATCGGGCCCGCGCTGTGGCGAATGCGGCACCTTCGGCGGCAGCAGGAAGGTCTCGCCGGCGCGGATCGGAATGTCGCGGACGCGGCCGTCTTCCTGGATACGCAGCACCATCTCGCCTTCGAGCTGGTGGAACCATTCCGGGCCTTCCTCGTAGTGATAGTCGGTGCGCGCATTCGGCCCGCCCACCACCATGACGATGAAGTCGCCATCGTAGATGCACTTGTTGCCGACCGGCGGCTTGAGCAGATGGCGGTGCTCGTCGATCCACGTCTGGAAGTTCAGCGGTCCGGGGATCATCGGGTCATTCCTTGGGGGGCGGCGACGCATTTGAGTTCGATCGCGATCGGCGTCGGCAACGCGTCGATGCCCAGCGTCGTGCGGCAGGGCGCGGTCGCCGGATCCGGGAAATACTCGGCCCAGACCGCGTTGTAGGCGGCGAAATCGGCGGCCATGTCGGTGAGATACACGGTCACGTCGACGAGATCCTCCCAGCGTGCGTCGCTGGCCTCGAGCACCGCGCGCACGTTGGCGAACACCGCATGCGTCTGCGCGGCGATGTCGTGCGCAATGACGCGGCCGGCGCCATCCAGCACGTTGCCGGGCACCGAATCGGTGGCCGGGTTGCGCGGGCCGAGGCCCGACAGGAACAGCAGCCCACCGGCCCGGCGCGCATGCGGGTAACGGCCGACCGGCCGTGGCGCCGCGTCGGCCCGGATGGCTTCAGCCATCGCGCCGGCCCTGGGCGGCGACGCGGGCGATGTCGGCGACCGCGGCCTCGTAGGCCGGGCCGATGTCCTCGTACTTCGCGACGTCCATGCCGAGCTCGCGGACCTGGCCGTCGCCGAGCGCGTAGACCCAGCCGTGGATCGCCAGCGGCTGACCGCGCGACCAGGCGTCGCGGACCACGGTGGTCTTGCAGATGTTGAGCGCCTGTTCTACGGCGTTGAGTTCGCACAGCCGCGCGTGGCGCAGGGCGGTGTCGTCGACCGACGCCAGCAGGTCGGCGTGCTTGTAGGCGATGTCGCCGACGTGACGCAGCCAGTTGTCGACCAGACCCACGCGCGCGCCGGTCATCGCCGCATGCACGCCGCCGCAGCCGTAGTGGCCGACGAGCAGGATGTGCTCGACCTTGAGCACGTCGACGGCGAACTGGATCACCGACAGCGCGTTGAGGTCGCCGTGCGACAGCACGTTGGCGATGTTCCGGTGCACGAACACCTCGCCCGGGTCCAGCCCGAGGATCTGGTTGGCCGGCACGCGCGAATCGGAACAGCCGATCCACAGATACTTCGGCGTCTGCTGGTTCTCGAGGCGATGGAAGAAGTCCGGGTCGTCGCGGCGGACGCGCTCGGCCCAGTCACGGTTGCGTTGCAGCAGGGAGTCGATGTCGGTCATGGCGTGATTATTCCAGAGACAGGCCGATATTCTTCGGCTCGGTGAAGAAACGCATCGCGTCCAGCCCGCCTTCGCGGCCGAGGCCGGACTGGCCGCTGCCACCGAACGGGGTGCGCAGGTCGCGCATCATCCAGGTATTGATCCAGACCATGCCGGCCCGCAGGCGCGCCGCGAGGCGATGCGCACGGGCCAGGTCGCGGGTCCACAGCGAGGCGGCGAGACCGTAGTCACCGGCATTGGCCAGAGCCAGCGCCTCGTCCTCGTCTTCGAAGGCCTGCAGCGTGACGATCGGGCCGAAGATTTCCTCGCGATTGGTGGCGGTGTCCGGCCCGAGGCTGTCGATCACGGTGGGCGCGACGAACCAGCCGGGGCGTTCAAGTGCATGCCCGCCGCACAGGACGCGGCCGCCTTCGTCGCGCGCGCGCTGAAGCGCGGCCATCACCCGGTCGAAGTGCACGCGCGAGACCAGCGGCCCCATGCGCGCATCGGTGTCCATCGGATCGCCGACCCGCAGCGCCAGCGCCTCGGCGACGAATCGCTCGCGGAACGCGGTCGCGATCGAGCGCTCGACCAGGATCCGTGAGCCGCACAGGCAGATCTGGCCGCTGTTCTGGAAGGCCGAGCGCAGCAGCGTGTCGATATGCGCCTCCCAGTCGCTGTCGGCGAACACCAGCGTGGCGTTCTTGCCCCCCAGTTCCAGTGAGACCTTCTTGAGGAGGGCGCCGGCGCGCGCGCCGATGCGGCGGCCCACCGCGGTGCTGCCGGTGAACGACACGGCGCGCACGCGTGGATCGTCGATCAACGGCTCGCCGACCGCCGTGCCGGCGCCGTGCACGATGTTGAGCACGCCCGGCGGCAGGCCGATCTCGCCCGAGAGTTCGCCGAGCAGGGTGGCGCTGTGCGGCGTGACTTCGGACGGCTTGGCGACTACGGCATTGCCGGCCGCCAGCGCCGGCGCGATCTTCCACGTCAGCAGGTACAGCGGCAGGTTCCAGGGCGAGATCGTCGCCACCACGCCCAGCGGCGGCCGCAGCGTGTAGTTCAGCCCGGCTTCGCCGTGGTGCGATTCGCTGGCGAACTGGGTGGCGGCATGCGCGAAGAAGCGCAGGTTGGCGACCGCGCGTGGAATCTCGACGTCGCGCACCAGCGCGAAGGGCTTGCCGGCGTCCCGGGACTCGGCATGGGCGAAGACGTCGCGGCGCGTCTCGAGCATTGCCGCCAGCCGCTCCAGCCAGCGCGCACGTTCGCTGTTGGGCAACGCGGCCCAGCCGGGCGCGGCGCGTGCCGCCGCATCGACCGCGGCCTCGACGTCGTCCGCATCGCCTGCGGCCACCTCGGCGAACGACGCGCCGGTGGCCGGATCGTCGACCGGAAGCCAGCGATCCCCGCGCGGCGCCGATGCGGCGCCATCGATCCAGTGCGTCAGCCGTTGCATCGGTCTAGCCTAACCGCAAGGCCGGGGGGCGACCGTCAATGCTGGCAGCCGGGGCACCAGTACAGCCGCCGCGCCGCGATGCGTGCGTTGACGATGGTGCCGTCGCAGCGCGGGCAGGGCGTGCCCTCGCGTTCGAACACCTCGAAGCGGAACCGGCGCTTGATCTGCGCCAGATAGTCCTTGCCCGGCGGGTGCGCATCGCCCTGCTTGGCGCGGTAGGCGCGGCGCGGCACGTCGATCAGGGCCTTGGCCAGGCGTCGGCGTTGTGCGGTGTCGAGGTCGCCGGCGGTGCGGTAGGGCGACAGCTTCGCCTCGAACAGCACTTCCGAGCGCAGATAATTGCCCATGCCGGCGGCGAAGCCCTGGTCGAGCAGCAGCGCGGCGAGGCCGCGGCCGGCGAGTGCGGGCGCGCGCAGGGCCGCGTCGAACACCGCGACGTCGACGGCCGGGTCCAGCACGTCGGGGCCGAGCTTGGCCAGATACGGTTGCCTGTCGAGGTCGTCGGTGCGCCACAGCGCGACCGACGGCGCGGCGTAGAGCGCGGCTACGCCGCGGACGCAGCGCAGGCGGACGCGGGGCGGCGTGTCGGAGGTCAGCGCATCGACGTCGTCGACCAGACGCCAGAAGCCGAACAGGTGGCTGTGGGTGTAGAGCGTCCAGCCGCCGTCGACGGCGATCAGCAGCGCCTTGCCGCGCGCGACCACACCGGCGACGCGCTTGCCCGCGAGCACCTTGCGGCGGCGCTGCAGGGCGGGGTCGCGGAACCAGACGTCGTCCAGCGTCTCGTCGAGCAGCAGGGCGCCCAGACGGTCGGCGAGATCATGGACTTCGGGACCCTCGGGCATGGCGGCATTCGAGCAATGCCGCCGTCACGGGTCCGTGAGGCGCGTGGGTCAGATCGAGGCCATCCGGCCGCCGTCGACCGGCAGGCTGACGCCATTGATGTACGCGGCCGCCGGTGCGCACAGGAAGGCGATCGCCGCCGCGGTTTCGGCGGCCTCCGCGAAACGGCCGGCCGGTACGGTCGCCTGCATCGCGGCGATCACCGCATCGGCCGACTGGCCGGTGCGTGCGCTGCGGTCGGCGACGATCTGGTCGATGCGGCCGGTGCGGGTGTAGCCCGGCAGCACGTTGTTGACGGTGATGCCGTCGCCGGCCAGTTCGCGTGACAGCGTCTTGGCCCAGCCCGCGACTGCGCCGCGCACGGTGTTGGACACGCCGAGATTGGCGATGGGCTCGCGCACCGAGGTCGACACCACGTTGACGATGCGGCCCCAGCGCGCCGCCCGCATCGCCGGCAGCACGGCCTGCACCAGGGTCTGTCCGGCCAGCAGGTGGCGCCGGAAGGCCTCGACGAACGCCTCGGCCTGCGCCGCATGCGCGGGGCCGCCCGGCGGACCGCCGGTGTTGTTGACGAGGATCTGCGCCGGATGCACGGCGACGTGTGCGTCGACCGCGGCGCGCAGCGCGTCGGTGTCGTCCATGTCGACGGCGAGCACGTGGTGGCGCTGGCCCGCTGTCGTGGGCAGCGCATCGCGCACGCGCGCCAGCGCGTCGGCCCGGCGGGCGAGCACCGTGACGTCGGCGCCGAGCAGGGCGAGTTCGTGTGCGGTCGCGCGGCCGATGCCGTCGGAGGCGCCGCAGACCAGGGCATGGCGGCCGGTGAGATCGAGATCCATGGGTCAGGGCTCCGGGGTGCCAGGGGCGCTCAGGCCGTCGCGCATCAGGGCCGCGATCGCGCGTGCGTCGCTATCGGGGCCGGCCTCGAGGGCCGCGACGACCGCCTTGCGGTTCGCCTCGGGATGGTTCTGGCTGAGCTTGCGGGTCAGCTCGGCCGCATGCACGTGCACGCGAAACCCAATGATGCCGCGCAACTGCGTGCGTTCGCGCGGATCCGAATGATCGTAGCGCCAGTCGCCCCCGGCCTCGGCCTCGAAGCGGTCCGCGGTCCGCGCGACCAGATCGCCCAGTGCGTCTTCGTCGTCGAAGCGCTCGAAGCGGCCGCGCAGATGCGCGACGACGTAGTTCCAGGTCGGCACGCGTGCGCGTTCCGTCTTGTCCGGATACCAGCTCGCCGACAGGTAGGCAGACGGGCCATGCACCAGCACCAGGACGTCGTCGCCGTCATGGGCCTGCGGATTGGCGCGGCCCCAATGGCCTTCGAGCACGAGCCGCCCGTCGTCGCGCCGGGCCAGTACCGGCACGTGGCTCGCGTCGGGCGCGCCGTCGTGCACCGTGACCAGGGTGACGAAGGGGTAGGCGTCGAGCAGCGCATCGAGGCGCGCGGCGCTGGGGTCGATGAAGCCGCGCGGCGTGGCCATCGGTGATCCGGGCTCAGGCGCGGGCGCCGAGCGACCGCACCATGTGCTCGCGCAGCGCGGCGTCGTCGATGCCGGTCGGCGGCGCGACCTCATCCAGCGAGAACCCCCGCTCAAGCGCGTCGTCGGCATCCAGGCCGTCGAAGGCGACGAACTCGGCGTCCATCAGCATCGCGCGCGCGGTGTCCTCGCTGTCGTAGACCAGGGTGTTGCCGTCGCTGTCGAAGACCTCGGCCGTGCCGGCATCCAGCACGCGCAGGCGCGCCCAGATCACCGTCCGGCCCAGGCTCGCCAACCACCATTCGTCGCGGGTCATGCAGTGGATCCTCGTATCAGGGGGCGATCGACCACAGCCACAGCACGGCCGACGCCGCGAGCGCACCGAGGATCACCATCAGCGAAATGCGGGCCGGCGTCGCCAGCCCCGTGAACTGCCGGTCCGGCACTTCGTAGTAGCGGCCCGCCAGCAGCCAGGCCAGCGCGGACGGGCTCAGGAACGCGTTGTCGCCCAGGCGCGTGCGCGTCTGCGGATGCCGGTCGCGCAGATGCACCAGCGACAGCGGCCAGAAGATCACGAAGGCGGTGAACCCGCCGATCGCGACGCCGAAGAAACACAGGGCGAGGAAGAGGGTCACGGTGCGGTCGGGATTCGGGATGTGGGATTCGGGATTCGAAAGCGCATGGTCGTTGTCCTTGGTCGCTATAGGTCGAAAATTCGTGATCCGCTTTTCCGAATCCCCCATCCCGAATCCCCGCTCCTCAGTACTCCGCCTGCCCCGGCGCACGCGGATACGGAATCGCGTCGCGGATGTTCGACAGACCGCAGACGTACACGATCAGCCGCTCGAAGCCGAGGCCGAAGCCGGCATGGGGCACGGTGCCGTACTTGCGGAAATCGCGGTACCAGCCGTAATGCTCGCGGTCGAGGCCGAACTGGTCCATGCGTGCGTCGAGCACGTCCAGGCGTTCCTCGCGCTGCGCGCCGCCGATGATCTCGCCGATGCCCGGCGCCAGCACGTCCATCGCCGCGACGGTTTTTCCGTCGTCGTTGAGGCGCATGTAGAACGCCTTGATGTGTTCGGGGTAGTTGGTCACCACGACCGGGCGGCCGACGTGCTGCTCGGTCAGCCAGCGCTCGTGCTCGGTCTGCAGGTCCAGGCCCCATTCGACCGGGAATTCGAACTTGTGGCCGGACTTCTGCAGCAACGCGACCGCATCGGTGTACTCGATGCGTTCGAACGGCGCGTTGATGAAGCCTTCCAGACGCGTGACCGCGTCCTTCTGCACGCGTTCGGCGATGAAGGCCATGTCGTCGGCGCGCTCGTCGAGCACCGCGCGGAACAGGTACTTGAGGAACTCCTCGGAGATACGCGCGTTCTCGGCCAGATCGGCGAACGCGATCTCCGGCTCGATCATCCAGAACTCGGCCAGATGGCGCGTGGTGTGGCTGTTCTCGGCGCGGAAGGTCGGG